>NZ_JBSRQL010000003.1:0-335448 GCF_054083135.1 Stenotrophomonas maltophilia group sp. LNF247
CTGACCCGGCGCCTGCCGGAGGGCACCTATCTGGAAAAGCTGGCCATCGAGAACAACAACCTGCAGCTGATCGGCCTGAGCCGCGAGGCGTCGCAGCTGGTGCAGCTGCTGCAGGACGCACCGCAGTGGCGCAAGGTCAATCTGACCGGCGTACTGCAGGCCGATGGTGCTGCCAGCGGCCGTGACCGTTTCACCATGACTGCCGAACTGCAGCCGTTGCCGGCTGCAGCCCCGGCCCGGGAGGCGGCCGATGCCGATGCCAAGCGCACGCCGTGACCGCTGGCTGGCACTGGCGCTGCTGCTGGCAGTGCTGGGCCTGGCCTACCTGCTGCTGGTGCACCCCTGGTTCACCCGGCCACTGCGTGAAATCGACGCCGACGTGGCCGCCCTGCGCGAGCGCGAACAGCGCGTGCAGGCGCAGCTGCAGCAGCAGCCGCAGATCGAACAACGCCTGCGCGCCACCCGCGAGGCACTGCAGCAGCGGCCGGGCTTCCTGCGTGAAGCCACCGCCGAAGCTGCAGCCGCTGCGCTTGGCGCCAGGCTGCAGGATGCGGTGGCGATGGCCAGCCCGGGCAACCGCAGCTGCACCATCAGCAACCGCACGCCACTGGCCGACAACCGTCGTGACGCCGAGTTCGTGCGCGTGGCCATGCAGGTGCGCCTGCGTTGCGGTGTGGCCGAACTGGCCACGGTGCTGCACAGCCTGGAAACCGGCAGCCCGCGCCTGTTCGTCGACAACCTCAACCTGATCGCGCAGCGCTTCCAGCAGTCGCCGAATGAATCCGGGCTCGGCCTGGACGTGTCGTTCGAACTGGCCGGTTACCTGCTGCCCGGTGCCGCTGCCGATGGCGCTGCGGCGGCCCCGGCAGCCGAGCCGGGCGCGGCGCCGCAACCGCCTTCGGCTGCACCGGCACCCTCACCGGCTGCGCCGGAAGAGGGGCAGGAGGTGGCCGATGAAGCTTGAGCAGATCAGCCTGCGCACCGGTTTCCTGCTGGCACTGGCCGGCTGGGCGGCAGCGGTCTGGCTGGCCACCGGCTTCGGCCTGGGCAGCCAGCTGCCAGGTGCGGATGGCGATGCCGATGCGGTGCCTTCGTTGCCGGTGCTGCCGCCGTTGGCCGCAGAACGCATGGCCAGCGCCGACAGCTACAGTGCCATCGGCGAGCGACCGCTGTTCGCCGAGGACCGCAGGCCGAAGCCCTATCTGCTCGGTGGCAGCGAGCCTGCCGCCAGCGCCGCGCTGCGCCTGACCGGCGTGCTGCTGACCGGCGACTTCGGCATGGCCACCTTCACCACCGAACAGAACCGTTCGTTGCGCCTGCGCCTCAACGGTGAAGCCGTCGACGGCTGGCAGCTGGTGGCACTGCAGCCGCGCCAGGCCACCGTGATCGGCCCCGGTGGCAACCAGGTGCTGGAACTGGCGGTCTTCAACGGCCAGGGCGGTGAGCCGCCGACCGTGCTGCGCGGCGCCAACGGTGCGCCGCCGGCAGGTGCGATCGTTGTGCCGCCCCCGGCAGGTGCTCCGCCGACACCGCCGCCGGCTGCGGCAACCCCATCGCCGTCGCCTGCTGCCAGTACGCCAGCGCCCTCGGCTGCGGCGGCCGCCACACCGCCTGCCACCAACAACGGCCCCAGCGAAGCGCAGATGCAGGCCATCCGCGAACGCATCCAGGCCCGTCGCCGCCAGCTGCAGCAACAACAACAGCAGCAACAACCGTCGCCGCCCCCGGGCGATGGCACCAACCGATAGAGTGAATGCATGAGCCTGCGTTTCCTTCCCTGGTCCTTTGCCCTCGCGCTGCTGGTCGGCTGCAGCACCGTGTCCGCGCCGCACGTGCAGCGCAAGGGCAATCTGTCGCCCACTGCCGAGGCCGGCCAGGCGGCCAATGTCGCCGCGGATGCTGCCCGTG
Source organism: Stenotrophomonas maltophilia group sp. LNF247 (assembly GCF_054083135.1). NCBI lineage: Bacteria > Pseudomonadati > Pseudomonadota > Gammaproteobacteria > Lysobacterales > Lysobacteraceae > Stenotrophomonas > Stenotrophomonas maltophilia group sp. LNF247. The sequence goes on from NZ_JBSRQL010000003.1 coordinate 1,909, forward strand.
ACGCGCAGGGCGCTCCGCAGGCGGTGATCCGCCGTGGCACCGGCACCATGATCAACCGCGAAGCAGCACGCGCACCGGCACCGGCACTGCATGGCGCCAGCACCGGTGAAGCAACCTTCAATTTCGAAGGCGAATCGGTGCATGCGGTGGTCAAGGCCATCCTCGGTGACATGCTGGGCCAGAACTACGTGATCGCACCGGGGGTGCAGGGCACGGTCACCCTGGCCACGCCCAAGCCGGTGTCGCCGGCGCAGGCGTTGTCCGGGCATGGCCCGGCGCTACCGTGCATTATTCCCGCGATGACCGTTCCCGTTGCCCGCCTCTCAAGTTTCTACTTGTTCTACTACGCGGCGCTCGGCGCGTTCACGCCGTACTGGAGCCTGTTCCTGACCGCGCGCGGGATGAGCGTGACCGCGATCAGCGTGATGATGGGCCTGTGGTACGCCACCCGCGTCATCGCACCCAGTGCCTGGACCTCGCTGGCGGCCGCATCACCGCGACCGATCCGCCTACTGCGCGTCGGCTGCGTGCTGACCCTGCTCAGCTTCGCCGCCTTCCTGCAGCCCCTGCCGCAGCCGTGGATGTACCCGGCGATGATCGTGTTCTGCTTCTTCTACAACGCGGTGATGCCGCAGTTCGAGTCGATCACCCTCACCCACCTGGGCACCGACAGCCATCGCTACGGGCTTATCCGGGTCTGGGGCTCGCTCGGTTTCATCGCCGTGGTCACCCTGTTCGGCTGGCTGATCGAAGGCGATGGCGCCGGCAGCCACGCCGGATTGTTGCCCTGGATGATGCTGCCCCTGTTCGTGCTGCTGGTTGCCTCGGCCTTCAGCAACCACTACGCGCGCGACATCGGCAGGACGGCGGGGGATGCCAGCGGCTTCTGGCAGATCGTGCGCCGACCGCCGGTGCTGGCGTTCTTCCTGGCCGCGTTCATGGAGCAGCTGTCGTTCGGCCCGTACTACACGTTCTTCTCGGTCTACATGGACCATCACGGTTACCGTACCTCCGCCCTGGGCCTGCTGTGGACCATCGGCGTGGTCTTCGAAGTGGGCGTGTTCTTCACCATCGGCCGCTTCTTCCGCCACTACGACGCCAGCTGGATGCTGCTGATCGCACTGGTCAGTTCCTGCCTGCGCTGGGCCGTGACCGCATTGTTCCCGGAGAACCTGCCGGTAATGCTGCTGGCGCAGACCGCGCACGCGCTGGGCTTTGCCGCGTTCTTCGCGGCGGCGATGCAGATGCTGGCGACCTACTTCCCCGGTCGTCTCAATGGCCACGGCCAGGGACTGCTCTATGGATTCTCGTCGGGTGTCGGCGGGGTGCTGGGCGCGCTTATTGCCGGCCAGCTGTGGAAGATCGACGATGGCCGCACCGCGTTCCTGGCGGGTAGCGGGTTTGCCCTGATCGGCGCCCTGCTCTGCTTCTTCGCGCTGAGCCTGCCGCTGATACGCGCGCGCCGGACCCACGGCGCACACTGACAACGCTCCGGTTCAGCGCTGCAGCAACACCTGCTGCAGCGAAGGCAGCAGCACGCGGTTGCCATGCGCGCTGAGATGATCGCCATCGAAGAACAGCGGGCGGCCATCGCGCTGCGCGGGACATAGCGCGTCGTCGCACAGCACCGGCAGCGGGTCCCACAGCACGCCCCCCGGCAGTCCATCGACCACCTGCCGCAGGCTGCCCAGCATGGGTGCCCGCAACGTTTCCATCGCGACGCGCGTGCTGTCCAGCCCGTTGCGGCAGACCTCGTTGCGCGCATTGAAGCGGTCCGAGCAGCGATAGGGGGGCGCCGGCAGCACCGGTTTAGGTGCCTCCAGCACGATGCGCACACCGCGCTCGGCCAGAGGCTTCCACTGCTTGATCGCCTCGGCCGCTTCGGCCTCACGCCCTGCCGTGGCCTCCGCTGTCAGTTCGCCCTCCAGCTGCGCCTGCGCATCGAACAGCACGAACTGATCGGACAGGCGCGGCACCCGCAGCGATACCAGAACCACGGCGTCCCCCGGCTGCGCGCGCTGCGCGATGTCGGCAAACACCGCTGCGTCGAAATCGGTGCAACCGGCCCCGGCACCGCGCCACTTCTGCAGGCTCACCTGCGGGCATCCGCCACGGCCATAGAGGGAGACCTCAGAGCCGGTTTCCAGCGCCAGGCGCTGCAGCAGCTCGATGTAGGCCATCGCATGCGAATCGCCGGCAACAAACACCCGCTTCGGCGCACCGGCCGGCAGCGGACGGTCGCAGTTTCCACGGGTAAAGGTGCGCGCACTGCCGCCTTCGAATCGATGCTTCGCGGCCACCAGAGCACAATCGGGATAATCACCCGCCACACTCTCGCCATTGGGATACCAATCGGCTGGATGCCGGCTGACGGTACTCAGCGACAGCCGCGGCGCCTGCAGGTAGAGCAATGCCTGGATGCCGGCGGCGCACAGCAGTACGACTGCGCCGCTCAGCACCCACCGGCCTGGACGCAGGCGCTGCGACAACGGGCCGCGGAAGGGTTGCTCGACCCAGCGCCACGATACCCATGACAGCAGCAGCACCAGCACCATCGCAGCGATCATCTGCGGTGGTGTCCGCAGGCCCACGGTCCAGCGCATCAGCACGAACACCGGCCAGTGCCACAGATACAGCGAGTACGACAGCAGGCCAATGCGGCGCATCGGAGCGCTGGCGAGCAGCCGCGCCACCCATGCCTGCGGATGATGATGCAGCGTCCAAAGCAGGCCTGCGGTGGCGAAGGCCGGCAGCAGGCCGTCAGGCCACGGCGAGCGCCCGGCACGCGAGGACCATAGAGCCCACCCCAGCAGGACCAGCGCCATCATGGCCAGCAGGGAAAACACCGGCGCAGCGCGCTTCAGTGCCTGACTGGTTGCGGGGTCCAGCGATTGCCGCACGTGCAGCAGCTGGAACAGCAGCACGCCCACGCCCAGTTGCCAGAGACGGGTGCTGGTGGCGTAGAACGCCCACGATGGCGGCGCCTCGCGCAGACCCAGCACCGCAGCGTGCAGCAGCGATGCCATGCTGACCAGTGCGAACAGGCCCAGGCTGATACAGCGCCCGCGCGCGCCACGTGCCCAGGCCAGGAACAGCAACGGGAACAGCAGGTAGAACTGCTCTTCCACACCAAGCGACCAGGTATGGGTGTAGGGATTGAATTCGGCCTTGGGCGCGAAGTAATCGTTGCCGATCGCCGCCAGCACCCAGTTGCTGAATCCGAACAACGCCATCAGCCCCGTCTTGTCGCTGGCTTCGCTGAGCCACGACTCAGGAATGAACAGCACGCTCGCCACAGCGGTCAGCAACACGCACGCCAGCAGCGCCGGTGCGATACGACGGATGCGGCGCGCATAGAAGCGCAGCATCGACTGCCCCAGCGACAGCGGCGGCAGCCGATGTACCGACGCGCTGACCACGAAACCGGAGATGACGAAAAACACGTCCACGCCGGTAAACCCGCCCGGCAACCAGCCCGGGTCCAGGTGGAACACGATGACAGCCAGCACGGCGATCGCGCGCAGGCCGTCAATGTGCGGCACGTAGCCGCGGCTTGGATCAGCGGTCATCCCTTCCTCCGCGGCCGCGGGGGCAACGCGCCCACGGCGATCACGCGTTTACCAGACCAGGTCGTCCGGCACCTGGTACTGCGGGTCCGCGTACGGATCTTCCTCGGCCGGCGCATTCGGATCGACCTTCAGCGCCACCGACGGGGCGAACACTGCCTCGCACTGTGCCAGCACCTCGGCGGTCACCAGCAGGTAGCGGCCGTTGAGCTGGACCACGCCCAGTTCACCCGCATTGAGCGCGGTCAGCTGTTCGGCGGTCACGTAGATGCGCTTGATCTTGCCGCCGTACGGGAAGTGGCGGGCAATGTCCGCCTCCTCGGCATTGAGGCTTTTGCCCTGCAGCAGCGCTTCCAGCTTGGCCTTCGCCTCACGGCGCACGCGTGCTTCTTCCTGCTTCAGGCGCTCGGCCTCGATGCGCTCTTCCTTCTCCCGCTGCGCACGGATCGCATAGGCCTTGGCCAGGTCCATCTCTTCGGCGCTGCGCGGCTTGCGCGGCCCCTGCTGCCCTTGGCCACCACGCGCCTGCCCACCGGGCTTGCCCGCCCCACCATGGCCATGCCCGCGACGCTCGCCGGGCTTGTGCTCGCCCTTGCCTGCGCCCTGCGGCTTTGCATTGCCGTTGCCACCCTTGCCCTGCGGGCGGCCGTCACGGCGGGGGCCATCATTCTTGCGCTCGGGCTTGGGCGCGGGCTTGAAGCCCAGGCCCATCAGCTGGTCGCGGAGGGTATCGCTCATAGGATTCGGATCAGTAGTGCGGCGGCGGCGGTTCGCTCGCCGGATCGGAAGAATTCAGTGCGTTGCGGACCTTGCCCAGGTCCTCCAGCAGGACGCGCAGCACATCGGCATTGCGCATGCCCTGCATGCGGGCATCAGCCAGCGCATCGCTCAACTCGGCCAGCGCCTGTTCCTGGAAGGACACGCGCATCTCCAACTCGACCAGGCGCGCTTCCAGCGCCTGCTCGCGTTCGGTCGGTAGATCAGACATGCAGCGAACGCCCCCGGCCGATGCCGTAGTACGCCAGGCCGGCGGCTTCCACTTCGGCCGGCTCATAGAGGTTGCGGCCGTCGAACACCACCGCGTCCTTCAGCTGCTCGCGCAGCTTCTGGAAATCGGGACTGCGGAACTGCTTCCACTCGGTCACCACGACCAGGGCATCCGCGCCCTGCAGCGCTTCGTCAGCATTGCTGCAGAACACCAGGTCATCGCGTTCGCCGAAGATGCGCTGCGATTCGTGCATTGCTTCCGGATCGTAGGCACGCACCGTGGCACCGCCTTCCCACAGCTGCGCCAGCAGGCGACGGCTGGAGGCTTCACGCATGTCATCAGTGTTCGGCTTGAAGGCCAGGCCCCACACGGCGAAGGTCTTGCCGCGCACCCCTTCGTCCTCGCCCTTGTCGTAATGACGCTGGATGAGGGCGAACAGATGGCCCTTCTGTGCATCGTTGACCGCTTCCACTGCATTGAGCAGCTTCGGCTCCAGGCCATGCTGCTGGGCCGTACGGGCCAATGCCTGCACGTCCTTCGGGAAGCACGAGCCGCCGTAGCCGGCGCCCGGGTAGATGAAGTGCCAGCCGATGCGCGGGTCCGAGCCGATACCCTGGCGGACCTGCTCGACGTCGGCACCGACGCGTTCGGCAATGTTGGCGATTTCGTTCATGAATGAAATCTTGGTTGCCAGCATCGCATTGGCGGCGTACTTGGTCAGCTCGGCCGAACGCACGTCCATCTCGACCACGCGGTCGTGGTTGCGGTTGAACGGCGCGTACAGGCGGCGCATTACCGCTACCGACTCATCGCTGGTCGCACCGATGATGATGCGGTCCGGGCGCATGCAATCGGCGACTGCGTCGCCTTCCTTCAGGAATTCCGGATTGGACACCACGTCGAAGGTGATGTCCGCGCCACGCGCGGCCAGCTCTTCGGCAATGGCGGCGCGCACCTTGTCGGCGGTACCCACCGGCACCGTCGACTTGTTGACCACCACGGTGGGCACGCTCATGTGCCGGCCGATGGTACGGGCAACGGCCAGCACGTACTGCAGATCGGCGCTGCCATCCTCGTCCGGCGGGGTACCCACGGCGATGAACACTACCTGGCCATGCGCGATCGCCGACGCGGCATCGGTAGTGAATGCCAGCCGCGACGCGGCGTGGTTGGCCTTCACCATCGGCTCCAGGCCAGGCTCATAGATGGGAATGACGCCCTGGTTGAGGCCATCTACCTTGGCCTGGTCGATATCGACGCAGACCACCTGATGACCGACATCGGCCAGGCAGGTACCGGTCACCAGTCCAACGTAACCCGTACCAAAAATCGCAACGCGCATATCCGTATTCGCTCCTCGATGACTTACGGCAGGACGCCCAGCAGCTCGACGTCGAACGTCAAAGTCGCGTTCGGGCCGATCGGGCCGCCGGGAGTGCCGTTCTCACCGTAGGCGAGTTCGCCCGGAATCCAGAAGCGGTACTTCGAACCGACCGGCATCAGCGCAACGCCTTCGGTCCAGCCCTTGATCACCTGGTCCAGGCCGAACTCAGCCGGCTGGCGGCCGTAGGAACTGTCGAACACGGTGCCGTTGAGCAGCTTGCCTTCGTAGTTCACGCGCACCTTGCTGCTCGGCAGCGGACGCTCGCCGCTACCCGGGCGGATCACCTGGTACTGCAGGCCCGACGCGGTGGTCACCACGCCCGGCTGGGTCTTGTTCTTGGCCAGGAACGCATTGCCTTCCTCGCGGTTGGTCTGCGCAGCGGCGGCGGCCTTGGCCTGCATTTCGGCCTGCTTGCTGCCCATGAAGGCCTGAATGGTGGCGGTCGCGTCAGCTTCCGTCATCTTCGGCTGTCCCTTGCTCAGGCCGGTGCTGATCGCGTCAAACAGCGAGGCGACGTCGATGTCATCCTTCAGTTGCGCCAGCGACGGGCCCACCGAGTAGGAACCGATCATCTGCGAGACCTTGACGCGGTCGACCTTCGGCGGCTGCGAACCCGGCGCCACGCCCGGCACCTGCTGGCCGCTGCGGGCCATCACGACCTGGCGCAGGGCCGCGTCGGTGGCCTTGGCCTGTTCCTGGGTGATCTGCGGCTGCAGGCCTTCGAACGAACGCTCCACGGCGGTGCGCAGCGCGGCCACGTCGATCTCATCGGCGATCGGAGTGAACGACTTGGCCACGTCCAGGCCGATGGCGTAGCCCAGCTTCTGCTTGGGGGAATTCAAGGTTGCGGTCTCCTTGGCGGCTGCGGGGGCAGCCGGTTGTTGCGACAGAGCGACACCCGAAGTGCCCATCGCCAGAATCAGAACCGACGCCGCGGCGCCGCGCATTCCCATCTTCATTCGCTGCATTCCTGGAAGTGTCTGGGCGCCGACGTCGGCGCGAAAAGGATCATTGTCGCACGCATGCCGTCGATGTCGAGGCATGCGTGCCGGATATCAATGCGTGGCGGCGGCCGCCAGCGCCTTGTCGATGGCCGCGATCAGCTGCGGATCGTCCGGCGTCACCTTGCTGGCGAACTGGGCGATGACCTTGCCATCGCGGCCCACGAGGTACTTGTGGAAGTTCCAGGCCGGCGCAACGCCGGTCGCTGCGGTCAGCCGCTGGTACAGCGGCGTGGCCTGCGGACCGACCACATGCACTTTCTCGAACATCGGGAACCTGACGCCGTAGGTCAGGGTGCAGAAGTCCTGGATCTGCTTCTCGTCACCGGGCTCCTGGCCCTTGAAATCGTTGGACGGGAAGCCGAGCACCGCGAAGCCCTTGCCGGCGTACTGCCTGTGCAGCGCCTCCAGGCCTTCGTACTGAGGGGTATAGCCACACTTGCTGGCGGTATTGACCACCAGCAGCACCTGGCCGTGGTAGCGCTGCTGCAGGTTGACCTGCTGCTTGCCAGCCAGCGGCCGATAGCTGACGTCGAGCAGGTCGGCGGCCAGCGCATTGGCCGAGGCTGCCAGGCCGAGGGCCAGCAGAGTCAACAGGGACAGGCCGCGGAAGCGGTGCGGGAAGGCGGTCGACAGGGGCATGGGAACGTTCCGCAATAGCCGTTTCAAGGGTCCGGCCAGCATCGGCCGGGAATCGGCCGAACTATAGCACCGGGCCCTGTGGCACCTGTCGGCCCCGCCGTGGCACAGCTTTGCCGGGCTTGGCGACAGCCTGTGGGAAACGGCCGCGGCGCGTCGTCATTGACATAGGATTGACGTGATTGAATGGAAGGCGGTCAGGGAAGCCGGTTTTACCAAACATTTTTCCTTTATTATCAATTGCCTGGATGGATATGGCGCGTTCTTGACCGCCCCTGCCATCAGTTGGGTGATGTGGGGGCTTGCACCCCGGCGTGCCGGTGTTATAGTTGCATACAACACCAGTCACCTGAGACAGGGGGAAGCCATGAACGTCCGGATCCGTCGCAACCTCACCGCACACGCGGCCGTCGCTGTTTCGACCCTGCTCGTGCTGGCCTGGTGGGCCACGCCCACCGCCCCTGCTTCTGCCGCTGCCGAAAGTGCGCAGGACGCGACGCTCTCCCCGGCAGGGAATGCCACCCCCTCCTCCCCCCCTCCCCCGCGTCGGCTGCACAGCGCGCTGTCCATGCCGTATTTCTCGTTCGCCCAGCCGCTGATCCCACGGAGCTGAACATGAGCGACATCCAGTGGAGCGACGGCGCTCCCATCTACCGTCAGTTGAAGGAGCGCGTGATCGCCATGATGCTCGACGGAATCCTCAAGCCGGGCGATGCCCTGCCTTCGGTGCGCCAGGTGGCCGCCGACTATCAACTCAACCCCATCACCGTTTCGCGCGCCTACCAGGAACTGGCTGACGAAGGCCTGGTGGAGAAGCGCCGCGGCCTGGGCATGTTCATGACCGAGCAGGCGGCTACGCAGCTGCGAAGCAGCGAGCGCGACCGTTTCCTCAACGAAGAATGGCCGGCGGTCCTGGAGCGCATCCAGCGCCTGGGCCTGAGCCTCGACGAATTGCTGCCCCAGGGGAAAGTCTGATGAAGAGCACTGCAAGTGAAGCGGTCATCACCGCCCGAGGCCTGCGCAAGGCCTACAAGACCACGGTTGCCCTCGACAACGCCAGCTTCAGCATCCCAAGCGGGCGCATCGTCGGCCTGATCGGGCCCAATGGCGCCGGCAAGACCACCGCGCTGAAGGCCATTCTTGGCCTGACCTCGGTGGAGGGGGACCTGAGCGTGCTCGGGCGTGACCCGCGACTGCACCGCGACGAACTGATGAATGACATCTGCTTCATCGCTGACGTCGCCGTGCTGCCGCGCTGGTTGAAGGTCCGCGAAGCGATCGACTTCGTCGCTGGCGTTCACCCGCGCTTCGACCGCGCCCGTTGCGAACGCTTCCTGGCCAACACCAAGCTGCAGCCGAAGCAGCGCGTGCGGGAGCTGTCCAAGGGCATGATCGTGCAGCTGCACCTGGCGCTGGTGATGGCCATCGATGCCCGCATCCTGGTGCTGGACGAGCCGACACTGGGCCTGGACATCCTGTACCGCAAGGAGTTCTACCAGCGCCTGCTGGAAGACTACTTCGACGAACAGAAGACGATCATCGTCACTACCCACCAGGTGGAGGAAATCGAGCATATCCTCAGCGACGTCATGTTCATCCGTGATGGCCGCATCGTGCTCGACGCTGAAATGGACGACGTCGGCCAGCGCTATACCGAGTTGCTGGTCAATGCCGAACAGCTGGACACCGCCCGCGCATTGAAGCCGATCGACGAGCGCAGCCTGGCGTTCGGCAAGACGGTGATGCTGTTCGATGGCGTGCCGCGCGCCCAGCTTTCCTCCCTCGGCGAGACCCGCATCCCGGGCCTGGCCGACCTGTTCGTCGCCATCATGAAGGGGACCTACGCATGAACGCCGTCAACCACCCCGTCAGCCCGATCGGCACCCTGCGCTGGCTGCTCAAGCGCGAGTATTGGGAGAACCGCGGCGGCTTCCTCTATGCACCGTTGATCGCCGGACTGATCTCGCTGGTGATGAGCACCATCGGCATCGCGTTCGGCCTGTTCGCGCTGCATCGTGCCGCGCGCGACGGCGGCCTGCACATCGACGGCGAAGATGTGAACATCAATGGCCTGGACCTGGCGCTGCTCACCCGCGACATCAGTGCCAAGGACCTGGCCGATCTCGGTAACGGCCTCGACCTGACCCTCGTGCTCAGCTCGGCGTGGCCATTCCTGGTCCTGGCCTTCGTGGTGTTCTTCTACTGCCTGGGCGCCCTGTACGATGACCGCCGCGACCGCAGCATCCTGTTCTGGAAGTCGCTGCCGCTGTCGGACACCCAGACGGTGCTGTCCAAGCTGATCAGTGCGCTGATCGTGGCCCCGCTGATCGCGGTGATCGCTGGCATCATCACCATGCTCGGCTTCATGCTGGTCATCAGCATCGTCGCGCTGATGCACGGTGGCAGCCCGATGACCCTGATCTGGGGCCCGGCCAGCCCGTTGACCCTGGCTGCCGGCCACCTGAGCTGGATTCCGGTCTACGCGCTGTGGGCCCTGCCCACCGCCGGCTGGCTGCTGCTGTGCTCGGCCTGGGCCAAGAGCAAGCCGTTCCTGTGGGCGGTGATGCTGCCGCTGTTTGCCGGCGTCATCGTCAGCACCACCAAGATCATGCCGCTGTTCGGTCTGACCACCGGCTGGTTCTGGCAGAACATCGTCGGCCGCCTGCTGCTGGGCGGCGTACCCGGCATGGACCTGCTGTATCGCCTCGGCGCAGGTGAAGGGTCGCGCCGCGATCTGGACTCGGTGGTCAGCCTGATGTCCCCTGCCTCGCAGCTGAAGTCGCTGGCGATGCCGGAACTGTGGATCGGTGCGGCCGTCGGTGCAGTGTTCATCTTCCTCGCCATCCGCCTGCGCAAGCGCGCCGGCGAGATCTGACTCCACCCATCCGGAGGCACCACCCATGCGTTCCCTGCTCGCCTGTTCTGCGTTGTTGCTGTTGCCGCTGTCGGCGCTGGCCGCCGATGCCCCTAACTGCAAGTTCACCGCTGCCCGTACGTTGAAGCTGGAGACATCCGGCGCCAAGGCGGTGGTGTTCGAGGTGAACCAGCATGACCTGAAGGTGGTCGCCAGCAAGGGCGGTGGCCAGCTGGATGGTCGCGCCTGCGCCTCGAGCCAGGAATGGTTGGACCAGCTGGTGCTGGATCAGCGGAAGGAAGGCGACAAGCTGGTGGTCAGCCTGCGCCGCGAAGGCCGCGACAGCGGCATCAGCCTGGGCAGCAGCTATGCCTGGCTGGACATCCGTGGCAGCGTGCCGGACAACCTGCCGCTGCAGCTGAAGGTCGGCTCCGGCGATGCCAGCGTGGAAAACGCGCAGTCACTCAGCGTGGACGTCGGTTCCGGTGACGCCGTGGCCCGCGGAACCCGTGGCAGCATTCACGCCGCAGTGGGTTCGGGCGACCTCAACATCGATGGCGGCGGCTCCCTGAACCTGCTGTCGCTGGGTTCCGGCGACGTCACCGTACGCAACATCACCGGCGACGCCAGCACCGGTACCGTCGGCTCCGGTGACCTGAAGATCACCGATGTGCGTGGCAACGCGCGGCTGGATACCGTGGGCTCGGGTGACATCGAGTTCAAGCGTGTGCAGGGCAGCGTTGAAGTGGGCGTGGTCGGCTCCGGCGGGGTCGATCTGGCCGATATCGGCGGCAATGTGCATGTCCGCAGCCACGGTTCGGGCGACATCCACGTCGACGGGGTGCGCGGCACCCTGACCGTCGATCGCAGCGGCAGCGGTGACGTCGATCATCGCAACGTCAGCGGCCGGGTCACCCTGCCGCGCAGCAAGTAACCCTTTTCCAGACACCACCAGGGGAACACCATGAACCTGTTGCGCCTGCTGCCTGCCACCCTGCTGTGCCTGCCGCTGATCGCCTGCGGCGGCACGTCCTCCACGCCTGATACCACCGTCGGCAAAAGCGTGGCCGAGGCGACCAGCGGGGTCGGCCAGACGGTCAAGGAGGCCATGGACGATGCCCGCAAGGACATCGCCCAGGGCAACATCAAGATCTCGGCCGACAAGCAGCCGCGTGCGGAGATCACGCCGGACGGGCGGCTGCTGATCGGCGGCAAGGAAGTGCCGGCCGATGAGGCCCAGCGCCGGCAGCTGCTGGAATACCGCGGCCACGTCGTTGCCATTGCAATGGACGGCATGGATGTCGGCCTGGCCGGTGCCAAGCTCGGCGCCAGTGCTGCCGGAGAGGCCCTGAAGGGCATCTTCAGCGGCGACAGCGAGGGCATCGAGAAGCGGATCAATGCCGAGGCGGAGAAGATCGAAGCCCAGGCCAAGCGCATCTGCAACCGCATGCCGGCGATGCTGGCCAGCCAGCAGGCGCTGGCCGCATCGCTGCCCGCGTTCAGGCCGTACGCCACGATGGACCAGAGTGACGTCGACGACTGCGGCAAGGACACCGTGGTCCAGCGCTAGGCCTGTGACAGATCAGCGCACCCGGCCGGCAGCGGCGCCCCGCTGCCGGCCGTAACGTGCCGACCGGCTTACAATGTCGGCCCCGGACGCCCCCGAACCGAATGCCATGAAGAAGTTGTTCCTGCTGCTGGCCGCCCTGCTCTGCCTGGGCCTGGTCGGCTGTGACAAGGATTACCGCAACCACCGCGCCGAGCGCGGCAAGCCCAAGATTTCCGTCAGCGAAGGGATGGTGACCGTGCGTCGCCCGCCGGCACCGAACATCATCATCCTCGGCGATGGCACGATGAAGGTGGACGAGATCCAGATCCCGCTCGACGAAGGGCAGAAGCAGATGCTGCAGACGATGTTCGGCCGGCTGCAGGTACTGCGCCAGAACACCCTGGTCGCCGCCCCGGCCGATCCCAACATGCAACCGGTGAAGATCCAGCCGCCGGAAGGCATGGAAGTGATCCCGGCCGACCTGGTCCAGCGCATCCCCGAGTTCAAGGACTACACCGACACCTTCGGCAACATCGTCGCCGACCGTCGCTGAAAAAACGCCGCCCCCTGGGCGGCGTTTCCTCTTGTAGAGCCGAGCCCATGCCCGGCTCAGGTCCAGGAAGCAGCCGAGCATGGGCTCGGCCCTACGACCGGCGCATCAACCGCCGCCGCCACCGCCCCCCGCGTGGATGCCACCGGCAGTCAGCGCGGTGGGGTCCAGCAGGCGGCGCAGTTCCGCTTCCTGCAGGCCGCTGTCTTCCAGCGCGACGTCCAGCACCGGGCGCTGTTCCTTGTAGGCACGCTTGGCAATGGCCGCTGCCTTCTCGTAGCCGATGATCGGGTTCAGCGCCGTGACCAGGATGGGATTGCGCGACAGCGCCTCGGCAACACGGTCTTGGCGCACCTTCAGCCCGGCAATCGCGCTGTCGGCCAGCAGCCGCGACACATTGGCCAGCAGGCCGATGCCATCCAGCAGGTTCACCGCAATCAGCGGCAGGGTGACGTTGAGCTGGAAGTTGCCGGTCTGCCCGGCCACGGTGATCGCGGTATGGTGGCCAATCACCTGCGCACACGCCATCACGGTTGCTTCCGGAATCACCGGGTTGACCTTGCCCGGCATGATCGAGCTGCCCGGCTGCAGTGCCGGCAGTTCGATCTCGCCCAGCCCGGCCAGCGGACCGGCGTTCATCCAGCGAAGATCATTGGCGATCTTGATCAGCGCCACGGCCAGTGCATTGAGCTGGCCCGACAGTTCCACGGCATCATCCTGCGCGGCCAGGCCCTCGAACTTGTTCTCGGCGCTGTCGAACTTGAAACCGGTCTGTTGCTTCAGTGCCTTGGCCACCTGCGCGCCGAAGCGCGGGTCGGCATTGATGCCGGTGCCGATGGCGGTGCCACCCAGCGGCAGGCGGCGCACGCGCTTGAGGCTGTCTTCGATGCGCTCCTGCGCCGAGGCCAGCTGCGCCGACCATGCGCCGAACTCCTGCTCGAAGGTCAGTGGCATCGCGTCCATCAGGTGGGTACGGCCGGTCTTGACCACCTTGCGCAGGCTGCGGCCCTTCTTGTCGAGGGTCTTGCGCAGGTGCACCAGCGCCGGCAGCAGCTGTTCGTGCGTCGCCAGCACCGCCGACACGCGCAGCGCGGTCGGGATCACGTCGTTGGAGCTCTGCCCCTGGTTGACGTGGTCATTGGGATGCACGGTGGTCTTGCCCGCCTTGCCGGCACGGTTGGCCAGGGTGGCGATGACCTCATTGGCATTCATGTTCGACGACGTGCCCGAACCGGTCTGGTAGACGTCGATCGGGAAGTGCGCGTCCCAGTTGCCGGCGGCCACTTCGGCAGCAGCGGTCTGGATAGCCTTGGCCACGTTCTTCGGCAGGTGGCCCAGCTCGGCGTTGACGCCGGCGGCAGCGCCCTTGACCAGGCCCAGGGCACGGATGAAACCGCGCGGCATGCGCTGGCCCGACACCGGGAAATTCTGCACGGCACGCTGGGTCTGGGCGCCCCACAGGGCGTCCGCAGGCACCTGCAGCTCGCCCATGCTGTCGTGTTCGATTCTGAAACCCTTGCTTGCAGCTTTGCTCATTGCATCAACTCCGCACTACTTCAGTTGGGGAAAGGGAAGCGGCGGCTGGCAGGGTGTCGCTTCCCGGGCTGGCGGCTGCGCCAACGATACTCTCTTGTCCGCAGCGTGGGATGACGAGGACGGGCCAGAACGTTCCGTCCGCAGGGCCGTGTTGTAGAGCCGAGCCCACGCTCGGCGTCCCGCAGGCCGCCGGATTCTCCGAAGCAGCCGAGCGTGGGCTCGGCTCTACAGGGCACGCCCCGCCGGCACGTCGTAGAATATCGGCCCCGCCGCTCGTCCCAGCCCTGCCGACATGTCCGATTCCGCCCTGCTCGCCCTGTCCCCGCTCGATGGCCGCTATGCCGGCAAGGTCGACGCGCTGCGCCCGATCTTCTCCGAATACGGCCTGATCAAGGCCCGCATCACGGTCGAGGTGGAATGGCTGCTGGCGCTGGCCGCCGAACCGGGCATCGTCGAACTGGCGCCGTTCTCCGACGCCGCCGTCGCCCGCCTGCGCGACCTGGCCGCCCGCTTCAGCCCGGCCCAGGCCGCGCGCGTGAAGGAGATCGAGCGCACCACCAACCATGACGTCAAGGCGGTGGAGTACTTCATCAAGGAACAGCTGAAGGACGACGCCGAACTGGCCCCGGCGCTGGAATTCGTGCATTTCGCCTGCACCAGCGAAGACATCAACAACCTCAGCTACGGCCTGATGCTGGAACAGGCCCGCCGCGAGGTGCTGCTGCCGACCCTGGACGGCATCGCCAGCACCCTGCGCAGCCTGGCCCACGCCCAGGCCGGCCAGCCGATGCTGTCGCGCACCCACGGCCAGACCGCCTCGCCGACCACGCTGGGCAAGGAGCTGGCCAACGTGGTCGCTCGCCTGGAACGCCAGCGCGGGCAGATCGCCGCGGTCGAACTGACCGGCAAGATCAACGGTGCCGTCGGCAACTACAACGCCCACGTGGCCAGCTACCCGGACGTGGACTGGCCGGCCTTCGCCGAGCGCTTCGTGACCGGCCTGGGCCTGGTATTCAACCCGTACACCACGCAGATCGAGCCGCACGACAACGTGGCCGAGATCGGCGATGCCGCACGCCGCGCCAACATCATCCTGATCGATCTGGCTCGCGACATCTGGGGCTACATCTCGCTGGGCTATTTCAAGCAGCGCCTGAAGGAAGGCGAAGTCGGCTCGTCGACGATGCCGCACAAGGTCAACCCGATCGATTTCGAGAATGCCGAAGGCAACTTCGGCATCGCCAACGCGCTGTTTGAGCACTTCAGCGCGAAGCTGCCGATCAGCCGCTGGCAGCGTGACCTGACCGATTCCACCGTGCTGCGTGCACTGGGCACCGCGTTCGGCCACAGCCAGGTGGCGCTGGATTCGCTGGCCAAGGGCCTGGGCAAGCTGGAAGTGAACCCGCAGCGCCTGGATGCCGATCTGGACGCGGCCTGGGAAGTGCTGGCCGAGGCCGTGCAGACGGTGATGCGCCGCCATGGCCTGCCGAACCCGTACGAGCAGCTGAAGGCGCTGACCCGCGGCCAGGGCATCACGGCTGAGTCGATGCGTGCGTTCGTGCAGGGGCTGGAGCTGCCGGCGGATGCGAAGCAGCGCCTGCTGGAGATGACCCCGGGCAGCTACACCGGCCTGGCCGAGTCGCTGGCGAAGAAGATCTAAGAGGTTTCCGTTGCGGCGGCGGCCGCGGGCGCTGCCTGCGGCAGGCAACAGCAACGTCAAAGGCGGCTCTGGGTTATGTCGCGCTTGGCGGGGCGGGTTGGGTTCGCGGGGGACGCCGTGAATCCGTCCGTGGAGGCTTGGCAGCCGCATCCATGCGGCTGACACCCCCGCGACCCCATCCCTCCCCACCTCTGACAGTTGTCCGGTGACGGATCGAAGAGCGTTGGGTTGTCGGGACGGAATTTGAAAGAGGGACGCGGCTTCGCCGCGTCCCTTTTGTCGTTTCTGGCTCCCATCCTCATTTCATGCCGCACACCGGGGCAAGGCAGGCCGGAGGGACCGTTTCTGAAAACGGGCCAACGTCGGTATTGCCTGATACGTTCGACCATCAACAAGTCCGGCAGATGACGTATTCGCGCCGCAGATTCGAAGGCCAAACTGCAGATCAGAAATGAGTAAACTAATTGACTACATCGTCAACGAGCATGGACACCCAAAGCTGTGTCGCTCGCTCACCCGCGACGAGTGGAATTCACTTCCAACATCCCTTCCTGATCAACTCCGCGAACTCTTCGCTAAGCTGGGCTTTTTCTTCACACTGCAAGGCCAGCTCCAGACATGCCACCCCAGGAGTTTCAAAGGCATTCTGGATGCAGTGTTCGACCGCGACGAGCAATTCAACAGTACGAATTGCCATGCGTTTTGCCATAGTGCGTTCGGCAATATTTTCTTCTATCACGAAGTCTTCGGCATCGGAGAGATAGAACTTATGCATGGCTCAGTGATGTGTGAGACATCTGCACGAGATACAGATGCCGGAATGCATCTTGAACATGCCATCGAGATCCCATTTATGCTCGACGCAGAGGATATCGATGCTTACGACAAAGATGACAGACGGCTATTCTCCAGAGCACGGAAGAAGCTTGGGCCCTTAGAGATCGGTGAATGCTATGGATTCCAGCCACTGCTTTCACTGGGTGGGGAGAACACCATTGAGAATCTGAAGAAGGTCGAGGCCATTGAGCATTTAGGGATCCTGTGCCAGGCACAGGACTTCTCCTTATACGAGTATTCATCGTATGGAACCCGGGCGCTTGTCAGATCATTCAGTTGAAATCACACGGCGATCTTCAGATCGACAACTACAGATCTCCTCCCGGTCTTGATACTTCCTGGTAGTTTCTGCGACCTGTGTCTGATCCTGTAGCCCTAAGCCTACGCCGGGCTGCTTTTCGCAATGGCAAAAGCAGCCGAGCGTGGGCCCGGCTCTACACGAGCAAGCGCAGCGCGCGCCCCTTTCCGGTGACGGATCGAAGAGCATTCGGTTGTCGGGACGGAATTTGAGAGAGGGACGCGGCTTCGCCGCGCCCCTCTTGTCGTTTTCGGCGCCAACTTTCCCGCCCGTCTACACGTCGGGCAATACAGGCCACGGAGCTCTTCAACAGTCGTACTTCAAGTTGGTCTTGACTGATATGTTCAGCGGATGTCATCCACCGCATCACAATTGATTGAAGTGACGGCCAGCGAACTGGATATGGCCATCGATGACGATGAGCTCACTTTCCTTTTTGTCCGTTGGGGCCAGACGGGACAGTATCTGGACATCACACGCGAGTGTGGAGAAGGCGGAACCTATCTCGAGTTCTGCGACCAAGGCGCCGGTTTCTATCCGGATAGCATCGAGATGACTTTTGCCGACGGCATCCTCGCCGTGCAGCTGGGCCCCACCCAAACCCTTGGGCCTAACGTGCAGGAAAGTCGCATTCATATCAGCTTGAGCAAGGTCTCACCTGACATTGAGTCGCTGCACGCCTGCATCTCCTTTCTGAGCTCCAGATAGACCACAGACAAGCTGGTAAAGGCGCGCTGATGTAGAGCCGAGCCCATGCTCGGCTGCTTGTTCCAACAGCAAGCCGAGCGTGGGCTCGGCTCTACAGATGCACGAGCAAGCGCAGCGCGCGACCCGCTCTTGCCTTTGATTTTCTTCTTCCATTCCGTGGCGGGCCGCGCAGGAAACTGTCAGGGGCCGGGCGGGTGGGCTGCGCGGGGGTGTCCGCCGCATGGATGCGGCGGCCAAGCTTACAGGGACGTACTTGCAGCGTCCTCCGCGCGGCCCACCCGCCCGGCCAAGCCCATGAAGCCGGTCGACTAACAGTCGACCCTACCAAGCTGTCGCCACGAGGGGCTCCGCCGTTGGCCGGACACCCCGCGACAAACCCGCGCACGTGCGCAATCCCCACGAACGTCGGACAATGGAGACCTTGGCGGCCCGCCGCGCCGCCCCTCCCGCTTTCCGCTGCAAGGATTCCCCCATGGCCGCCCGCAAGTCCTCCGCCCCCCTGATCGAAGTCACCGCCCGCCCCGGCCAGCCGCTGGGCATGGCGCCGGCCACCTTCCTGCGCGACTTCTGGCAGAAACGCCCGCTGCTGATCCGCAACGCCTTCCCCAATTTCCAGACCCCGGTGCAGCCGGAAGACCTGGCCGGGCTGGCCTGCGAGGAAGGCGTGCTGGCGCGCCTGATCGAGCACGACAAGACCCAGGACGGCTGGCGCGTGCGCACCGGCCCGTTCCAGGAAGACGTGTTCCCCGTCCTGCCCGACCATGACTGGACCCTGCTGGTGCAGGACGTGGACAAGTGGGACCCGGACGTGCGCGCCCTGATCGAGCACTTCAGCTTCCTGCCGCGCTGGCGCATGGATGACGTGATGATCAGCTTCGCCGCCACCGGCGGCTCGGTCGGCGCCCATGTCGACCAGTACGACGTGTTCCTGCTGCAGGCCCACGGCCATCGCCGCTGGCAGATCGATGCCAGCGAATCGATCAAGGGCAGGCAGCCGCCGCTGGGCTTCCGCCCGGACGTGGAGCTGAAGCTGCTGAAGGTGTTCAAGCCCACCCACGACTGGGTGCTGGCGCCGGGCGACATGCTCTACCTGCCGCCGAACGTGCCGCACCACGGCGTCGCCGAAGACCCCTGCCTGACCTTCTCCTTCGGCATGCGTGCGCCCTCTTCGGCCGAGCTGATCAGCGACTACCTGGACACCCTGATTGCCGATGCCGACGAGAACATCCGCTATCAGGATGCCGACCTGAAGGTGCCGGCCGACCCGAATGAAATCGACACGGTGGCGATGGCGCGGGTGATCACCGCGCTCAACGCCATCCGCATGAACGACCCGGACAAGCTGGGTGACTGGTTCGGCCGTTTCATCACCACCTACCGCGCCGCCGGCGAAGTGATGGCTCACCAGGCCGCTCCCGCACAGGAGGAAGTGGTCCAGGCCCTGGCCTCGGGCCTGCTGCTGCAGCGTCACCCCTGGGCGCGCCTGGCCTGGCGCCGGGCCAAGCGTGGCGCCAGCCTGTACGTCAGCGGCCAGGACTTCGCGCTGCCGGTGAAGGACGCGCAGCGCCTGGCCGGCGCCGAGCAGCTCGATGCCGCCGCCTATCGCGGCCTGTCCGACAAGGGCCGCGCGGTGGTCCAGCAGCTGTTGGCCGGTGGCGTGTTCCAGCTGATCGATCCGAACGAGGTGTATGACGCTGAAGATGAGGATGACGGCGAAGACGCCGTGGTGCTCGGCGAAGTGGTTGAAGGCCGTGACCGTGTCGACGCGATCGACGCCGACGCGGTGTCCGACGATGTCCACACCGTGACCGTGCACGACGACGGCATCGAGGTCATCGTCAACTTCGAGGATCACGACGAAGACGACAGCGACGACGGTCGCGCCTGAGCCCTGCCGCCATGGTCCGGGTCCAGCAGGTCAGCCACGCCGACGCCCACGTTGCCATCCACGACGTGCGCCAACGCGTGTTCGTGCAGGAACAGGGCATCGCCGCCGAACTGGAACGCGACGCGCTGGACCCGGTCAGCGCCCATGTGCTGGCGCTGGACGCCGAAGGCCTGCCGGTCGGCACCGGCCGCCTGGCCCCCGATGGCCGCATCGGTCGCATGGCGGTGCTGGCCGACCATCGCAGCCAGGGCGTCGGTGAGGCCCTGCTGGAGGCACTGGTGGAGGCCGGGCGCCGGCTCGGCCTGGCCGAACTGCACCTGCACGCCCAGCTGCCCGCCCGCGACTTCTATGCCCGCCAGGGCTTCCTGCCCGAGGGCGAGGTGTTCGAGGAGGCCGGCATCGGCCACCAGCAGATGCGGCGGCGGCTGGGCGCGGCCAGCGCCATCGACAGCCGCGCCGAGGCCGTGGCGGCCACTACCGCCGTCATTCACCGCGCCCGTCGCCGGCTGTGGCTGCACAGCCGCCAGCTCGACCCGGGCCTGCTCGACACGCCTACGGTGCAGGCCGCGCTGCGCCGCTTCGTCACTGCCCGCCACGACAAGCAGCTGCGGGTGATCGTGCACGATGCCGCTGCGATCGCCGCTGCCGGCGCCCCACTGCTGGCGCTGGCCCAGCGCCTGCCCAGCGTGGTCCGGTTCCGCGAGGTCAGCGATCCGGTCGACCGTGCGTTGGCCTCGGCCTGCCTGCTCAACGATGCGGGCGACTTCTACTTTCGTCTGATCGGCCATCGCCTCGACGGCGAGGCCGGCATCGCACTGCCTGCACGTTCGCAGCCGTTCGAGCAGCAATTGCTGCGTGTCTGGGACCGTTCGCGCGATTGCAGCGAACTGCGCGCGCTCGGCATCTGAGCCGGCGCCGCCGACCCAACCTGTCTGGAACCGGCACCCGAGGACGCGGGTTGCCTGCGGCAATGCCCCTTCGTGGCCCGTTGGGGGTACAATTTGGCTGTTTGAACGCGCCCGCGCAGGGCTATTCATCATTCCTGCCGGGTCCTTCTGAAGCCATACCCCACAAAGCGAATCAACACCCTCCATCGTGGACAATCAACTGAAGCAGTTTGCGCAATCTTCGCAACTCGCCGGCGGCAACGCCTCCTATGTCGAGGACCTGTACGAGCAGTACCTGGTCTCCCCGGATAGTGTCGATCCCAAATGGAAAACCTACTTCGATGGCTTCAAGGGCCGTGAAGCAGGTGACATTCCGCACTCGGCCGTCATCTCCCACATCGCGGACGCGGCCAAGGATGCGCTGAAAGCTGGCACCGGCAGCGGTGCGGGCGACGAGCGCGAGCGCAATGTCGGTCGTCTGATCACCGCCTACCGCTCCCGCGGCCACCTCGACGCCCGCCTGGACCCGCTGGGCCTGGCCGCACCGGTCAACACCCCGGACCTGGGCCTGCCGTTCCACAGCCTGTCCGATGCCGACCTCAACAGCGAGTTCAGCACCGGCGGCGTCGGCGGCCAGCCGCGCATGAAGCTGCGCGACCTGCTGGCACGCCTGAAGGCGACCTACACCGGCTCGATCGGTGCGGAGTTCATGCACATCTCCGAGGTCGAGCAGCGCCAGTGGATCTACAAGAAGCTGGAAGCGGCCGGTGGCAACTACCAGCTGGACGCTGACACCCAGCGCCGCACCCTGGAGCGCCTGACCGCGGCCGAAGGCCTGGAGCGCTACCTGCACACCAAGTACGTCGGCCAGAAGCGCTTCTCGCTGGAAGGCGGCGACTCGCTGATCCCGATGATGGACACCATCATCCGCAGCGCCGGCAAGGATGGCGTCAAGGACGTGGTGATCGGCATGGCCCACCGCGGCCGCCTGAACGTGCTGGTCAACACCCTGGGCAAGAACCCGCGCAAGCTGTTCGACGAGTTCGAGGGCAAGTTCGAGCACGACGAGCACGCTTCGGCCGGCGACGTGAAGTACCACATGGGCTTCTCCGCCGACGTCGCCACTGAAGGCGGCCCGGTGCACCTGGCGCTGGCGTTCAACCCGTCGCACCTGGAAATCGCCGACCCGGTCGTGGCCGGTTCCGTGCGTTCGCGCCAGGAGCGCCGCAAGGACACCGCCCGCAAGCAGGTGATGCCGATCCTGATCCACGGCGACGCGGCCTTCTCCGGCCAGGGCGTGGTCATGGAGCTGTTCCAGATGTCGCAGGCCCGCGGCTTCGCCGTCGGTGGCACCGTGCACATCGTGGTCAACAACCAGGTGGGCTTCACCACCTCCAACCCGCTGGATACGCGCTCCACGCGCTATGCCACCGACGTGGCGAAGATGATCGCCGCGCCGGTACTGCACGTGAACGGCGATGATCCGGAAGCGGTGGTGTTCGCCGCGCAGCTGGCCTTCGAGTTCCGCCAGAAGTTCGCCAAGGACGTGGTCATCGACCTGATGTGCTACCGCCGTTGGGGCCACAACGAGGCCGACGAACCGGCAATCACCCAGCCGCTGATGTACCAGGTGATCCGCAAGCACCCGACCACCCGCGAGATGTACGCCGAGCAGCTGGAGAAGGCAGGCGTGATCGCCGCCGGTGCCGGCAAGGCGATGGTCGATGCCTACCGCGAGAAGCTGGACGCCGGTGAAGTGACCACCGAACTGGCCAAGGTCGAGAAGACCCCGCCGAGCAGCCCGCTGTTCGTCGATTGGCCGAAGCTGCTGGAAGGCAAGCTGTCCGACCCGGTCTCGACCAAGGTCGAGAAGAACAAGCTGGTCGAACTGGCCAGGCTGATCAACACCATCCCGGACGAAGTGCAGCTGCACTCGCGCGTGGCCAAGGTCTACGACGACCGCCGCAAGATGGCCGCCGGCGAGATTCCGGGCGACTGGGGCTTTGCCGAGAACCTGGCCTACGCCACCCTGCTCGACGAAGGCCATGCACTGCGCCTGGTCGGCCAGGACGTCGGCCGCGGTACGTTCACGCACCGCCACGCGATCCTGCACGACCAGAAGACCGACAACTACTACATGCCGCTGCGGCAGCTGGTGGATTCGCCGGAGAAGGCCACCGTCATCGACTCGCTGCTGAGCGAAGAAGCGGTGATGGCCTACGAATACGGCTTCTCCACCACCGATCCGAACACGCTGTGCATCTGGGAAGGCCAGTTCGGCGACTTCGCCAACGGCGCCCAGGTGGTGATCGACCAGTTCATCGCCGCCGGTGAAGCCAAGTGGGGCCGCATTTCCGGCCTGACCCTGCTGCTGCCGCACGGCTATGAAGGGCAAGGCCCCGAACACAGCTCGGCGCGCCTGGAGCGCTTCCTGCAGCTGTGCGCGCTGGAGAACATGCTGGTGGTCGTGCCGTCGACTCCGGCCCAGGCCTTCCACATGCTGCGTCGCCAGCTGCACATGACCACCCGCAAGCCGCTGGTGGTGATGTCGCCGAAGTCCCTGCTGCGCCACAAGCTGGCGGTGTCGACGCTCGACGAGCTGGCCAACGGCGAGTTCCAGCACCTGATCGGCGACGCCAATGCCGACGCCAAGAAGGTCAAGCGCGTGGTGCTGTGCTCGGGCAAGGTCTACTACGACCTGCTGGAGGACCAGACCAAGCGTGGCCAGGACGACGTGGCGATCATCCGCGTGGAGCAACTGTATCCGTTCCCGCGTGCGCTGCTGGCTGCCGAGCTGAAGAAGTACGGCAAGGCCACCGACGTGGTGTGGACGCAGGAAGAACCGCAGAATCAGGGCGCGTGGTACCAGATCCGCCACCACCTGCAGTTCTGCCTGGCCGATGGCCAGAACCTGCACTACGCCGGTCGCGCACGTTCGGCCTCGCCGGCTGCCGGTCACATGGCTGACCATGTCCGCGAGCAGCAGCAGCTGATCGCCGACGCACTGGTCAACCCGTTCAACGACCAGGTCGCTGAATAACTCCCCCCCCTATTTAGAAGACAAACCAGGAAGCTCCCGCAATGGCCACCGAAGTCAAAGCCCCGGTACTGCCCGAATCCGTCGCCGACGGCACCATCGCCACCTGGCACAAGAAGGTGGGCGACGCCGTCAAGCGCGACGAAAACCTGCTTGACCTGGAAACCGACAAGGTCGTCCTGGAAGTGCCGTCGCCGGTTGACGGCGTGCTCAAGGAAATCAAGTTCAAGGAAGGCGATACCGTGACCTCCAGCCAGGTCGTGGCGATCATCGAAGAAGGCGCCGTAGCTGCGGCTCCGGCCCCGGCCGCTGAAGAGAAGAAGGCTGAAGCCGCACCGGCCGCCGCTGCTCCGGCCGCTGCCGCTGCGCCGGCCCCGGCTGCCAAGTCGGCCGCCGACGCGCTGCCGCCGGGCGCCCGCTTCACCGCCATCACCGAAGGCGTGAACCCGGCCGACGTCGACGGCACCGGCCGTCGTGGCGCGGTGACCAAGGAAGACATCGTCAACTTCGCCCGCAACGGCGGCGCCGGCAAGGCCGGTGGCGCTCGTCCGGAAGAGCGCGTGCCGATGACCCGCATCCGCAAGCGCATTGCCGAGCGCCTGATGGAGTCGAAGAACTCCACCGCCATGCTGACCACCTTCAACGAAGTCGACCTGTCCAAGGTTTCGGCCGCGCGCAAGGAACTGCAGGACGAGTTCGTCAAGGCCCACGGCATCAAGCTGGGCTTCATGAGCTTCTTCGTGAAGGCCGCCGCCAACGCGCTGCAGCGTTTCCCGCTCGTCAACGCCTCGATCGACGGCGACGACATCATCTACCACGGCTACTCGGACATCTCGATCGCCGTCTCGACCGAAAAGGGCCTGGTCACGCCGGTCCTGCGCAACGTCGAGCGCATGTCGTTCGCCGACATCGAGAAGACCATCGCCGACTACGCCAAGAAGGCACGTGACGGCAAGCTGGGCCTGGAGGAACTGCAGGGCGGCACCTTCACCGTGACCAACGGCGGCACCTTCGGTTCGCTGCTGTCGACCCCGATCATCAACCCGCCGCAGAGCGCCATCCTGGGCATGCACGCCATCAAGGAGCGTCCGATCGCCCAGAACGGCCAGGTCGTGATCGCGCCGATGATGTACCTGGCGCTGTCCTACGACCACCGCATCATCGACGGCAAGGACTCGGTGCAGTTCCTGGTGGACATCAAGAACCAGCTGGAAAACCCGGGCCGCATGCTGTTCGGCCTGTAAGAAACCTCCCGCCCCTCCGCGCCCGCGCGGAGGGGTTCTGGTAATGCATCAAGGAATAATTCAATGGCTGAACAATTCGACGTCGTCGTCATCGGTGCCGGCCCGGCCGGTTACCACGCTGCCATCCGCGCGGCCCAGCTGGGCCTGAAGACCGCCTGCATCGACGCTGCGCTGGGCAAGGACGGCAAGCCGGCCCTCGGCGGCACCTGCCTGCGCGTGGGCTGCATCCCGTCCAAGGCGCTGCTGGACTCCTCGCGCCAGTTCTGGAACATGGGCCACATCTTTGGCGACCACGGCATCAGCTTCAAGGATGCCAAGATCGACGTCGAGGCGATGATTGGCCGCAAGGACAAGATCGTCAAGCAGTTCACCGGCGGCATCGGCATGCTGTTCAAGGCCAACAAGGTCGCCGCCTATTACGGCTTCGGCCAGCTGCAGCCAGGCAACGTGGTCAAGGTGAAGCAGCACGACGGTTCGGAAGTCGAGCTGAAGGGCACCAACGTCATCATCGCGGCCGGTTCGGATTCGATCGAGCTGCCGTTCGCCAAGTTCGACGGCGAGACCATCGTCGACAACGTCGGCGGCCTGGACTTCACCGAAGTGCCGAACCGCCTGGCGGTGATCGGCGCCGGCGTGATCGGCCTGGAACTGGGCAGCGTGTGGAAGCGCCTGGGCGCTGAAGTGACCATCCTGGAAGCCATGCCGGAGTTCCTGGCCGCTGCTGACGCCGAAGTGGCCAAGACCGCTGCCAAGGAGTTCAAGAAGCAGGGCCTGGACATCAAGCTCAATGCCAAGGTTTCCAAGACCGAGATCACCGGCAAGGGCAAGAAGAAGGAAGTCATCGTCACCTACACCGACGCCGAAGGCGAAAAGACCCTGACCGTGGACAAGCTGCTGGTGGCCGTGGGCCGTCGCGCCGCCACCAAGGGCCTGCTGGCCGAAGGCACCGGCGTCAAGGTCAACGAGCGCGGCCAGATTGAAGTCGATGCGCACTGCCACACCGGCGTCGACGGCGTGTGGGCGGTCGGCGACTGCGTGCGCGGCCCGATGCTGGCGCACAAGGGCTTCGAGGAAGGCATCGCGGTGGCTGAGCTGATCGCCGGCCTGCCGGGCCACGTCAACTTCGACACCATCCCGTGGGTCATCTACACCGAGCCGGAACTGGCCTGGGTCGGCAAGACCGAAGCCCAGCTGAAGGCCGAGGGCATTCCGTACAAGGCCGGCAGCTTCCCGTTCGCCGCCAACGGCCGTGCCGTGGCGATGATCGAGCCGGCGGGCTTCGTGAAGATCCTGGCCCATGCCGAAACCGATCGCATCCTCGGCATGCACCTGGTCGGCGCCAACGTCTCCGAGCTGGTGCACGAAGGCGTGCTGACCATGGAATTCAGCGGCTCGGCCGACGACCTGGCCCGCATCTGCCACGCCCACCCGTCGCTGTCGGAAGTGATCCACGACGCGGCGATGGCGGTCAGCAAGCGCGCCATCCACAAGGCGAACTGATCGTTCGCGGGTTGTGCCGGCCGCTGGCCGGCATGGCCGGATGCAAGGAACCCCGCTTCGGCGGGGTTTTTTTTTGCTCATTTCCCTGTAGTGCCGAGCCCACGCTCGGCTGCCCTGCACAGGCCGCCGAGCATTGGGCTCGGCGCTACACCTTTCCGGCCGGCTTCTTCGGCGGATCGTCACAGATGCGGTGCCGGACCACGGTTCCACCCGCCTTCCACTCCTTCACCACCCGGCACCGCTCCCTGGGCTTGACCGCCCTGGCCGCTGCAGCATCCGCCTCATCGGCAGCGGCGGCCTGCTGTCGTTCCAGCCATGCGGACGACGGTGACACCGGTGTGGCCGGTGCCGGCCCCGCAAGCAATGCCAGCGCGACCAGCACCACTGCCCTCATGCCGCCACCGGGCCGCCGCCGAGCAGGCGCGCGGGCAGCATGAACAGCGCGCGCAGGAACGCAAACAGCGCCGAGAACGTGATGCCGACCAAGCGGAACGGCAGGCTCAGCAACCAGACAAACGGCCACGCGATCAGGGCGAGGACCGCCAGCGGCCAGCACAGCACGAACAGCAGGCACCACACACCGAGCGCGAACAGGGTCTTCATCACGGTCTCCTTGTGGCGGCACCTTGCCGCCTGCCGACACGTTGGCGCCCTGCCCTTGCCGCGCGCAAACGGTTTGCGACGAAACCGGGCTGGGGGCGATGAAACCGCCCCAGCGCCGGTACAACGCCGAGCCCATGCCCGGCTGCGCTTGGTGGCGACCGCATGGAACCGGCGCTGCACGGGGGCGCTGACAGCGGCTCCTGCCGCTGCCTTGGGCTCTACAGCGCCCGATGGCGGTTGCCGGCCAACGGCCGGCACGACCGTTACTCGAACGAACCGACCGAATCGTGGGCCAGGTTGTCGAATCGGGTGTATTCGCCAAAGAACTTCAGCTTGCACGAACCGGTCGGGCCACCACGGTGCTTGCCGATGATGATCTCGGCCAAGCCCTTGTCTGGCGAATTTTCCTTGTTGTAGTAATCGTCGCGGTAGATGAAGACGATCATGTCCGCGTCCTGCTCGATTGCGCCCGATTCGCGAAGGTCGGCCATCACCGGGCGCTTGTCGGTACGCGTTTCCAGCGAGCGGTTGAGCTGCGACAACGCGATCACTGGAACGTTCAGTTCCTTGGCCAGGCCCTTCAGCGAACGCGAGATTTCCGAGATTTCAGTCGCGCGGTTCTCGCTGTTGCCCGGCACGCT
Organism: Stenotrophomonas maltophilia group sp. LNF247; assembly: GCF_054083135.1. NCBI lineage: Bacteria > Pseudomonadati > Pseudomonadota > Gammaproteobacteria > Lysobacterales > Lysobacteraceae > Stenotrophomonas > Stenotrophomonas maltophilia group sp. LNF247. The sequence continues at coordinate 29,279 of NZ_JBSRQL010000003.1, forward strand.
CATCAGCTGCAGGTAGTCGATCACCACCAGGCCCAGGTCATGCTCGCGCTTGAGGCGGCGGCACTTGGAACGCAGCACTTCAGGCGACACGCCAGGCGTGTCGTCGATGAAGATCTTGGTTTCCTTCAGCATCTTGATCGCGCTGGTGACACGGCTCCAGTCCTCGTCTTCCAGCTGGCCGGTACGCAGGCGCTGCGCGTTGATGCGGCCATTGGAGGAAATCAGGCGCATCGCCAGCTGCGCGGCCGACATTTCCATCGAGAACACGGCCACGCCTTTCTTCGATTTGATCGCTGCGTACTCGGCGATGTTCAGTGCGAAGGTGGTCTTGCCCATGGCCGGGCGCGCGGCAAGGATGATCAGGTCGGTCGGCTGCAGGCCGGAGGTCATTGCGTCGAAATCGGTATAACCGGTCGGCAGGCCGGTAATGTTGCCGCCGTTCTCGAAACGACTGCGCAGCTCTTCGAAGGCATCCTTCAGTGCACCGGGCATCGCCACGAAATCGGTACGGCCGCGTGCGCCCTGTTCGGCGATGGCGAACACGCTCTTTTCTGCCGAGGCCAGCAGCTCGCTGCTGTCACGCCCTTCGGGCTGGAAGCCGTCGTTGACGATATCCGTGCCGACCTGGATCAGCTGCCGCAGCACCGCCTTGTCACGCACGATCTCGGCATAGGCCACGATGTTGGCGGCTGACGGCGTGGTACTGGCCAGTTCGACCAGGTAGGCGCCATCACCCACCAGTTCCATCTTGCCCTGCGATTCGAACCACTCGCCCAAGGTCACCGCATCGAACGGCCGCTCGCGCTCGGACAGCTCACGGATTGCGCGATAGATCATCTGGTGGTCGCGGCGGTAGAAGTCGCCTTCGGTCAGCTGGTCATTGACCCGGTCGTAGGCCTCCGGGGCCAGCATCAGGCCACCCAGCACCGCCTGCTCGGCTTCCACCGAATGCGGCGGTACCCGCAGCTGGTCGATGCGCGACTCGTCGCGTTCGCGATCGAAGCCATCACCGCGCTCTCTGCGGTTGGAACGGAAGCCGGGGCGAGCGGACATGCTGCGATGTTTCCTGCAAAAGTGGGCGAGACGAGTGTAGGCATGTGCCGCCCCCGGCGGCGATGGACAAGCCTGTGGATAAACCGTGGGAAAACGGGGGATATCCGCCGGTACCTGGCCAGACTGGCGTGGGAGCGTCGCACTGCCTGCGACGGGCGCCGTTGCGGCGCCCGAGCACGCATTATCGCAGATGGGGGTGTCGACCGCTGGCGTCAATCGCCCTTGACGTGCACCGCGATCAGCGCCAGGAACCGGTCCGTATAGCCCTGCAGGAATTTCTGCGTGCCCTCGTTGTGGACCGTGCCGTCGGCATCGATCAGGCCGTCCTTGAAATGAATGAATGCCTCTGGCTGGCCGAGCACGTGCATGTCCAGGAAGGCCAGGCTGTTGCGCAGATGCTGCTGGGCCACGGCGGTGCCGATCTGGCCGATGGAGGCGCCGATCACCGCCGCCGGCTTGCCGGCAAACGCACTGTCACCATACGGGCGCGATCCGATATCGATGGCGTTCTTGAGCACGCCGGGCACCGACCGGTTGTACTCGGGTGTCACGAACAGCACCGCGTCGGCGGCGCGCACCTGGTCCTTCAGCCGGGTGCCCTGCGGCGGATAATCGGCGTCGAAATCCTGGTCGTACAACGGCAGATCGCCGATCTGCACATACTGGAAGCGCGCGCGATCACCGGCGAGCTTCTCCAGCGCATGGGCCAGCTTGCGGTTGCAGGAATCCTTGCGCAGGCTGCCAACGAACACGGCGATGGTGGGGACGGACATCGGGACATACTCCTCACGGTGCGGGAGCACCAGCCTAGTCGCCGGGCCCTTGCAGGCCGGTGAAGATCAGCCGCCCGTCACGCCCGCACGCACCTGCCGCCAATGCGCCTGCCAGGCCTGGAACATCAGCACGTTCCACAGATGGGTATGCCACTTGCGCTGGCCGCCGAGGAACTGCTGCCACAGCGGCTGTATGGCGGCCGCCGACAGCACGCCCTCCCGCTCCAGCCGTGCCGGCTGCAACAGGTCTTCGGCCCACGGCCGCAGGTCGCCCTTCAGCCAGTCACTGACCGGTGCGCCGAAACCGCGCTTGGGACGGTGCACCATCGACTGCGGCACATAACGGCCCAGCACGCGCTTGAGCAGCACCTTGCTGGTGGTCTCACTGCGCTTGAAGCCCAGCGGCAGCGACCAGGCGAACTCGGCCACGCGTGAATCCAGCAACGGTGCGCGCGCTTCCAGGCTGACCGCCATCGAGGTCCGGTCGACCTTGCACAGCAGATCATCCGGCAGGTAGGTCAGGTAATCGGCCAGCATCATCGCGTCGGCCGGTGTGCCGGCGCCGTGCAACGGATCGGCCAGATCATAGAAGCTGCCGGCAGCCTGCGCGCCCGGCACTGCCGCTGTCGGGTCGCGCCAGCGCGAGATGCGGTTGCGGTACACATCACCGATGCCACGCGCGCCGGACTCGGCCAACAGCGCGGCCAGGCCGCCGGTACGCGAGGCCTCGCCCTGCTGCTGGGAGCGCGCGCCCATCCAGCGCCGCAGCGGCCCAGGCACGCGCCCCAGCATCTGCCAGTTGCGCAGCGCGCGCACATAGCGGGTGTAGCCGAAGAACAGTTCGTCGCCACCATCGCCGGAAAGCGCCACGGTCACGCCCTGCCGCGCCAGCCGGGCGACCAGCGCGGTCGGTACCTGCGAGGCATCGGCGAAGGGTTCGTCAAACATCGCCGGCAACTGCGGCACCACCGCCAGTGCATCGGCGCCACTCACGTAGAGTTCGGTGTGGTCACAGCCCAGGTGCGCGGCCAGTTCCTTGGCCAGCGGCGCCTCGTCGTGGCTCGAATCGGTAAATCCGATGCTGAAACTGTGCACCGGCTGCCCGCTCTGCGCCTGCATCAGCGCCGCCACCAGCGACGAATCGGTACCCCCGGACAGGAACACGCCCACCGGCACGTCGGCCACCATGCGCAGCGCCACTGCGTCGCGCAGCAGCCCGTCCAGCTGCTCCTCGGCCTCCTCGATGCGGCCCTGGAACGGCGCAGCCAGCGCCGCCTGCATGCGTGCACGTGCATCCCAGTAGGGGCGCTGCGCCTGTTCCGGGCGATGCGCCGAAGCGCCCGCCGCCACGGCTTCGGCATCCAGGCGCAGCACGCGGCCCGGCATCAGCTTGTAGCAGCGCTGGTGGATGCTGTGCGGGGCTGGAATGTAGTCCAGCCGCAGCAGCAGGGTCAGTGCGTCACGGTCGATGTCGTTGTCGAAGGCCGGGTGCTGCCACAGCGCCTTCAGTTCGGAGCCGAACACCAGGGTGTCCCCGGCCCAGCCGTAGTACAACGGCTTCTTGCCAACGCGGTCGCGGGCCAGCCACAGGCATTGCTGCTGGCGGTCCCACAGCGCGATGGCGAACATGCCGTTGCAGCGCTGCAGGGTGTCTTCCATGCCCCATTGCAGGATCGCTGCCAGCAGCACCTCGGTGTCGGAGTGACCACGGAAGACATGCCCCAATGGCTCCAGTTCTGCACGCAGGGCAGCGAAGTTGTAGACCTCGCCGTTGTACGCCATCACATAGCGGCCGTCGGCCGAAGCCATCGGCTGGTGGCCCAGCGGCGACAGGTCGAGAATGCTCAGGCGACGGTGTGCCAGCGCGATGCCTGCACCGGCATCGACCCAGTTGCCGCCATCATCCGGCCCGCGATGGTGCAGCGCTTCGCCCATGGCCAGCACCTGCGCCTGCAGTAGCTCGGCCGACGCCACAGGCGCCGGCAACAACATTCCCGCCAATCCACACATGCATCAAGGTTCCTGCGCCAGTTCAAGGGCGGCGCCAATCACCGCATTGTCGCTTGGAAGCCCGAACATTGCTGCCCCCGCCAACGGGGTGTAGGTATCGGCACCGCAGACCCGGCGCAGTGGCAGATGGCCGAAACCGGCCTCGACCAGTGCGGTCACCACGCCCTCGCCCACCCCGCCACTGTGCCGGCCCTCGTCCAGCACCAGCACCCGCCGTGCGCTGGCGGCCTGGGCGGCGATGAAGCCGGCATCCAGCGGCACCAGCCAGCGCAGGTCGACCACCCGCACCTGCCAGCCCAGCTGCTGCCCGATGGCTCGCGCTGCGCGCAACGCCATCGGCACGCCGTTGCCATACGTGTAGACCACCAGATCGCCCGCCTCCGGCCCGTAAACACGGCCTTCGCCCGGCACCAGTGCCCTGCCCTGGGCCGGATAGTCGAACAGCCACTGGCCATCGCCCGGCTCATGCAGGTCCTTGCTCATGTACAGCGCGATCGGCTCCAGGAACACGGCCACGCGCCCATCCACCCGGGCCAGCGCCGCCAGCGTGCGCAACATCATCACCGCATCGTCGCCGCGCGACGGGCAGCCGACCACCAGCCCGGGGATGTCGCGCAGGGCGGTGATCGAGTTGTCGTTGTGGAAGTGGCCGCCGAAGCCCTTCTGGTAGCCCAGCCCGGCCACCCGCAGCAGCATCGGGTTGCGGTACTGGTCGTTGGAGAAGAACTGCAGCGAACAGGCCTCGCCACGCAACTGGTCGATGGCATTGTGCAGGTAGGCCAGGTACTGGATTTCCGGAATCGGCAGCATGCCCATGTTGGCCAGGCCCTGCGCCATGCCCAGGATCATGGTTTCGTCCAGCAGGGTGTTGAACACCCGGCGTGGCCCGAAGCGGCGCAGCAGATCCTTTGTGACAGTGTACACACCGCCCTTCTGGGCCACGTCCTCGCCGAACAGCAGGCTCTGCGGATACTTCGCCAGCAATTCCTGCAGGCCGTGGTTGATCTGGATCGCCAGATGCCGCGGCGCCTGTCGTTCGGGCAATGCCTCGATACCACAATAGAGTGCCTCGCGCGCTTCGGCAGCGACCTCGCGCTGCGCTTCGGCCTGCACCGCTGCCGGCGTGTACGGTGCGAGCGGCGCCATCACCTCCCGCAGCGACCCCAGCTTCGCCCCGCCTTCAGCCTCGGTCGCAGCGGCCATGCAGCGCGCACGCATCGTCTCGTAGGCCGTCTCGATCGCCGCCGCATCCATCCAGCCCGACTCCAGTGCGATCTGCGCCGAGCGCAGCAGCGGATCCTGCGCCTCGGCCGCGCACAGCTCCGGCAACGCCCGCCATTCCACTTCGAAGTCGGTGCCGGCGTGGCCCATCAGGCGCGTGGTGCGCAGATGCAGGAAAGTCGGTCGCCGCGTTCGCCGGCAGTGTTCCACCGCAGCCTGCACCTGGGCGTGCCCGGTGGCCAGGTCCAGCCCATCGGCGAAGAAATAGTCCAGCCCCGGCTGGTGGCTGAAGCGCTCGGCGATCCAGCCATCGGGGGTCTTCACCGAGATGCCCAGGCCGTTGTCCTCGCAGACGAACAGGATTGGCGCCGGCAGTTTCTGGTAGGCCGCCCACATCGCGGTGTTGAACGCCGTCTGCGCGGTAGCGTGATTGGCCGAGGCGTCGCCGAACGAGCAGAGCACGATACTGTCGGCGGGAACCGGCAGCGCCTGCGCCAGCCGCTTGCCACTCTCGATGGCCAGCGCGGTGCCCAGCGCTTTCGGCAGGTGCGAGGCGATGGTCGAAGTCTGCGGCAGCACCCACAGCGGCTTGCTGCCCCACACTTTGTGGCGGCCACCACTGGCCGGATCATCGGCGCAGGCAGCGAAGGAAAGCGCAGCATCGCGCAACGGGTCGATGCCCGGCACCTGGCGCGAACGCTCGGCCATGAAGGCGCCGGAACGATAGTGCAGGAAGGCAGGATCGGTGTGCCGGCAGGCCCGCGCCAGCAGCGCGTTGCCTTCATGGCCGGACGACCCGATGGTGTAGAAGACCTTGTTCTGCACGCGCAGCACGCGCGCCATCAGGTCCAGCTGGCGGCTGGCCAGCTGCGAGTCGAACAGTTCATCGAAGGCGGCAGCGGTGAGCGTACTGCCGGGCAGGATCGGAGCATCTGCCGCGGGTCGCGGGCGCGGCGTCCCGCGCCACCCGCGCACCGCCTCAAGGAAATTGACGTCGCACACCTCGGCGCGGTTGAGCCCCCGCATGCGTGCGGGAATCGGATCCGGAACCACAGCGAACATCGAACACCCTCCGTGTCGTTGTTGCGTTCCGCCCGGCAATACCGGGCGCTACCCTGTGGGCATCAAGCCGCCTCGAAACGCGAGCGCACCTCGGCGGTCACCGCCGGCATCGGCAGGAAGCGCGGCTGCGCACGCACGCGCTGCAGCCAGGCGCGCACCTCGGGGAATGGCTCCAGGCTGATGCCGCCCTCGCCTGCCACGTCGGTGTAGGCAAACAGGGCGATATCGGCGATGCCGTAGCTGCTGCCGGTGAACCACTGCGCCTGGCGAAGGTGCTGCTCCATCACCGCCAGCGCGGTGGCGGCGCGCTCGTGCAACCGTGGCAGCTCGGCGCGGCGTGGCGAGTCGGGCGCCGTCCAGCCCCGGATGAAGCGCGCTACCGCCACGCACGGCTCGTGCGTGTACTGCTCGAAGAACATCCAGCTCAACGCCTGCGCACGCTCCCAGCCATCGCTGGGCAGGTAGGGCGTGCCTTCGGCCAGCCAGAACAGGATCGCGTTGGATTCGGTCAGCACGCGGCCGTCGTCGCGGACGATCAGCGGCACCTTGGCATTCGGGTTGAGCGCAAGGAATTCGGGCGTGTGGGTCTGGCCATGGGCACTGTCCACTTCCACCCAGCGGTAACGGCTCCCGAGCTGCTCAAGCAGCAGCCGGACCTTGTGGCAATTGCCCGAGACCGACATGCCATGCACCGTCAGCGGGACGCGCTCTTCCACCATTGCCTGCTCCATCGGATCCGGCCGGCGGCCGGCTGCGTGCAGTCTGGCAAGTGCGCCAGGGAATGCCAAGCGCGGATGCAGCATGGCACCCCGGTAGTGCCGGCCGCTGGCCGGCAATCGCACGAATGCTGCCGCAACATGGTTGCCGGCCAGCGGCCGGCACTACCAGGCAACGCTCAGCGCGCGCGTTGCCGCCACTGCTCGCGCGACTGGCCCCAGATCTGCATCGGCTTGTCGTTGTAAGGCGGCGGCAATTCGCCCATGCGCAGCAACCTGCTGCCGAGCTTGCGCGCGACCGCCCGCGAGTTGTCGTTGTTCTCGGCGATGGTATGGATCACCTCGTGCCAACCCAGCGTGTCGAAGGCCCAGTCGATCGCCGCGACCGCCGCTTCCGGCGCATAGCCCCGGCCCCAGCTGGCGCGGCGGATGCCCCAGCCGACCTCTGTACCCGGCCAGTCCTGCGGTTGCCAGGGGCCCATACGCCCGATCCAGTCCCCGCTGGATTTTTCGATCACGCTGAACATCGAGAAGCCGAACAGCTGCCAGGCGCCAGCCAGGCTGCAGAAGCCGCGCCAGGCTACCGAAGGCGGCTGCACGCCACCGAGGGTGCGCATCGTTTCCTCGTCGGCGCAGAACGCCAGATAGGGTTCGTAGTCCTCGCGCCGCAGCGGGCGCAGGATCAGGCGCTCGGTTTCCAGGCGCAGGTCGAAGATGCTCATGCCGACTCCATGTCGAAGGGGCCACCATGATGGTGGATTCGGCCTCCACACGGATGAATGCCCGCGCTCACAACGAAACGGGCCGGCATGCGCCGGCCCGTCGGGTACAGCACGTATTCTGGATTACTGGCGCGTGGCCGCAGTGGCGCCGGCAGCAGCGGTCTGCGTGACCAGCTGGCCATCGACCACCGGCAGGCGATCGCTGGCAGGCTTGTTGTCCATGCGCACGGTCTTCTCGGCGCCGTCGTAGCGGTAGGTCACGTTGTAGCCCTTCACCACGTCATTGGTGCCCATGGCGATGCGGTTGCCCGGCTTGCTGGCCATGCGCATGGTACCGGTGGTGCCGTCTTCGTTGCGGTAGGTCACGTTGTAGCCGGTAACACGGCTCGACTCGGAGGTGGCGGTCTCGGTGTGGCACTGGCGCTCGGTGCGGTTGACCACGCGGCCACCCACGTGGCGCTTGTCGATCTGATTGCCGATGAAGCCACCGGCCACCGCGCCTGCGGCGGTCGCGGCCTTCTTGCCGTTGCCGCCGCCAACCTGGTTGCCGAGCAGGCCACCGACCACGGCACCGACCACGGTGCCACCGACGTTGCCATCACGCTCCGGCAGGCGTTCCTGCACGGTCACGTCCTGGCACACCTCGTGCGGGGTCTGGGTGGTGGAAGTCTCGCGCACCGGATCGGTGCCGATGACAGTGGCGTAGGCCTTCTGCTTCTCGGTGATCGGGTCGACCTTCAGCACGTCGGCGTATTCCAGCCCACGCGGCGCAGACGGGTCGAGCCTGTCACCACGTGCGCCATCGTCGGTGGCACTGCCGTCGACCAGGCGCGACTCGCCATTGGGGGTGGTGGCGCTGATGGAATCGGGCGATTTGTCGCCACTCTTCATGAAGGCGGCGGTGGCGATGCCACCGACCAGCAGCGCGCCCGCTGCGACCAGGACAGTTGTAGTTGTGCTTTTCATGACCTGCTCCTTGCGGACCATCCGCAACGTTCTCGAACCAGATTGCAGCATGCGCTGCCTGAACGGAATCTCCACATTTCCTGCTCATTCCTGTAACCCATTCAGCATCGGGAAATGCTGGGCCCGTGGTAGCGTTTGCATATTCCCCACGAGGATTTCCGCCATGGCCAACCCGATGCTGCTGCCGGTACTGCAATGGGCCCGCCGGCTGCGCTACCCCACCCTGTTCAAGCTTACAGCGGGCCTGTTCGTGCTGACGCTGTTCATCCCGGACCCGATCCCGTTCGTCGATGAGCTGGTGCTCGGCTTCGGCACCCTGCTGCTGGCCAACTGGAAAAGCCGCCACGCTGCCACGGTTGCGCCGTCGCTGGAACAGCGTTGAGCCCGCTGGTCGACAGCCACTGCCACCTCGATGCCGGCGAGTTCGACAGTGACCGCAGCGCCGTGATCGCGCGCGCGCAGGCCGCTGGCGTGCGCCTGCAGGTGGTGCCGGCGGTGACCGCGGCCAGCTGGCCGAAGCTGCGCGTGGTCTGCCAGCAGGCGCCGGGGCTGCATCCGGCCTACGGGCTGCACCCGATGTTCCTGGCCGAGCACCGGCCCGACCATCTGCCGCTGCTGCGCGAATGGATCGAGCGCGAACGCCCGTGTGCGATCGGCGAATGCGGGCTGGATTTCTTCGTCGAGGGGCTGGATGAGGAGGCGCAACAGGCGTATTTCATCGGTCAGCTGCAACTGGCCCGCGAGTTCGAGCTGCCGGTAATCGTGCACGCGCGACGCGCGGTGGACGCGGTGATCGCCGCGATCCGCCGTATCGGCGGCCTGCGCGGCGTGGTGCACAGCTTTTCCGGCAGCCCCGAACAGGCTGCGCAGCTGCACCGGCAGGGCTTCCTGCTCGGTCTCGGTGGTCCGCTGACCTACGAACGCGCGCAACGGCTGCAGCGCCTGGTGCGCGGGATGCCGCTGGAACAGCTGCTGCTGGAGACCGACGCGCCCGACCAGCCTGACGCCGGCATCCGCGGCCAGCGCAACGAACCGGCACGGCTGGCGGTCATCGCCCGCCATGTCGCGGCACTGCGCGGAATGGACGTTGAAGCCGTTGCACATGCCACGACGGAGAACGCGCGACGGCTGTTCGCTCTGCCAGCGTTGTAACGGGCGGCGGACCCGCCACCGGGCAGGGCCCGGCGCTACCGGCTGCACTTACGTGTTGATCGAATCAGCGACGATCAACGGCAATGCCGGCCAGCGGCCGGCGTCTACCGTCATGCGTCGGCGTGGGCTTCAGCCACGTCGGCCTTCACCTTCTTCGGCTCCAGCAGCATTTCCAGCGCCTTGCCCACTGCGGCGAAGGCGAACGCACCGGTGATATGGGTCGCTGCCCCCAGGCCTACACCACAATCGAGCTTCAATGCCGCATCGGCGCCCAGGTTCGGCCGGATGCCGCAGACACTGCCATCGGCCTGCGGGTACTTCACGTTCTCCAGCGAATACACCGCCGGCACGCCAAAGTAGCGCTTGGCATTCCTAGGGAAGTTGAACTCGCTGCGCAGCTTCTTGCGGATCAGTGCCAGCATGGCATCGTGCTCGGTGCGCGAGACATCGCGGATGCGCACCAGGGTCGGATCGGTGCGACCACCGGCAGCCCCCACGGTCAGCAGCGGCAGCTTGCGGCGACGGCACCAGGCGATCGTCTCGACCTTGACCCGGAAGCTGTCGCAGGCATCGATCACCAAGTCGAAGCCACGGTCCAGCAACTCGGCCATGTTCGACACGGTCAGGAATGCCTGCACGGCATCGACCTCGATGTCCGGGTTGATCGCGCGGCAACGCTCGGCCATCGCCTCGGCCTTGTTGCGGCCGTAGTTGCCTTCCATCGCCGGCAGCTGCCGGTTGGTGTTGGAAACGCAGATGTCATCGGCATCGATCAGGGTCAGGTGGCCGACCGCAGAGCGGGCCAATGCCTCCACCACCCACGAGCCGACGCCGCCCATGCCCACCACCGCCACGCGGCTGCCCTGCAGGCGCTCGAGTGCGCCCACGCCATACAGCCGTTCGATGCCGGCGAAGCGTTGTTTGACCAGTTCGTTCATGCCGCTATTTTAACGTGCACCTGCCGGCACCTGCTGCGCGCCGGCATCGAACCCACCGTTGCACGCCGGAGAGCCTGCCATGAACGCCAGCCCGCCCCGCCGCCCGTCACCTGCCTACCGTTACCTGTTCGTGCTCGGCCTGGGCCTGCTGATCGGGCTGGTCGCCACGGTGATGGTCGGCCGTGCCCTGCAGTCCCGCCGCGACCCGTTCCCCGACAGCCTGATGCAGGTGATGCAACGGCAGTCGCAGCTGCTGCTGCAGGCCCAGCAGCAGAACCGCTGCAGCCTGGCCGACAGCGTGCCGCGGTTGCAGGCAATGCGCTTGCTGTCCAACGACCTGGATCTTGCCTTCCCCGGGCTGAAGGACAGCGCGCAGTTCCAGCAGCATGCCAGCCAGCTGCGCGGCAGCCTCAATGCCGCCTTGGCCGCGCCGCCCAGCGACTGCACGGCCCTGGCGCAGGTGGTGGAAACGGTGCAGGCCGATTGCCGCGCCTGCCACCAGGACTTCCGCTGAGCCGCATTCATCCTGCAGCCGGGCAAGGGCTGCGCGGTTGGCGCCTTGTTCACGTTCAAAAGGGGACGATTCGTCCACCCTGCTGCACGACGCAGTACCACCCAACGCACCCGCCTTCACGGCCAGGAGACGCCCCATGAAGATCCAGCTCATCGCCGCCAGCGCCATCGCTACCCTCGCCCTGGCTGGCTGTGCCACCTCCCCCGGCTATGGCGGTGGCGGCTACAACAACGGCTACAACAACGGCGGCTACGGCAACAACGGCGGCTACAACCAGGGCCGTTGTGCCGACTGCGGCATCGTCACCCGCATCAACACCGTGCCCTCGGGCCGCACTGCGCCCAGCGCGACCGGCGCGATCCTCGGCGGCATCGTCGGCGCGGTGGCTGGCCACGAGATCTCCGACCACACCGGCGGCAGCCGTGGCAACAAGAACATCGCCGCCGCTGCGGGCGCGGTCGGCGGCGCGCTGGCGGGCAACCAGATCCAGAAGAACGTCACCAGCGATACCTACGACATCAGCGTGCGCATGGACGATGGCCGCACCATCGTGGTCAACCAGCGCGACCTCGGCGGCATCCGCGAAAACACCTACGTGCGCGTAGTCAACGGCAAGGTCATCCTGCGCTGATCTGCACCGGGCCGATCGCAAAGAAAAAGGCCCGCTTGCGCGGGCCTTTTTCATGCGACGGCTTGCAGCGCGATCAGGTCGGCTGCACGGCGTCGGCCTGCAGGCCTTTCTGGCCCTGCACGACGGTGAAGGTGACCTTCTGGCCTTCCTTCAGGCTCTTGAAGCCCTGGGTCTGGATGGCGCGGAAGTGCACGAACACGTCTTCGCCGTTTTCACGGCTGATGAAGCCGAAGCCCTTCGCATCGTTGAACCACTTGACGGTACCGGTCTCGCGATCAGACATCTCACTAACTCCCTGGTGACTCTCTCTTGTTGTTGGAAACGCCTGGTGGGCGGCTGACAAGCAAGGGGGAAGCGAGGTGCATCGATGCAGCGGATCGGGAAGATCTTGCTTCATCAGGCCACGATCCACGGTGACCTTGCCAAGCTCAGCGACTGCAACTTAACCCGCCCAAAACGAAAAAGCAACTGGCAAAATCTTTCACTGTCAACCCCAAAACGGCCACCATACGGGACAGCATGGGACTCTCATTCATCTTGTATCTGCTAGCGGTCATTTTTGTCCTCGCCGGCATCGCGGGCATCATCCTCCCGGCCCTGCCCGGCATCCCGCTGGTGTTCATCGGACTGCTGCTGGCGGCCTGGGCGGACGGCTTCGTCCACGTCGGCTGGCCGACCCTGGTTGGGCTGGGCGTACTGACCGTGCTCTCGCTGCTGGCGGACGTGCTGGCCACCGTAGTGGGTGCACAGCGGGTGGGTGCCAGCCGCAAGGCGCTGTGGGGCACCTTCGCCGGCAGCATCGTGGGGCTGTTCTTCATGCCCATCGGCCTGTTTGCGGGCCCACTGCTCGGCGCCCTGCTCGGCGAGTACTGGCACACCCACGAGCTGGGCCGCTCGACCAGGGTGGGACTGGCCACCTGGCTCGGCATCCTGCTCGGCCTGGCGCTGAAACTGGCCGTAGTGATCGCGATGCTTGGCCTGTTCGCCTTCGCGTGGTTCCTGTAATCGGCACCGCCTTCACGCCGCACGCACGCGGTGGGCGTGCATAAACCGTGGGGGCTGGCCGCGACCCGGTACAGCCGCCACACTGTGCGACTCCCGTATTCACCGAAGGGCCTGCTGGAATGACCCTCCCCCCGCTGCTTCCCCGCCTCGCACCGCTGGCGCTGGCCTTGGCCAGTGCTCCGCTCGCTGCGCAGGAGTTCGCGCCCAGCGCCGAAGCCTCGCCGGCCGCATGTGCGGCGATTACCACAGACGCTGCCCGCCTGGCCTGTTATGACCGGCAGTTCGGGCGCTCCGCGCAGTCCACCGCCGAGGCCGACGCTGCCGCCGAGGCAGCAGCACAGGCCCGTCGCGAAGAACGACAGACTGCACGCGTAAGCCAGGGCGAAGAGAAACTGCGCGAGCGGGTCAGTGATCTGCTCCGCCCAGCAGAGCCCGACAGCGCGCTGGCAAACGCTGGCCGGGGCTCACTGCTGGACAGCCGCTGGGAACTGGCCGAGGACTCCAAGCTCGGCCCGTTCCAGCTGCGCGCCTACAAGCCGGTGTACCTGCTGCCTGCGTTCTGGACCAGCGACCGCAACACCACACCGCATTCGCCGAATCCGGCCAACACGGTCACCACGCCGCAGGTGCTGGACAGTGCCGAGCTGAAGTTCCAGATCAGTTTCAAGACCAAGATCGCCGAGAACCTGTTCGGCGACAACGGCGACATCTGGGCCGGCTACACCCAGAGCTCGCGCTGGCAGGCCTACAACAGCGAGGATTCGCGCCCCTTCCGCGAAACCAATTACGAACCGGAAGTGATGATGGTCTTCCGCAACGGCTACTCGATCGGTGGCTGGCGCGGGCGCATGACCGGCATCGCGCTGAACCACCAGTCCAATGGCCGGGCCGACCCACTGTCGCGCAGCTGGAACCGGGTCATGCTCAACATCGGCCTGGACCGCGAGAACTGGGCGCTGGTGCTGCGCCCCTGGTACCGCATCCCGGAAACCCGCAGCGATGACAACAACCCGGACATCGAGGATTACATGGGCCGCGGTGACGCGACCCTGACCTGGAACCGCAACGGCCACGAAGTCTCGTTGATGGCACGCCATTCGCTGCGCACCGGCAGCCGCTCGCACGGCGCCCTGCAGCTGGATTACGGCTTCCCGATCAGCAACCTGCTGCGCGGCCATGTGCAGGTCTTCGACGGCTACGGCGAAAGCCTGATCGATTACAACCACAAGGCCACCTACGTGGGCGTGGGTGTGTCCCTGCTGGAGTGGTTCTGATGGACGTGACGATCTGGCACAACCCGGCCTGCAGCAACTCGCGCGGCGCACTGAAGCTGATCCGCGATGCAGGCTTCGATCCGGAGGTGATCGAATACCTGGGCAACCCACCCGATGCGGCCACGCTGCGCCAGGTGCTGGCCGAATCCGGACTGGACGCGCGGGCGCTGGTGCGCAACAAGGAGGCGCAGTTCACCGAACTTGGCCTGGAGGATGCGGACGAGGCCACGCTGCTGGCCGCGATGGCCGAACACCCGCGGCTGATCAACCGCCCCGTGGTGCGCACGCCCAAGGGTACACGGCTGTGCCGGCCGCCGGAAACGGTGCTGGAGATCCTGTAACCCGCACTGCCAGAGCCGAGCCCTGGCCGGCTGCTGCCCGGCTGCTGCTCGCGTGCCACCCGTGAATGCAGCCGAGCGTGGCTCGGCGCTGCAGAACGGGCTACTGCCAGTCGGTGATGCCCTCGCGGCGATACACCTCGGCGAACGCCGGGCGCGCCTTCATCGACGTGGCATGCGCCTTCAGCGCCGGCCAGGTGTCGCTGGGCCTCGGCATGTTGCGCGACCAGCGCATCAGCATCACCAGCATGTAGTCGGCCACGCAGGGCGTGGCGCCCAGCAGGTAGGGGCCATGTGCATGCAGGTGCGCGGCCACATGCTGCCAGGCCGCTTCCAGGCGCTGCCGTGCCATCCCGCGGCTGGCCTCGATATTCGCCTCGCCCGCCATTTCGTGTGGATAGAACCATGCTCGATAGGCCGGCTGCAGCGTATTGGCACACCAGAACATCCAACGGTAGGCATCGGCGCGCTGCGGTGTGCCCAGCGCGGGCAGCAGGTTGGCGTCCGGATGACGATCAGCCAGGTACAGTGCAATGGCCGCCGCTTCGGTCAGTACCAGGCCATCGATCAGCAGCGTCGGCACCACGCCAGCAGGGTTCAGTGCCAGGTACTCGGCCGACTTGTGCTCGCGTGCGTCGAAATCCAGCAGCACCAGTTCGTGCTCGATGCCGAGTTCGATCAGCAGCCAGTGCACCACCAGGGCGGCGGTGCTGGTCGAACCATACAGCGTGGTGCTCATGCGCAAGTCCCGGGTGGATGAATCGGCCGATTATGCCCTGCACGGGCAATCGTTGCTCAGCCGCAGCGGCTCATGCAGGTATCGCGGCCTTCGCTACAGGACATGATCGGCGTGCGTATCGCGCAGTCGTGTGTCTTCAGTTCACAGGAACGGCGCAGTTCGGGATTGGCAACGTCCTTGCAGCGTTTGTCCGGCGCCGGCACCATCTGTTGTTCGCAGCTGAAGTCGTTGCTGCCGATACTCCCCCGCGCCATGCAGCTCCGATAATCGGCCTGGCATTGCACGCGGCACTGCGAGGAGGCGGAGAAATCCGCACCTTCATAGGAGGACGTTGTGCTGCAGCCGGCCAGGACCAGCAGGAATACAGTCGCGACGGATCGATGCAGGCGCATGGGCACATCCAGTGCAGGGATGTGCCGACCCTAGCAGACTACGGTTACTCGTGCAGGCCCGACGCGCGCCCCGATCAGTACACGGGAACACCGGTGTCGGTGCGAACGTCATTCACGGTGCCGCCGCAGGAGAGCAGGCATTGGGCGTACGGAGCGCCGCATGAAGGAAGCACCGGGGGACCGCAGTAGTTGCCGGCACCGTTGCCCCCTTCGCAGTTGTGCCGCTGCTTGTCATCGGCGATATCACTGCAACGGCTGATGACCCGGCTCTTCTCGCTTTCGCAGCTGCGCTGATCCGACTCGGCAAGGGCGCGGTTGTGGAAGTCGCACGTTGCCTTCCGGTTCTCGCAGACCGACGCGCAGATCTTCCCCGCTTCGTGGGTGGGAGGCTCGACGAAGTAACGTGGCCCGCAGGCGCTGCACGCCAGCGCAGCGACCAGCAACACGAAAACACGCGGCAACTGCAGCACGATGGACTCCCTTCCAGAACGCCAGCCAGTACGTTAGCAGAGCAGGCCACGCGCAGGCAGGCTGCACACAACAACGGCGCCACACGGGCGCCGTTGTCTGAACACTGGGCGGAAGGATTACTCCACCACCACCGGAATCTTGCCGATACGGGCCTGCCATTCGCGCGGGCCGGTCTTGTGCACCGATTCGCCGGTGGAATCGACGGCCACGGTCACGGGCATGTCCTGCACGGTGAACTCGTAGATCGCTTCCATGCCCAGGTCGGCGAAACCGACCACCTTGGCCGCCTTGATCGCCTTGGACACCAGGTAGGCCGAACCACCAACGGCCATCAGGTAGGCCGACTTGTGCTTCTTGATCGCTTCGATGGCGGCCGGGCCGCGCTCGGCCTTGCCGACCATGCCCAGCAGGCCGGTCTGCGCCAGCACCTGCTCGGTGAACTTGTCCATGCGGGTCGCCGTGGTCGGGCCGGCCGGGCCCACCACTTCGTCGCGCACAGGATCTACCGGGCCGACGTAGTAGATGAAGCGGCCCTTCAGATCCACCGGCAGTTCCTCGCCCTTGTTGAGCATGTCGACCATGCGCTTGTGCGCGGCGTCGCGGCCGGTCAGCAGCTTGCCGTTGAGCAGCAGGGTCTGGCCCGGCTTCCAGCTGGCCACGTCTTCCGGGGTGATCGTGTCCAGGTCCACGCGGGTGCCCTTGGACGCGTCATAGGTCAGCTTCGGCCAGTCTTCCAGCGACGGCGGGTCCAGCATCACCGGGCCGCTGCCATCCAGGGTGAAGTGCGCATGGCGGGTGGCCGCGCAGTTCGGGATCATCGCCACCGGCAGGTTGGCCGCGTGGGTCGGGTAATCCTTGATCTTGATGTCGAGCACGGTGGTCAGGCCCCCCAGGCCCTGCGCACCAATGCCAAGCGCGTTGACCTTCTCGTACAGCTCCAGGCGCAGCTCTTCAATGCGGTTGGACGCGCCCCGGGCCTGCAGTTCGGTGATGTCGATCGGCTCCATCAGCGCTTCCTTGGCCAGCAGCATCGCCTTCTCGGCGGTGCCACCGATGCCGATGCCGAGCATGCCCGGCGGGCACCAGCCGGCGCCCATGGTCGGCACGGTCTTCAGCACCCAGTCGACGATGGAGTCGGACGGGTTGAGCATGGCGAACTTGGTCTTCGCTTCCGAACCACCGCCCTTGGCGGCGACGATCACGTCGACGGTGTTGCCCGGCACCACCTTGACGTTGACCACGCCCGGAGTGTTGTCCTTGGTATTGATGCGCTTGCCGGCCGGATCAGCCAGCACAGAGGCGCGCAGCTTGTTGTCCGGGTGCATGTAGGCGCGGCGAACGCCCTCATTGGCCATCTCTTCCACGCCCATGGTGGCGTCGTCCCAGCGCACGTCCATGCCGATTTCCAGGAACACGGTGACGATGCCGGTGTCCTGGCAGATCGGGCGGTGGCCCTCGGCGCACATGCGCGAATTGATCAGGATCTGGGCCATCGCTTCCTTCGCGGCCGGCGACTCCTCGCGCTCGTAGGCAGCGGCGAGGTTCTTGATGTAGTCGACCGGGTGGTAGTACGAGATGTACTGCAGCGCGTCGGCGATGGACTGGATGAGGTCTTCCTGCTTGATCGATGTCACGGCTTGCTCGCTTGCTCGAGGCTGGCGGGGGTAATCCGCCCATTTTACCCCCTCCCCCGGCCCCGGGGTGGTAGTGCCGGCCGCCGGCCGGCACTATCCGCGCAAGCCCTCTGTCACGCCATGCGCCACTGCGGCGTCCTTGCCCACATGAACGCTGAAACCGCTTTCCAGACCCACCGCCCGCGCCTGATGGCCCTGGCCTACCGCCTGCTCGGCAGCCGCGCCGACGCCGAAGACGTGGTCCAGGACGCCTGGCTGCGCTGGTCCGGCGCCGATCCTGCCAGCGTCCGCGACCCCGAGGCCTGGCTGGTCACCACCACCACCCGGCTCGGCCTGGACCGGCTGCGTGCGGCCAAGCGCGAGCGCGCGCACTATGTCGGGCCGTGGCTGGCCGAGCCGCTGGCCGTCACGCTGGAGCCTGACCCGGCGCCCGGCCCGGCCCAGCTGCATGCGCTGGCCGACGATGTCTCGGTGGCCTTCCTGACCTTGCTCGAACAACTCGGCCCCGAAGAACGCGCCGCCTTCCTGCTGAAAGAGGCGTTCGACCACGACTATCGCGAGATCGCCGAGCTGATCGGTCACAGCGAGGCCAACTGCCGGCAGATGGTGCACCGTGCCCGGCAACGCCTGCTGGCCCGGCGGCCGCGCTTCAACGCCGATGCCAGCCAGCACCGGCAGCTGCTGGCGCGCTTCATGGACGCCTCGCAGCGCGGCGACAGCGAGGCGATCCAAGCCCTGCTGCACGCCAACGCGCAACTGGTCTCCGACGGTGGCGGCGTGGTTACCGCAGCGATCCGCCCACTGCTGGGTGCCGAGCGCATCGGCCGCCTGTTCTGGGCCATCGCCCGCCGTGGCGCGGTGCATCCGGCCCACCTGGGCTGCGTCAATGGCGAGCCGGCGATTCTGCGCTTCCAGGGCGACCACCTGCACTCGATCACCACCATCGAAGTGGTCGATGGCCGCATCGCCAACGTGTACAGCGTGTTGAATCCGGAGAAGCTGCCGGACGTTGTCACGCGCGGCGACGGTACGGCGTCCTGGTAGTGAAAGGCGGCCACTGTGGCCGCCGTGGAGCCCACGATGTCGAACCATGCCTCTCCCCGCGTCCCCTACACCCGCCTGGCCGCCGAGGCCTTCAAGGGCCTGCTGGCCACCAGCCAGGCGGTGCATGACAGCTCGGTCGATCCGACCCTGATGGAACTGGTGTTCCTGCGCGTGTCGCAGCTCAACGGCTGCGGCTACTGCATGGACATGCACGGCACTGCGCTGCGCAAGGGCGGCATCGAGCCGCGCAAGCTCGATACGCTGCCCGCCTGGCACGAAAGCCGCTTCTTTGATGCCCGTGAACGTGCGGCGCTGGGCTGGGCCGAGGCGCTGACCCGGCTGACCGACGGTGCGCCGTCGCAGGCGGCGTTCGATGCACTGGCACCGCACTTCGATGAGAAGGGCATCAGTGACCTGAGCATGGGCATTGCGGTGATCAATGCGTGGAACCGGCTGGGTGCAGGGTTGCTGCCGCCGCTGCCGTAAAAGGGGCCTGTTGGCCGGGCTGCCGCCCGGCACCCGCAGAGGCCAGAGCAACAGCTGGAGCAACGGCAGAAGCTGGCTCTTCTGCGGGTTGGCAGGGTGGGTCAGGTCGCAGGGGACGCTGCAAGTACGTCCATGTAAGCTCGGTCGCCGCATCCGTGCGGCTCACGCCCCTGCGACCTGACCCACCCCGCCCTCGACAGACTTCTACTGCTGTTGGCAGGTGTCGACCTTGGTCGACACGGTAGATCCACGCCATGCGTGGATACGGGGGGCTGGATCAGATCCCTTTGCAAAGGGATCTGATCCCGGTGCCGGCCACACGGCTGCACTGACCCCATCTGCACGCGTCCGACGCGCACAATACGCGCATGCCTGCTACCCCCACCGCTGGCGCTGACGCCGCGAAGAAACCCAGCCTGCGCCAGCGCTTCAGGGCGATGCGCAACCTGCCGCCTTTCCTGCGCATGGTCTGGCAGACCAGTCCCGTCCTGACCCTCGCCAGCCTTGGGCTGCGCCTGATCCGTGCGCTGCTGCCGGTGGCAATGCTGTACGTCGGCAAGCTGATCATCGACAGCGCCCTGCACCTGAGCCAGCACGATGCCGGCTTCCCGCCGCTGGGCGAAGCGCTGTCCAGTGGTCTGCTCAACCCACTGCTGGGCCTGCTGGCGCTGGAATTCGGCCTGGCCATCGGCTCGGACCTGCTCGGCCGCCTGGTCAGCTACGCCGATGCCCTGCTCTCGGAGCTGTTCGCCAACGTCACCAGCATCCGGCTGATGGAACACGCGGCAACGCTGGATCTGGAGGACTTCGAGGATCCGGACCTGCAGGACAAGCTGGACCGTGCGCGGCGCCAGACCATGGGCCGGATGAACCTGATGAGCCAGCTGTTCGGCCAGGTGCAGGACACGATCACCGTGGCCAGCCTCGCCGTCGGCCTGCTGGTCTACGCGCCGTGGCTGATCCTGCTGCTGGCGCTGGCGCTGGTGCCGGCCTTCATCGGCGAATCGCACTTCAACGCGGCCGGCTACAGCCTCAATTTCCAGTGGACGCCCGAGCGCCGCCAGCTCGACTACCTGCGCCAGCTCGGTGCCAGCGTGGAAACGGCCAAGGAAGTGAAGATCTACAACCTGCACCGCTTCCTGGTGGAACGCTACCGGCGCCTGTCGGTGGCGCTGTTCCAGGCCAACCGTGCACTGGCCCGGCGCCGCGCGTTCTGGGGCACGCTGCTGGCTGCACTGGGCACGCTGGGGTACTACACCGCCTACGCCTACATCGCGTGGCGCACGGTGCGCGGCGACTTTTCGATCGGCGACCTGACCTTCCTCGCCGGCAGCTTCCTGCGCCTGCGCCAGCTGCTGGAAGGCCTGCTGATCGGCTTCTCGCAGGTCGCCAGCCAGGCGCTGTATCTGGATGACCTGTTCTCGTTCTTCCAGATCGAGCCGGAAATCCACTCGCGTGAAGGCGCCGTGCGCGTGCCGCAGCCAATCCGCCAGGGCTTCGTGTTCGAGAACGTCGGCTTCCGCTATCCCGATGCCGAACAGTGGGCGGTGCGCCATCTGGATTTCCAGCTGTACGCAGGTGAAGTGCTGGCCCTGGTCGGCGAGAACGGCGCCGGCAAGACCACGCTGGTGAAACTGCTGGCACGGCTGTACGAGCCGGACGAAGGCCGGATCCTGCTCGATGGCCGCGATCTGCGCGACTACGACCTGGACGACCTGCGCGCCAACCTCGGGGTGATCTTCCAGGACTTCGTGCGCTACAACCTCAGCGCGGGCGAGAACATCGGCGTTGGCCAGGTCGAGGCGATGGACGACCAGGCGCGCATTGCCGACGCCGCAAGGCGCGGCATGGCCGAGGAAGTGATCGAGGACCTGCCCGGTGGCTACGACCAGCAGATCGGCCGGCGCTTCAAGCAGGGCGTGGACCTGTCCGGCGGCCAATGGCAGAAGATCGCCATCGCGCGCGCATGGATGCGCGATGCGCAGGTCATGATCCTGGATGAGCCAACCGCAGCGCTGGATGCGCGCAGCGAGTTCGAGGTGTTCCAGCGGTTCAGGGAACTGGCGGATAATCGCACCGCAGTGCTGATTTCCCACCGCTTTTCCTCCGTACGCATGGCCGACCGCATCCTGGTCCTGGCCGACGGCCGGATCGAGGCCAGCGGCACCCACGCGCAGCTGATGGCACAGGGTGGCCGCTACGCCGAGCTGTTCGAGCTGCAGGCGGCGGGTTATCGCTGAGAACGCCTCTCGTTCTGCCCAATGAGAACCTGTCTCATTTGAGATAGAATCACCCCCGACGACTTTTGATAGATACGCCCATGTCCACCGCTTTTGGCGCCGAAACGGTGCTTGAGGTCCGCCACTGGACCGACGCCTACTTCAGTTTCACCACCACCCGCGACAGCGGCTTCCGCTTCGAGAACGGCCAGTTCGTGATGATCGGCCTGGAAACCGAGGCGCGCCCGTTGCTGCGTGCCTACTCCATCGCCAGTGCCAACTGGGAAGAGCAGCTGGAGTTCTTCAGCATCAAGGTGCAGGACGGCCCGCTGACCTCGCGCCTGCAGCACATCAAGCCGGGCGACAAGGTGCTGGTCGGCAAGAAGCCCACCGGCACCCTGCTGATCAGCGACCTGCACCCCGGCAGGAACCTGTACCTGCTGGGCACCGGCACCGGCCTGGCGCCGTGGCTGTCAGTGATCAAGGACCCGGAAACCTACGAGCGCTTCGAGAAGGTGATCCTGTGCCACGGCGTGCGCTACGAGAAGGACCTGGCCTATCGCGATTACTTCGAGAAGGAACTGCGTGAGCACGAGTTCCTCGGCGACATGATCGGCGACAAGCTGCTGTACTACCCGGCTGTCACCCGCGAGCCCTTCGCCAACCAGGGCCGCCTGACCTCGCTGATGGAAAGCGGCCAGATGCAGCGCACCCTCGGCCTGCCGGAACTGAGCCCGGAAAACGACCGTGCGATGATTTGCGGCAGTCCGCAGATGCTGGCTGATCTGCGCACCGTGCTCGACGCGCGTGGCTTCCAGGTTTCGCCGCGCATCGGCCAGCCGGGCCACTATGTCTTCGAGCGCGCGTTCGTCGAGAAGTAAAGCGCGGGGCGCCGACCCCGCCTCTGCACCCGACCTGTTGCATACCCTGCGCATTGCCGGCATGGTCCGCCACACACGGGCCGATGGCCCTCTTGGGGAATACACGGATGATGGACACATGGATCCCGCACCGGATGCGGGCGTGGGCGATTGCCGGTCTTCTGCTGGCGGCGGCTCCGGCGTGGGCTGCGCCGCCCGCCCGTGGCGACGTGCCGCCGCAGGCACTGGGCAACGACCGCAAGGGCAATCCGGTCAATCTGGCCGAGCAGCGCGGCAAGGTCGTGATCGTGACCTTCTGGGCCTCCTGGTGCGGCCCCTGCCGCAAGGAACTTCCGATCCTGGCCCATCTGCAACAGGTGGTCGGCGAGGACGCGTTGAAGGTCTACGCGGTCAACTGGGGCGAACCCCGACTGGAAGTCAGCCGTCTGATCCGTCAGCGCGACTGGCCGAAGCTGGAGTACCTGCATGATCCCGGCGGCGCGCTGGCCGAGCAATTCGGCATCGTCGCAGTACCCCACATGTTCATCGTCGGCCGCGACGGCACCGTCGCCCATGCCCACCGCGGCTACAGCGAGGCCAGCCTGCCGCAGATCATGCAACAGGTGATCGATGCACTGCCGGAAGAAGTGCGCAACCGCGAGGCAGGCGCAGCAGCGCTGGGGCACTGACTACATACATCGCCTCCTGCGCGAACAAGGCGTGTTACAGCAGCGCTTCGATCTCGTCGCGCAGCTGCTCCGGCCTGGTGGTGGGCGCATGCCGCGACACCACCCGCCCCTGGCGATCGACCAGGAACTTGCTGAAATTCCACTTGATGCGGGCGCTACCCAGCAGGCCGCGCTTCTCGCGTGACAGCCAGGCCCACAACGGATCAGCCCCCTCGCCGTTGACCTCGATCTTCTCCGACAGCGGGAAGCTGACCGGATAATCCAGCGAACAGAACTGGCGGATCTGCGCGGCGTCGCCGGGCTCCTGCGCGCCGAACTGGTTGCATGGGAAGCCGATCACCACCAGGCCACGCTCACGGTAGTTCTGCCACAACTGTTCCAGCCCGGTGTACTGCGGGGTGAAGCCACAACGGCTGGCGACATTGACCAGCAACAAGGGACGGCCCCGGTACTGATCCAGCGCCTGCGGCTGGCCGTCGAGGTCACGGAAGCTGAAATCGTAGGCGCTGGTCATGATGGCGGGCCGTGGGCGGTGGATGCATGGTACCCGCGCCCGGCCCCGGCAACATGCCTTTTGACACAAGTGCCAGCGCCGCCGGCCGGGTTACCCTCGGGCCCTTGTTTGCCTTACCGGAGTTCCTACCTTGACCACTCGCCTTGCCCTTGCCGTGGCCATGTCCCTCGGCCTTGCCCTGCCCGCCTTCTCGGCCGGCGCCGCTACCCCGGCCGCCAGCACCGCCGCCCAGCAGGCCAATCCGTTCTTTGCCGAAAGCCCGTTGCCGCTGCACTTCCCACAGTTCGACAGGATCAAGGACAGCGACTTCGCCCCGGCCTTCGACGCCGGCATGGCGCAGCAGCTGAAGGAAGTGGAAGCGATCGCCAACAACAAGGCCAAGCCGACCTTCGACAACACCATCATCGCCCTGGAGAAGAGCGGTGACATCCTCGACCGTGCGACCACCGTGTTCTTCAGCCTGGTCGGCGCCGACACCAATGACACCCGCAAGAAGCTGCAGGCCGACTACTCGGCGAAGTTCGCCGCGCACAGCGATGCGATCGCGCTGAACGGCAAGCTGTTCGCCCGCATCCAGGCGCTGTATGACACCCGCAGCCAGCTGGGCCTGGACGCCGAAGGCGTGCGCCTGGTCGAGAAGTACTACGACAACTACGTGCGCGCCGGCGCCAAGCTGTCCGAGGCCGACAAGGCCAAGCTGAAGGAGATGAACGCCGAACTGGCCAGCCTGGGCACTAGGTTCAGCCAGAACGTGCAGTCGGAAGTGAACGCCTCGGCGATCACCGTCGACGACGTCAAGGAACTGGACGGGCTGTCCAAGGAGCAGATCGCCGCCGCCGCCGAAGCCGCCAAGGCCCGGGGCCTGGAAGGCAAGTATGTAATCACCCTGCTCAACACCACCGGCCAGCCGCCGCTGACCAACCTGGCCAACCGCGCCCTGCGCCAGAAGATCTACGAAGCGTCGGTCAGCCGCGGCAGCCGCGGCGGTGAGTTCGACAACACCGCGCTGGTTTCGCGCATCATGCAGCTGCGTGCCGACAAGGCCAAGCTGATGGGCTTCCCGAACTTCGCCGCCTACAACCTGACCAACCAGACCGCCAAGACGCCGGAAGCGGTCAACGCGATGCTGGGCAAGCTGGCCCCGGCCGCGGTGGCCAACGCCAAGCGCGAAGCCGCCGACCTGCAGGCGATGATCGACCAGGAACAGAAGGCCGCAGGCAAGCCGACCTTCAAGCTGGAACCGTGGGACTGGGCCTTCTACAGCGAGAAGGTGCGCCAGGCCAAGTACAACTTCGACGAGTCGCAGCTGAAGCCGTACTTCGAAATGAAGAACGTGCTGGAGAACGGCGTGTTCCATGCCGCCAACCTGGAATTCGGCCTGACCTTCAAGCAGCGCACAGACCTGCCGGTCTACCACGACGACGTGACCGTCTACGACGTGTTCGACGCCGACGGCAGCCAGCTGGCAATCTTCATCTTCGACCCGTACGCACGCGCCTCCAAGCGCGGCGGCGCGTGGATGAACTCCTACGTCTCGCAGTCGAAGCTGACCGGCTTCAAGCCGGTGGTCGCCAATCACCTGAACATCCCGAAGCCGCCGGCCGGCCAGCCGACCCTGCTGACCTGGGACGAGGTGAACACCACCTTCCACGAGTTCGGCCACGCCCTGCACGGCATGTTCTCCAATGTGAAGTACCCGTATTTCTCGGGCACCTCGGTGCCGCGTGACTTCGTCGAGTTCCCCTCGCAGGTGAACGAGATGTGGGCCGACAACCCGGTCATCCTGAAGAACTACGCCAAGCACTACCAGAACGGTTCGGCGATGCCGCAGGCGCTGCTGGACAAGGTGCTGGCGGCGGCCAAGTTCAACCAGGGCTTCGCCACCACCGAGTACCTGGGTGCAGCGATGCTGGACCAGCGCTGGCACCAGATCGGTGCCGACCAGGTGCCGGCCGCCAAGGACGTGATGGCCTTCGAGCGCGCCGCGCTGGAGAAGGACGGCATCTACTACGCGCCGGTGCCGCCGCGCTACAAGACCCCGTACTTCAGCCACATCATGGGTGGCTACTCGGCCGGCTACTACGCCTACATCTGGTCGGAAGTGCTCGACGCCAACACCCAGAAGTGGTTCAAGGACAACGGTGGCCTGAGCCGCAAGAACGGCGACCACTTCCGCGCCACCCTGCTGTCCAAGGGTGGCAGCGTCGACGCGATGCAGCTGTTCCGCGATTTCGCCGGCCACGAGCCGCAGATCGAACCGCTGCTGGAAAAGCGTGGCCTGACCGGCGCCGGCAACTGATCGCCTGCGCGCTAGCGTGAAACGAAAACCGCCCGGGAGACCGGGCGGTTTTTTTCGTTGAGGTCATCGCCGGAACAATCGTTCCCACCATCGTTTCTGCGTGTTTGCCGCCGGAGCCGTATCCGTATCCAGGGTTTCCGGCACGAACTGCGCCAGCTCCGCCGCGACGGCCTCTGCGTACAGCAACGCGCCATCGGGGGCGCAGTTGAGCAGATTGCTCATGCTGGTCGATGCGTTGAAGTCCATCGGATTCGGCTCGACCACCTCGCTTGCTTCCAGCAATCCGCATCCATTGCCGATGGCATCATCGACAACGCTCCAGAACACGGCCAGTCGACCATCGGAGAACAGCTCGTGCAGACGCGCGCGCAGGTCATTGTCCCCGGCGTAGTCCGCGCGCATCTGCTTCAGCCGGTCATGCGTGATGAACACACCACCACCGTAGTTTTCGCGCAGGTGGTTGCCTGCAGCGGCGTCCGCCCACTGTGGCGGCACCAGTTGCCGCCAGTCCGCGAAATAGCGGGCAACCACCGGATCGTCGATGAAGAACGAAAGGGCGCTCCCGCGAAGATAGTGATACCGGCGCAGGTGACCGGCCACGATCGCCAAGTACAAAGCATGCCCCTTCTCGAAGGGCACGTCTGCGCTGATCGAGCGAGCCTCGTCGATGCGTTCCTGCAGCTGCTCCATGTAGAACGGCTCGATCCGGAATTGCTGCTGCAGCGGCTCAACCAGCGTCGCGTCCTCCAGCGCACGGAAATAGAGGCCACGGATTTCCGAGTCCGCGACTGGATGGTAGGTGATGTCCCAACCCATGCTGCAACGCCTTCAGGAATGCGGTAATCCCGCCGACCCAACAGCTTAGCGTCGACGACGCCCACGCGCGGAGCAGACCGTGTAACACACGGATTTGGCGTCAATGAGTGTCGTATCAGGCCTGATCTATCCCTCTCTCCCGACCCAACACTACCGTGGCGCCACGTACCCGCCCGGCACGCCTTCCGGCGACAGCACCAGCTGCCACAACTGCGCATGGCGGCAGCGGAAGGTGGCCATCGACCCGGCCAGGTAGAAGCGCCACATGCGGCGGAAGTGCTCGTCATAGCGCGCATCCAGCCGTGGCCACGCCGCTTCCACGTTGCGCCGCCAGGCCTGCAGGGTCAGGTCGTAGTCGGTGCCGAAGTTGTGCCAGTCTTCCAGCACGAAACGGCCTTCGAACGCCCGGGTGATCTGCGCCGCCGACGGCAGCATCGAGTTGGGAAAGATGTAGCGCGCGATCCACGGATCGGTGCGATGCCGGGAGATGTTGGTGCCGATGGTGTGCAACAGCAGCAGGCCGCGCGGCGACAGGCAACGCTTGGCCACCTCGAAGAAGCCCGCGTAGTTCTTGTCACCGACGTGCTCGAACATGCCGATCGAGAAAATCGCATCGAACGGTTCGTCCAGCTCGCGGTAGTCCTGCAATCGGATCTCGATCGGCAGGCCCGCGCACAGGTTCCGCGCGAACTCGGCCTGCTCCTGCGAAATCGTCACGCCGACGCCACTCACACCGTAGCGCTCAGCGGCGAACTTCAGCGCTTCGCCCCAACCGCAGCCAATGTCCAGCACGCGCTGGCCCGGGCGCAGGCCCAGCTTGCGGCAGACCAGGTCGAGCTTGGCTTCCTGTGCGGCGTCGAGATCATCGGCGTTGCGCCAATAGCCGCAGCTGTAGACCAGGCGCTGGCCCAGCATGGCCTGGTAGAGATCGTTGCCCAGGTCGTAATGACGGCGCCCGACCTCGTAGCTGCCCTGCCCCGCCTGCAGGTTGAACAGGCGCGCCTTCAGCGCATCGGCCACTTCGCGCCAGCCGTGCACCCGTTCATCCAGGTGCGCCTGCATCAGGTGGGCGAGGAATTCATCCAGGACGTTCGCATCCCACCAGCCGTCCATGTAGCTCTCGCCCAGGCCGAGCGAGCCTTGGCCCATGACCCGCGCGAAGAAGCGCGGGTCATGCACCTGGATGTCCTGTGGCTGGGTACCGCCGATGCGGACCCCGGCTTCGTGGAGCAGGTCGGCGACCCGCTCCTGCAACCCTGTATCCACGTCACCTCCTCGACTGCGGTCAACCGCGTGCGAACAGCTCCACGTAGTCCTTGGCCACGTGCGGCAACAGCACCGCCGCCGGTACATCGGCGGTCTGGGTGCCGTCCGAGTATGGACCCACCTGGTACGGCGGGAAAACAAAGCGCAGCGCGGTGATCTGCCCCTTGTCGTCGGTCAGTGGCTGGAACTGGCTGAAATTGTCGGCCTGCGGGCCAGTACCGTCGGCGATCATGCGCGATGCATTGCGCAGCGATTCCTGCAGTTGGGCCGGGTCCATGTCCTCGCCGCTGAGCCGTGTGGCCACGCGTTCGCGCAGCTGGTCGGCGACGAAATCGCTGATCGCCTTCCAGCCCTTGGCATCGGTCACCAGCTTTTCGGCACTGAGCATCTGCTGCTGCTGCGGCAGCCATACGAAGCGCGCCACCAGCGGTTCGCCGTGGGCGCCACCGGTGTAGCGGCTGCCATCAGCACTGACCACCACCAGCTGCGGGGTTTCCAGCAGTTTCTCGAAACTCAGCGACAGCTCGTAGGGCATGGTCGGCTTGTCGTTGCCGAGCCCGTCCAACGCCTGTTGCAGGTCACTGCGCGCACTCGTCGCATAGTTCTGCAGCGCACGGGCCAACCCCGGATAACGGTCGATGCCGGCCGGGTAGCTGATGCCCACCACTTCGCGCTCGTTGTTCTCGATCACGTCGCGCAGGTCCAGCGGCGCTTCCGTGGCCGGCGTTTCGACTGCGGCGGTGGCCTCGACGGCGGGAGCCGCCTCAGCCGCCGGTGCCGGCTCGCTTTCACGCTGGCAACCGGCCAGCAACAGCACGCCCACCACGCCGGCCAGCACGCTGCCGTGCAATGGCCGGTTGTTTCCAATCTTCATCGGGATCCCCTGTTCATGTTTGTACATCATCGCCTGCCATGGCTGAAGCGTGGCCCGCTGGCACTCAGCCAACGAGCAGGTCGTGGTACTCCTCGTGCCGCTGCAGGAAAGCCTCGGCGTAGGAACATGCCGGCACCACCTTGTACTTCTGCTCGCGGGCGAAACGCAGTGCCACGCGGGTCAGCTCACCGGCGATGCCACGGCCGGCGATCGGCTCGGGCACCTCGGTGTGGGTGATCACCATGCGCTTGCGCTTGATCTGGTAGTCCAGCACCGCCAGCTGTCCTCGCACACGGGCGGTGAAGCGGTGGTTGGCCAGGTCGTGTTCGACCTCGTAGGCCAGACCGGGGGGCGTGACCGAAGCCATGGAACTGTCTCCTGCGGCGACTGCGTGGATGGTGCGCAGCCGGGCGCCATGATCGCGTGAAGCCTGAACAGGGGCAAGTCCAGTCCATTCACGTCAGTTTTCGCCCTCAAGCTGGAGGCGGGCCGGCCGCTATCGCCTATGGAGGGGTACGGCCAGGCTGGCACGACCCTTGCGACCGTTGACCATGCGCACCACCGTGGAGGCTCCCATGCACGCCAGCAATTCCCATTCCGATACCGACCGCGCCCTGCTGGAGGGCCTGCTGCAACTGGCGGTGGAAGGGCAGACCGAGGATCAGGATTTCCAGCGCATCGGCGAGGAAGTATTCGCCCGCCTGCTGGATACCTACGGCCACACGACCCAGGCCTGAAACCGGATACGCCAGGGTCGGATCCGCAGGATCCGACCCTGGCACGCTTCAGCCGCCCAGGCGGAAGGTCGGGTTGGAAAGCTCGCGCAGGAAGTGGGTGAAGATGCTCGGCTGCATGGCCAGCATGAAGATCACGCCGAACGCCGCGCCCGCCAGGTGGGCGCTGTGGTTGATGCGGTCACCGCCGCGCTTGTCCATCCAGATGCTGTAGCCGACGTAGAACGCGGCATAGACAATGGCCGGTGCCGGGATGAAGAACACCAGGATGATCGACCACGGCTTGATCAGGATGAAGGCGAACAGCACCGCCGACACCGCCCCGGACGCACCCAGGCTGAGGTAGTTCGGGTTCTTCTGGTTCTTCAGGTAGCTGGGCAGGATCGAGACCAGCAGCGCACCGATGTAGAACGCCGGGTAGGTCAGGTAGCTGCCGGTCAGCTGCACCATCACGCTCTCGATGAATCCCCCGAAGAAGAACAGGGTGATCATGTTGAAGATCAGGTGCGACCAGTCGGCATGGATGAAGCCATAGGTCACCAGCCGGTCGTACTGGCGGTGACGGTCGATGGCCGGCGGCCACAGGATCAGGCGGTCGGCCAGCTTGCGGTTGTTGAACGCCATCCACGACAGGATGGCGGTGATGGCGATCAACAGCAGATTGACGGGGGTCATGTCAGGCTCAGGCGCTACGGTAGTTGTCGACCATACGATAGCGTTTCGCGTACCAACCGAAGGCCAACGCCGCGACGAAGGCGAAACCGGCGAAGAAGAACATCAGGAATGCCGCCTCGCTCAAGCCCGTACTGGCGATCTTGTGGGTCACCGCATCGTTGCGCACAGCAGCGTTGGACAGCAGCACCCACAGGTTGCCGATGGTGGTGGTCAGGTTCCAGAAGCTCATCACCACGCCCTTCATCGCCTGCGGCGCCTGGCTGTAGGCGAACTCCAGGCCGGTGGCCGAGACCAGCACCTCACCGAAGGTCAGCAATGCATACGGCAGGATCTGCCAGAAGATCGACAAAGCGTTGCCGCCGTCCATCACCACCTGGATGCCGCCGACCACGATCCAGGCCAGGCCACTGAAGGCGATGCCGGCGGTCATGCGGCGCAGCGCGGTCGGCTCCAAGCCGAAGCGGCGCAGGGCCGGGTACAGCACCAGGTTGTTGAACGGAATCAGGATCATCACCAGCAGGGGGTTCAGCGCCTGCATCTGCGAGGCGCTGAACCAGCTCGGCATCTGCATCTGCTGGCCCTGCAGGACCCAGGTCGAGGCCTTCTGGTCGAACAGCGAGAAGAACGGCGTGGTCAGCGCGAAGATCACCAGCACGCGCAGCACCGAGCGCACGCCTTCCACGGCTTCGGCTGGATGCTGGCCACGGGCCCGGTCCAGCTGCAACCAGGTGCCGCCACCGATGCCGGCGAGAATGGCCACCAGCGCCAGGCACAGGCAGATCACGATGCCCAGCGAACCGACCAGGCCGAACGACGCCGCTGCCAGCACCAGGCCGAGCACGGCGATCACCAGGCCCGGGCGGCCCTGGCCGGCCGCGCGTGCGGTCAGCGCAGTGCGCACCACGTTGGCGAACGAGTGCGGGTCCTTCGGTGGCAGTGGCACCAGCACGTAACGCTTGCGGCCCAGCCAGAACACGAAGGTGGCGATGAACATCAGGATGCCCGGGATGCCGAACGCCCACTGCGGGCCCCAGTTCTTCAGCGCCAGCGGGATCAGCAGCGAGGCGAACAGCGAGCCGAAGTTGATGATCCAGTAGAAGGCGTCGAAGACGATCTTGGCCAGGTGCTTGTTGCTCTGGTCGAACTGGTCGCCCATGAAGGAGGCCACCAGCGGCTTGATGCCACCGGCACCCAGGGCGATCAGGCCCAGGCCGAGGAAGAAGCCCTCGCGGCTGTTCTCGAACAGGGCAAGGCACAGATGACCGGCGCAGTAGACCAGGCTGAACCAGAGGATGGTGTGGTACTTGCCGAAGAACCTGTCGGCCAGCCAACCTCCGAGCAGCGGGAAGAAATACACGCCGATCATGAAGCTGTGCATGATGTCCTTGGCTTCACCGGCACGGCCTTCGGCTGTGATTTCCTGCAACAGCAGCGAGGTGATCAGGAACTGCACCAGGATGTTGCGCATCCCGTAGAAACTGAACCGCTCGCAGGCCTCATTGCCGATGATGTACGGGATCTGGCGCGGCATCTTTCCCTGGCCGGCGATGGGGGCAACTGCGTCGTGGCTCATCCTGTAAGGCATTCCTGCAAAGCGAAAGGCGCAAGGTTACCGGAACCGGGCCTTGCGAAGCACGCTGCAGGGCTGCATGACAACGGTGCCCATCCATGGCAGGCAACCGCGCTCCGTGCCGGAAGTCACGGCACCTGCACGACAAAAGCGTAAACTTATCGTTATGCGCCCCCTCCCCCCCGCCCGTCTCCTGCTCAGTTGCCTGATGCTGCTGATGGCGTTGCAGGCACAGGCGCGGCCGCAGGCACCGGCCACGGCGGCCAGCGAAAGCGGCTCTCGCCAGCTGACGGTGGCCGCGCTGGAGCTGCCCAGCCACGATGATGCGCAATGGAAGTTGCGCCGCGAGCAGGTCGCGCAGTTGCTGACCGACCTGCAGCCGGACGTGATCTCGGTGCAGCAGGTGCTGCAGCAGCAGGGCCGCAACCCGGCCTGCTGGCTGGCCAGCCGGCTGCGTTACAGCTGCGACTTCGTTACCGCCGATCCACCCAGCCAGACATTGCGGCATGGCAACGCGATGCTGACCCGGCTGCCGGTCAGCGAGGACGGCGTAACCCTGCTGCATCCTCCCGGCACCTTCAGCGCGGCCGGCATGATGCGGCTGAAGCTGGGCGAGGCGCTGGTCAACATCTATGTGGCACGGCTCCGCCCCGACCCGGACGAGGCCGCCGCACGCCAGCACCAGACCAGCGACCTGATGACCTGGATTGGTGCCACCGCCGAGGGCATGCCCAGCCTGATCGCCGGCGACTTCTCGGCCAACACGATGGAACTGGTGCGCAGCACGCCGGGCTTCCAGCCGGCGCGGCGCAATCCCGGCGGCCGAGCCGAGGCGCCTGCGGCCAGTGGCGGGGGCAGCACTGGCCATGGTCTGGATGTGCTCTTCCAGGTCAAGCATTTCGACGGCATCCGCCAGCAGCCGATCCTGCTGCCGGCCGACGGCGACCTGCCCGGCCTGCGCCTGGGCGTGATGGCCACGTTGCGCCTGCAAGGCAATACGGCCACCGCCGAATAGGGAGTACCGGCCGCTGGCCGGCTCCCCGGGGATCACACGATTGCCGACCAGCGGCCGGCACTACCGAATGATTGCTGCAACAGAAAAGGCCGGGTTTTCCCCGGCCTTCTCCGTTCATCCCATCACCGCGATCAGGCGATCGCTTCCTGGTAACGGCGCTCGACTTCGTTCCAGTCGATGACGTTGAAGAACGCGCCGATGTATTCCGGGCGACGGTTCTGGTACTTCAGGTAGTACGCGTGCTCCCACACGTCCAGGCCGAGAATGGGGGTGTTGCCTTCCATCAGCGGGCTGTCCTGGTTGCCGGTGCTTTCGACCACCACCTTCTTGTCCGGGGTCACGCTCAGCCACGCCCAGCCGCTGCCGAAACGGGTCAGCGCCGCCTTGGTGAAGGCGTCCTTGAACTTGTCGAAGCCGCCCAGGTCCTTGTCGATGGCCTTGGCCACGTCGCCCACCGGGTTGCCGCCAGCATTGGGAGCCATCACGGTCCAGAACAGCGAGTGGTTGGCATGGCCACCACCGTTGTTGCGCACCGGACCCTGCAGGTTCTCCGGCAGCGACTTGAGCTTCTTCACCAGTTCTTCGACCGGCAGGTCAGCGTACTCGGTGCCTTCCAGCGCCGCGTTGACGTTGTTGATGTAGGTCTGGTGATGCTTGGTGTGATGGATTTCCATCGTCGCCGCATCGATATGCGGTTCCAGCGCGTCGTAGGCGTAGGACAGCTTGGGCAGGGTATAGGCCATGGTGCATCTCCTGATTGCGAGGGCACCCGACGTTGTCGGGCGGTGCGCGGTGAATGATGGGGACAGAACGGCAGATTACCAAGGGGGATGTAAAGGAAATTGCGTCCCGCCGGTGAGCACGACGGCAATTGTTACGCGGCGGTGACGCAGCCCCCTCCTCATGCGCCGTGCAGCGCGCAGGCGCTACAGTGCGAGCACCACCCTCGCCCGCTCCCTTGCCCATGCGCAACCCCCGGCTGCTGATCACCGCCATCGCCCTGCTGCTGCTCGGCCTGGTAGTCAACCATTTCATGCAGCGCCCGCCGGCGCCGCAGTTCGCGCCGGACCTGCAGGGTGCGCCTGCCGCGCGCGCACCGGCCACGGCCACGCCCGGCAAGGGCAACGGTCTGCCCGCCTTCCTGCCCGCCGAAGCCCTGCAGACGATCGCGCTGATCCAGCGCGGCGGGCCGTTCCCGCACCGCCAGGATGGCAGCACGTTCGGCAACCGCGAACAGCAGTTGCCGCAGCGTCCGCGCGGCTACTACCGCGAATACACCGTGGACACCCCCGGCGCGCGCACCCGTGGCACGCGCCGCATCGTCACCGGCGGCGATCCGCCGGAGGCGTGGTACTACACCGACGACCATTACGAATCATTCCGCAGCTTCACCGTACCGGCCCAGGGAGCGCAGTGATGAGCCATGACGATTTCGGCCTCGGCCTGCACGACATCAACAATGCCGGTGTCTACACCATCGACAGCGACGACATCGGCGCCCTGGCCGCCGCAATGCGCGATGCCGGGCTGAAGGTGATCCGCATCGATCTGGAAGGGGTGGCCGACAAGCGCACCCTGCTCGCACGGCTGGCCGCGCAGCTGGATTTTCCGGCCGGTTTCGGCGGCAACTGGGATGCGCTGTCGGACAATCTACGCGACCTGAAATGGCTGCCAGCCAACGGCTATGCACTGTTCCTGTGCGACGTGGACGCGCTGCGCGCCACCGCGCAGAAGGACTTCGACACCCTGCTGGACGTGATGGACGAGACCAGCCGCGACTGGCTTGGCCGCGACGTCCCGTTCTGGGTGTTCCTGTCGCAGAGCGCGTAAGGTCACTGCCGTGGTGGATGCCGACCTTGGTCGGCGCTTCTGCGCCGACCAAGATTGACACCTACCCAAGCGAGCCTGCCAGGGCGTGGCGCGCTCCCTAGCCTACCGGCTCCCGTTATCTTCCTGCAGTTCTTTCTTGAACGGAATGTCCGGCGGTGGCCGCGCCACGGCCGGCTGGTCCTGCATGTTCGGATTGGTAAGGCCACAGCCACCACCGGCCTGCAGGATCGAGATCACGCAGGAAATCTTCGTATTGGTACCCGGCAACGGAATCTCCATTGCCTTTATTCCCTTGCGCACCCACTCGGCCAGCAGCGATTCCTGCGGGACCCAGTATTTGTCGAATGACGTGGGCGTGTAGTCATAAGGCGGTCGCTTCAACCAGGTGCCCGATTGCGCGATGCGTTCCTTGCTCCAGCCATCGTTGGCACCACCGGGCGCACCGCGCTCGGCACGTCCATCGCCTTCCTGGCCCGGCACGCGGACGCTGCCATCGGCGTTGAACAGGCCACTGCCCTTGCCGGTGGCGCTGGCCTGGCGGGCGCCCTTGCCGGTGGCGCTGGCCTGGCGGGCGCCCTTGTCGGCGCCGTCCTGTTTGCGGCTCGACGCCCCCCAGTCATCGCCCTTGGCGGGCGTGGCCCAGTTGCCCGGATCGGGGGCCGGGCGCGCTCCAGCCTGGGCCGGTGCCGTGCTGGAGGCGGACGGCCGTGGCGTGCTGCTTTCGGCCTGGCGCGCACTGCCACTGGCCGCAGGCGCGGCCGTTGTCGCTGGCGCGCTGCCGCTGGACGTTGAAGGCGCCGCCGCGGGTGCCGACGCGACTTCGCGCTCGCGCACCTGCAGGTCACGGCCTGCCGGCGCTCGCACGGTCGGCTCGCGCCCGGCCACAGCAGCCATCCGTACCTGCGGATCGACCACGGCCTGCACTTCGCGCTCGCGCACCTGCACATCGCGCTGCGGCACACGGACCTGTACATCGGCCGTGCGCAGCGGCTGCGATATCGCCGGTGCATCGACCGTACTGATTTCACGCTCCTGCACCGGGATGTCACGCAGCTGTGGTGCCGGCACGGCGATCTCCGGCGCACGCAGTGGGGTTGGGACTGGCGGCGCCTGCACCGGCTGCACGCTGCGCTCGCGCACCGTGGGCGTGGTGTCACGCGGCACGTTGCTGACCTCGGTACGCGACACGCTCACCGGCGGCACCACGAAATCCGCACTGGCCTGCGCCACTTCGGTGGCCTGTACGGGCGAAGGCGGCGGGGCGGCAAGCGGGGCCGGCTCCGCTTCGGCAGGCGGTGGTGGCAGGCTGGCGGTCGGCGCTGGAGCCGGTGCGGGCGCAGGCGACGATCTGGACGCAGGACGCGGTTCAGGCGACGTCGCTGCCCCTCCCTCCTGGCCGGCGGCAACCTGGCCGGCAGGAGCAGCCGCAGCTGCGTCGGCACCAGGCTGATCGCCACCGCCTTGCTGGCTCGCGCGACCGACGAATTCCACCTGCAAGCGCTCGCCTTCGGCGCCCTCCGCTTCCGGTGCCGTGGTGCGGATCACCGCCACCCACAGCAGCAGCATGAAGAACAGCAGATGCAGCAGCGCGCTGGCCACTGCCGAGAGCCAGCGCATCCAGCGCTGGTCGCGCGGCGCGGCGTCCCAGTCCTGCCAGAACAAGCGGCGCAGCGCCTGCCACGGCGACAGCTGCGGCGATTGACCGGGTGGCCCCGGCAACGGTCGGGGCAGCAATACCGCGATCACGTCGCGCGCGTGGTACGGCCGCGGCAGCGGCCCCAGCGAGCGCAGCCACAGCGCCCAGCCATAAGGCAGGCGCGTGGTCTTCTCGAGGACGGCGCGGGGCTGCTGGCGCGCCAGCAGTAGATCGATGAGTTGCTCGGCCCGGGTCAGAGGCACGCGTCAGCGATCAGGCGACGTTGTCGCGCGGGATGTACGGCGCGTGGCCGCTGTCGTGGTCGGTCGCGTCGCGCACGGCGGTCACGCCCGGCACGCGGCCCATCAGGGTCTTTTCGATGCCCTGCTTCAGTGTCACATCGGCCATGCCACAGCCCTGGCAGCCACCGCCGAAGCGCAGCAGTACCACGCCGTCGGCCGAGACTTCCTGCACGGCCACCTTGCCGCCATGCGAGGCCAGCTGCGGATTGACTTCGTTCTCCACCACCCAGTGCACGCGCTCGACCAGCGAGGCCGCATCACCGGGCGCTTCACCCTTGATGCGCGGCGCCTTGATGGTCAGCTGCTGGGTGCCGGCCGTACCGGCGACGATGTCGATCTCGGCCCCGTCCAGCCAGCCGACGCTGCCGGCATCGACGTACAGGGTGAATCCTTCGCAGTCCACCGCCCACTCATCGCCGAGCAGGTCGGTCGGTTCGGCGAACTCCAGCCGGGCGTCGGCGCGCGGGGTACCGGGGTCGACCGCGCTCAGGCGCACGCCCATGCCGGGCACGCCCTCGCGTTCGATCAGCTTGCGGAAGTGGGTCTGGGCAGTGTCGGAGATCTGGATCATCAGGCTATTCTAGCCAAGTACGCGTCAGCCGCTCATTCGGTTTATACACCGTCCGGCGCATTGTTCAGTCAACACGAGGTGGAGATTCCCATGGCCGACCTGATTCCACTGGCCCAGGCCCGTTGCGTGCCGCGCAAAGGCAGCGACCACAAGCTTGGCGAGGCCCGCCTGGCCGAACTGCTGCCGCAGGTTCCCGGCTGGGAGCTGAGCGAGGGCGGGCAGGCCCTGACGCGCACCTTCCGCTTCAAGGATTACTACGCCACCATGGCCTTCGTGAACGCGCTGGCCTGGATTGCCCACCGCGAGGACCACCATCCGGACTTGGGCGTGCACTACGACCGCGCTGTGGTGCGCTTTTCCACCCACGATGTGGGCGGCCTGAGCGAGAACGACTTCATCTGCGCGGCAAAGACTTCGGCCCTGACGGAGCAACTGCCATGAACGTACGTTTGCTGAGCCTGTCCCTGATCGCTGCGACCGGCTTGGCCGGCTGTGGCCCGTCCGAACCACCGGCACCACCATCGCCGCCGCCGACCGAAGTGGCCGCGGTGAAGACGCCGCCGCCGCAGTACCCGCTTGAGCTGGCCTGCATGGGCGTGGGCGGCACCAGCACCTTCAAGGTGACCATCGGCGCCGACGGCAAACCGAGCGAGGTCGCGCTGTTGACCGGGGCCGGCAACCCGCAACTGGACGAACTGGCCAGGACCGCCGTGCAGGGCTGGCAGTTCAAGGCCGCCACCCGCAACGGTGCTGCAGTGCCGGCCACCATCCAGGTACCGGTCAGCTTCAACCCGCCGCAGCCGAAGCCGGACCAGTGCTTCGCCATCGAAGAACGCCTGCGCCGCGGCGGCTGATCGCCCGCGCCCCGACGAGGCCAGCCGACGCCCGCCTCGCCCTCGCCGCCCCGGCCTTGTCCGGGGCGGTTGTCTATTGACCAGGACCGCGTCGGTACATGCTGCAGATTCCTCCCGAAAACATCTGGATCGCACTGGCGGTCACTCTTGCGGCCGGCCTCGCCACCGCCATCGGCAGCCTGCTGGTGCTGTTCTCGCGCCGCCCCAATCCGCGCCTGCTGGCGTTCGGCCTGGCCTTCGCCGGCGGCGCGATGGTCTATGTGTCGCTGTCGGAGATCCTCAACAAGTCCATTGCTTCCTTCGCACTGGCCTATGGAGAGCGTACCGGTTTCACCTACGGCACCCTGGCCTTCCTGCTGGGCGTGATCGTCATCGTGCTGATCGATCACTTCATTCCGAATCCGCACGACAGCCTGGACAAGCAGGACCCCGCGTTCCGCGAGAACAGCCGCGAGTACCTGAAGCGGGTCGCACTGCTGACCTCGGTCGCGATCACCGCGCACAATTTCCCGGAAGGGCTGGCGACCTTCTTCGCCACGCTGGAAAGCCCATCGGTGGGCATGCCACTGGCCTTCGCCATCGCCATCCACAACATTCCCGAGGGCATCGCGATCGCGGTGCCGGTGTACTTCGCCACCCAGAACAAGTTCTATGCGTTCAGTGCCAGCCTGCTGTCCGGCCTGGCCGAACCGGTGGGCGCGGCGCTGGGCTACTGGCTGCTGTCAGGATCGTTGTCGCACGCCACGTTTGGCTGGGTGTTCGGACTGATCGCCGGCGTGATGGTGTTCCTGGCGCTGGATGAGCTGCTGCCGGCGGCCAAGCGCTATGCCAAGGGCCACGAGACGGTTTACGGACTGGTGGCCGGCATGGGCACCCTGGCGATCAGCCTGGTGCTGTTCAAGTGGTGAGGGGTTCCCGGCCAACGGGCTGAGCCCCCTCGCGGCTGGCGGAGCGACATTCCGGGTTGGGCCGGCCGAGGTGGGTTTGCGGGGGACGCCGTAAACCCATCCTTGGGGGCTTGGGCGCGCCATCCATGGCGCTTACACCACCGCAAACCCACCTCGCCCGGCCTCTGACAGGCTATAGGCGTGCCAGCCGCGCGATGAAAGAATGAAAAAGCGAAGCCCGCGCTGCGCGCGTGAGTCGAGCGTGGCTCGACTCTACAAGGGCTGCGTGCGGGTACGGGTCTACGCTGCGGCTGTCAGGTCCGCCTTGTCGCGAGCCGAGCACCGCAGGTCCGGCGAGGGCGAAGAGGCGCGGGTGTCTGAGCGCAGCGAGTTCCGCGCCGCCCCTCGGCGGACCGAGGAGCGCAGGGTACCGGCGCGCAGCGCCGGCTCGCGGATGGCGGCGTGTTTCTTTGGTTACTTTCTTTGCACGAGCAAAGAAAGTGACGAGCCCACTCATCGCAGGGAAGCGACGGCGCCGACCAAGCACCCGGCGCCGCCGAACCGCCGTCAGCGCAGGCGGTCCAGCGCCTCAACCAGCTCATCCGCCAGCGGCGCGTTCAGCACGTATGGGCTCTTGCCGTCATCCAGCGCGAACTCCAGCGAAGCCGCGTGCAGAAACAGGCGCTTCAGCCCGATCTGCTCACGAAGCCGCTTGTTCACCGCCGGATCGCCGTACTTGTCGTCACCGGCCACCGGGTGGCCCAGATGCTGGGCGTGCACGCGGATCTGATGGGTGCGGCCAGTCTCGATGCGCACCTCGCAGTACGAATGGCCGCCGCGGCGCTCCAGCACCCGGAAGTGGCTGATCGATTCCTTGCCGATCGCGTTGACCTGCACATGGCGCTCGCCGCCCTGGCGCAGGCCCACGTGCAGCGGCGCGTCCACCGTCATCACGCCATCGGGCATGCGCCCGGCCAGCAGGGTCAGGTAGCGCTTGCGGATGCCAGCGCCATGGTCTTCACGCAGCAGGGCCTGCAGTTCACTCAGCGCCGAGCGCTTCTTGGCCACGATCAGCAGGCCGGAGGTGTCGCGATCCAGCCGATGGACCAGCTCCAGGGTCTGCCCCGGGCGCAGCGCGCGCAGGGTCTCGATCGCCCCGAAGCTGATGCCGCTGCCGCCATGACTGGCCACGCCAGAGGGCTTGTTCAGGGCCAGCAGGCGGGCATCCTCGAACACGATGGCCTGCTCCAGGCGGCGCATGAAGGCCTCAGGTGGACCGGCCTTGTCTCCCTCCTCGCTGAGACGCACGGGTGGTACACGCACCTCATCGCCCGCCTCCAGCTTGCGCTCGGCCTTGGCGCGACCGCCGTTGACCCGCACCTGGCCACTGCGCACCAGCTTGTAGACCAGGCTGCGCGGGGCCCCCTTCAGCTGGCCGAGCAGGAAGTTGTCCAGGCGCTGGCCGGCGCGGTCGGCGGGAACGGTGATCATGCGCACGGAAGGCTTGTCGCCTGCGGGCTTGGTGGGGTCTTGGGCGGTCATCAGGCTGTTTATTCTGTTACACTCGGGGGGCGAGATAAGGGATTGATTTCGTTGGAAGTTACTCAGGGCCAGAAGCCCAGCTTCCGACGAATCCGGCACAGTGCGCGACCACCGCCCGCGGGGCGGCCATGTTAGCGGCTCACCGGCCTTCCCGGCCATCGCCGGATGCCTGACACGCAACCGTGCTGAACATGTCCCGCGTGGCGCTCCAGCCTGGCTGACAGCTGCCTGCGGCCCTGCAACACCCAAAACCCATAAGAGTGAAGCGCTCCCGCGGCCTGCCGTGGTGTCGTAGCGCTGGAAACCCAAGCCGCCCTCCCCGCGCTTGCGCGAATGGGCGGCGAGCCGTGTCCAGAGGCGAAACCCCATGGCGTTCCGCGCGGTAGCCGCTTGCGAGGAACGCAACAATGAAGCGAATGCTGATCAACGCAACGCAGGCTGAAGAGCTGCGTGTTGCCATCGTGGATGGCCAGTCGTTGTATGACATCGACATCGAGCAGCCGTCGAAGGAACAGAAGAAGTCCAACATCTACAAGGGCCGGATCTTCCGCATCGAGCCCTCGCTGGAAGCGGCCTTCGTCGAATACGGCGGTGGCCGCCATGGCTTCCTGCCGTTGAAGGAAATCTCCCGCGACTACTTCCAGGCCGGCGTCGACCACAACAAGGCCGGCATCCGCGAACTGCTGAAGGAAGGCCAGGAGATCGTCGTCCAGGTCGACAAGGAAGAGCGTGGCAACAAGGGCGCCGCCCTGACCACGTTCATCTCGCTGGCCGGCCGCTACATGGTGCTGATGCCGAACTCGCCCAGCGCCGGTGGTGTGTCCCGCCGCATCGAGGGCGAAGACCGGGCCGCGCTGAAGGACGCGCTGGACAAGCTGAACATTCCCGACGACATGGGCGTGATCATCCGTACCGCCGGCGTCGGCCGCGATGCGGAAGAACTGCAGTGGGACCTGGACTACCTGCTCAACGTCTGGCGCGCCATTGCCGAAGCCGCGCTGAGCAAGCCCGCTCCGTTCCTGATCTACCAGGAATCGCGCCTGATCGTGCGCGCCCTGCGTGACTACCTGCGCGCCGACATCGGCGAGATCCTGGTGGACACCGAGGAGATGTACGAGCACGCCCGCGAGTTCATGCAGCAGGTGATGCCGCAGACCCTGCGCAAGCTCAAGCACTACAAGGACGACATCCCACTGTTCAACCGCTTCCAGATCGAGTCGCAGATCGAAGGTGCATACGAGCGCAACGTGCGCCTGCCGTCGGGCGGCTCGATCGTGGTCGACCAGACCGAAGCACTGACCGCGGTCGACGTGAACTCCTCGCGCGCCACCAAGGGCAGCGACATCGAGGACACCGCGTTCCAGACGAACCTGGAAGCGGCCGAGGAAGTGGCCCGCCAGCTGCGCCTGCGCGACCTGGGTGGCCTGGTGGTCATCGATTTCATCGACATGGCCTCCAACAAGCACCAGCGCGAGGTCGAGAACCGCTTGGCCAACGCGCTGAAGTACGACCGGGCCCGCGTCCAGGTCGGCCGCATCTCGCGCTTCGGCCTGCTGGAAATGAGCCGCCAGCGCCTGCGCCCGAGCCTGGGCGAGTCCAGCCAGATCGTCTGCCCGCGCTGTGACGGCCACGGCCGCATGCGCAGCGTCGAGTCGCTGTCGCTGTCGATCATCCGCGTCGCCGAAGAGCATGCGATGAAGGAGAACACCGGGCAGGTGCTGGTGCAGGCCCCCGTGGAGATCGCCAATTACCTGCTGAACGAGAAGCGCAGCGCCCTGCGCGAGATCGAGCAGCGCCACGAGGCGCCGATCGTGATCGTGGCCGACGAGCAGCTGCATACCCCGCACTACACCGTCACCCGCCTGCGCGAGAACGAGTTGGGTGAAGAAAGCAGCAAGCCCAGCTACCAGCGGGGCACCCCGCGCAAGCTGCCGGTGCACGCGCTGACCAAGGGCCAGCTGAACATCCCGCCGCCGGCGGTGACCCAGGTCAAGCACACCTCGCCCGCCCCGGTTCGCGAGGAAGTTGAGCCGGCCAAGGCAGCCCCGGCCCCGGTCGCGGTCGCACCGACGGCCCCGGCCCCCAGCGGCGGCGTGATCGGCTGGCTCAAGCGCGTGTTCGGTGGCGAGCCGGCCCCGGCGCCGGCGCCGGCCGCTCCGGCGGCGCGTCAGTCGCAGGACGGTGGCCGCAAGGACCGCAACAAGGATCGCAACAAGGACCGCAAGGACCGTCGCGACGACAGTCGTGGCAATGGCAACGCGCAGCAGCAGAAGGATGGCGGCAACCGCAAGGACCGCGGCGAGCAGCGCAAGGACGGCCGCAACGGCAACAACGGCAATGCGCAGCAGCAGCCGCAGCAGGGCAAGCAGAAGGAGCCGCAGCACAAGGATGGCCAGCAGCAGCCGCAGCAGCAGAACAAGCCGCGCAACGAGCAGCAGGGCCAGAACCAGAACCAGCAGCCGAAGCTGAAGCAGCCCAAGCAGCCGCGCCCGCAGCAGCAGGACGGTGACAAGCCGGCCGAGAAGCCGCAGCGCAATGCCGCCGAAGCAGCTGCCGAAGCCGTGACCGCAGCGGCAGCCGTAGCCGCTACGGCCGTCGCCGCCAACGGGGTGAACGCGCTGGAAGCCACCGCGCCGGTGACGCCGGTTGCTCCGGCACCCGCCGCTCCGGCGGAAGCCGCTGCGTCGGCCGACACCGCTGCCAACGCTGGCAGCGCGGGCGAGGTGACTGCGGTTGCCGGCGAGGAGGCTGCAACCGACACCAATGGCGAGCAGGCAGGCGAAGGCGCAACCCGCCGTCGTCGTGGCCGTCGTGGTGGCCGTCGCCGTCGTCGCGGTGGCGCCGAGAATGCCGTCGGCAGCGACGCCCTGGGCGATGACCAGGACGATGGTGATGACGGTGAAGACACCGACGGCGCCGAGCCGAGCGTCAACAACACCGCCGGAACCGCTCCGGTTGCTGCGGCGCAGCCGGTCCGTTCGCAGCCGGAGTTCGACTTCGATGACGAAGTCGAGCCGATCGCCATCGAAGCCGGGAAGCCGGCCCGCGCTGCCGCCGCTGCGGTTTCCGCACCGGTTGCGGTGGTGAGCAGCGCCGTGGTCGAAGTCGCCGCCCCCGTCGCGGCTGAAGTGCAGGCGCCGGCCGAGGCTGCTGCGAAAACTGAAACGGTGTCCTCGCCGGTGCAGACCAGCATGCTCGATGCCATCGACGCTGCGACCCCGGTTCAGCCGGTCGCCGACGCCACTCCGGTGGTGGACGCTGCCGCGCCGGTGATCGAAGCAAAGCCGGTTGTGGCTGAAACGACCGCAGTGGCTGAAGCCGCTCCGGTGATCGAAACGAGGCCGGTCGCGGTCGAGGCCGCGCCGGTCGTGGAATCGAAGCCGCAGGTGGTTGAAGCAACCCCGGTGGTTGAAACCAAGCCGGTGGCCAGTGAGAGTGGCCCGGTGGTGGAGGCCGCCCCGGCCGTTGAAGCCACGCCGGTCGTCGAGACTGCGCCGATCGTGGAACAGCCGGTCGCGCCGGTGGCGGTGGAAGCCGCGCCGATCGAGGCCGCTGCCCCGGTCGCCGAAGCCGTGGTGACGCCATCGGTCGATCCGGTCGCCGATGGCCATGCCGACGCCGCAGCGCAGGCTGCAGAAGCCAGGGCCGATGAAGAAGACGAAGAGGCCGCCAAGCGCACGCCTCCGTCGAACTGATCTTGATAGCGTGAAAACGAAACGGCGGGGATCAATGATCCCCGCCGTTTTTGTTTGTGCGTCGGGCCGAACCGTGCCCACCAAGGTTGGCACCTACCCAAGCGTGCCTGCGTCAGGGTTTCGGCGCGAACTGCAGGCGGGTCCACACGCCGTAGTGGTCCGAGGCCCAGCGACCGCTGTCGTCGGGCTGGTCGAACAGGATCTTCGCCTCGCGTGCGACCATCTCGTCCTGCTGGAAGAAGATGTGGTCGATCCGCGACGGCGCCTGGTAATAGTGACGGTTGAGCGTACTGACCGCGGACAGATCGGTGTTGACATGCACGCTGCCGTAGCTGTCGCCGTAGTGGCTGCGCAGCTCGCTCAGGTCGCCGGCATCCACCAGTGCATTGAAGTCGCCAGCGATCACCACCGGTGCACCGGCCGAGGTTGCAGTGATGAAGCGCAGCAGGTCTTCGACCTGGGTGCGACGGATGCGCTGCCCGTTCTCGTCGCTGCGCTCGTTCAGATGCGTGGCGTAGATGTTTACCGGCGTGCCGTCGACGTCGATGCGCAGGTGGGCCACGGTGCGGTAGTCGTCCAGCGGCTGCAGCAGATGATCGCCCTGAGCGAGGATCGGCCGCCGGGTCAGCAGCGCATTGCCGTAGCGCTTGGGTGCCGCGACCGGATCGGTGGACACGAACACATACCTGTAGCCGAGTTGGCCGGCCAGCCATTGCGCCTGGTTTCGCACGTTGCGGCGCTGGATCACTTCCTGCAGGGCAACCGCATCCGGCTGCAGGCGCTTGAGCTCGGCCAGGATGGTGCGGCGCCGGCTCGGCCAGTCTTCGCGGTCGTGGTGCAGGTTGAAGGTGACCATGCTCATGCCCGGCGCGCTGGCAACGTCGGGCGCCACAGTCGTGCCAGCCGGTTCAGCCGCCATCATCACGCCCGGCAATGCCATTG
Source organism: Stenotrophomonas maltophilia group sp. LNF247 (assembly GCF_054083135.1). Classification (NCBI taxonomy): domain Bacteria; kingdom Pseudomonadati; phylum Pseudomonadota; class Gammaproteobacteria; order Lysobacterales; family Lysobacteraceae; genus Stenotrophomonas; species Stenotrophomonas maltophilia group sp. LNF247. Next base: position 74,210 of record NZ_JBSRQL010000003.1, read on the forward strand.
CAATGGCCAGCCCCAGGGCGCGCACCGACGTGCGCACCTTCGCCCGCTGCTGCTTCATCGTTACTGTCCCTTGCGCTCGGCGCGGCGCACTGCGCTCGGCACGTCGATCTCGATCCGCGCCGGCAGCTGGTGCACGTGCAGTTCTCTGTTGACCCACTGGGCCGCTTCACCGTTGATGCTCGCCTCGCCCGGGTCGCCGGCATACGGCCACGGCAGCACCACACCACCGACCGGCGGCACCAGGCCCGGTTGCACCTCCAGCACCAGCTGCTTGTCGCTGCGCTGCAGGCGGTAGTTCAACTGCCCCTGCGGCGTGCGCAGGCCCTGCACGGCAATGCCCTCGCCCTGCAGCCACGCGGTCGGCACGCCGGCGGCCAGTACCAGCGCATCGTCCAGATCACGGTTGTAAGCGAACATGTCCAGCGCAGAGCGCACGAAGTCCGAAGCCACCCAGGCGTGCGGCAGGTCACCGACGAAGAACGGCTTGCGCGGCGTGCGCGAGACCACTTCGGCCCACTGGTTCCAGGCCTGTGGCGCGCGGTCCCTGAAGAAGAACTCGGTGGCCTGCCAGGCGCGGTCGCGCCAGCCCAGGCGCACGAACGCTGCCACGTTGCGCCATTCGTACGGGGTGTAATCCTTCCACTCGCGCTTGCCATCGCGACGGGCAACGAACTCGTTCCAGTAGCGCTCGAAGGTCGCCTGCAGCGCCTGCTGCGGCAGCCGGCCCTGCTCGCCGCCGGGGGCAAGCGCGATCGTGGTGGAGGTCGCGTCGAAGTCGCCCAGCTCGGCCGAGCCCGGCAGGTAATCGATCTTGTGCTGCTGCATCGCCGACAGCAGCGAGGCCTGCAGGTCAGCACGGAACTGGTCGCGCGATTCGGCGATCTGCATCGCCTCGACCTTGCCCAGCTGGGTCGCCAGCAGCGCCGCGTCCTTGTAGCCGCGCAGCGCCCAGAAGTTGTCCCAGTAGGAATGCATCGGCTTGGCCGAATAGCCTTCATGGCTGATCGAGGCCGGCATCATCCCGTAGAACGCCGGGTTGCGCGCGCGGTTTTCCTCGGTGCGCTCGCTGGCGCGCAGCTGCTCCATGTAGTGGTAGGCGCCCTGCACGTGCGGCCACATCAGCTCGGTGAACGTGCTGTCGCCGGTGTAGCGCCCATACTCGGCGATGCTGTAGATCAACTCGCCATGGCTGTCGTTCTCCGGCACCGGGTCGCTGCCGCGCGCGTCGACGCAGCACGGCACCTTGCCGTTTTCGAACTGGTACGGCGCATACCAGTTGATGTAATCGCGCACCGCATCACTGCGCCCCATGCGCAGCAGGCCCTCGGAGATCATCGCGCCGTCGCGGATCCAGCTGCGCGCATACGACCGCGTGCCCGGCTGCAGGCGCGGTCCGACACGCGAGATCAGCATGTGCGCCACCGCCGTGCGCAGGGTGTCGACCAGTGGCTGGCCTGCAGCAGGCACCTGCAGCGAAACCACGCCCAGCTTCTTCCGCCATTGCTCGGCCACCTGCGCCTGCGCCTTGGCCACATCCAGCGCCTGCGGCGCCCAGCCACCGGTCTGTGGCAGCACCACCGCCACCTCACGGTTCTGCCCGGGCTCCAGCCTGATCGTGTACACCAGCGCACCCGACGCCATGCCGGTGCTGTCCTTCACCGCCGTGGTCGCCGGGTACGTGCCGCTTTCCAGATGCATCGCATCGAGCTTGCCATCGAACGTACTGGCAAAGCGCGCGTCCGGTACCTGCAGCGGATAGATCCGCGGCTCACCGTTGACCCGAACCAGCTGCTCACCTACATCCAGGGCATCAATCCGGCTGAAGCCTCCGACGGTATTAAGGAACTGGGTGGGCGGATTGACCTGCCACGGCCGTATCGCCAGTGCCAGGGTGTATTCGTGCGCGACCTTGTCCGGATTGCTCAGCCGGTAGCGGCCGATCAGCTGCGCACGCTCGGGCGTGCCCTGCACGAAACCGGTCACCGAGAGTCCGGCCTTCTCATGCACCCAGTCGACGGTGGCGATCGGCAGGTAGTGATCCTGCAGCGACTGGGTGATAGCCACTTTCGACCAGTCCAGCAGCTTGCCGTCCAGGCGGATGAACGGCTCGATGCTGAAGCTGCCCTTGGCCGGCTCCAGCGCGCCATCTTCGCTGATCAGCGCCTGCTCCTGGCCACCATCGAGGCCGAGCAGGGTCCAGTAGGGCTGTTCGCCCACATACGCGCGCGGCAACGAACCGCGCGGCAGATCGGCGGCTACCGAGGACAGGAAGGCATTGGGCGTGGCGGCGAACGCCAGCGGCTTGAGTGCGATGTCACGGATGCCATAGCGCCAGTTCGGGCCATCGCGCAGATCGAAACGCACGTAGCGCGCGTCGGTATCCGGCAGGGCAAGCCAGTCGCGGCCACCGGCACCGCTGGTCACTTCGCGCACGATGCGCCAATCCCGGCCATCCTCGGACGTCCGCACGGTGTAGCGATTGGCTTCCAGGTTCGGCAGCCAATCGATCACGACACCGCCGATCTCGCGGCTCTTGTGCAGGTCCAGGCTGATGGTCTGCTGCTTGACGCCACCGCTGATCCAGAACGTGTCGCTCTTGCCGTCGATCATGCGGTCCTGCAGCGCGGTGGCGGTATCGGAAATCACCGACGGCACCAGCGCCGAATCATCCTGCGGTGGCAGCCCCTGCAGGGTCAGCCTGTCGAAGCATACGGTGCCGCGGCCGCCGACCTTGCTGTAGATCGTGAACTCGACGGCGGCGCTGCGCGCCATCTCCTTCTCGGGCGAGGGACCCCACGCCTTGTCGATCTGGCGGCGGCGGTACTCGACCGGCGTCCAGCCCTTGGGGAAACTGTAGCCGGGACGATTGACCCACCAGACGTTGTCACCGCTGGCATCGATCAACTTGAACTGCAGGTCGTTGCCCGGTGAATCACCGCGCAACTGGAAGCCGAAACGGTAATTGACCGGGTATTCGATGTTCAGCGCGCGGCGGATGCCGACGTAGCCGGAGACATCGTGGAAGTCATAGTCCAGGCACAGCGCGCGGCCGCCGCCAGCGCCACTGACCGGGCGCAGCGAACCGCTGACCTGGTCGGACAGCACCAGCTTCCAGGCCGCGACGTCGTCGAAGTCGTCCAGCACCTTCGGTGCCGGCAGCGCCGGTGGCGCGGCGATCGCCAGGGAGGTCCACAGCAGGCCCAGTCCAACGGCGATCGCTCGCTTCATCCCTTGACGCTCCCCAGCAACAGACCTTGGATGTAGTACCGCTGCAGCACCAGGAACAGCGCCAGCACCGGGACCACGGTGACCACCGCGCCGGCCATCATCATTTCCACGTCCATGATGTGCTCGCGCGAGAGGGTGGCCAGCGCCACCGGCAAAGTGTAGTGCTCCTGATCGGTCAACACGATCAGCGGCCACATGAAATCGTTCCATGCGCCCATGAAGGTGAAGATCGCCAGGGTCACCAGCACCGGCTTGAGCATCGGCAGCACGATCTGGAAGAAGATGCGCAGCTCCCCTGCCCCGTCGATACGGGCCGCTTCCAGCAATTCGTCCGGAATCGAACGCGCGTACTGGCGCACCAGGAAGATGCCGAACACGCTGGCCAGCGCCGGCACGATCACGCCGCCGAAGCTGTTGACCAGGCCCAGCTGCTTCATCAGCAGGAACAGCGGCAGCATCGCCACCTGCGCTGGAATCACCAGCGCCGCCATCAGCACCTGGAACAGGCGCTCGCGGCCGACGAAGTTGAGCTTGGCGAACGCATAGCCGGCCATGGTGTTGAGCAACAGCGAGCCAAAGGTGATCGCCAGCGAGACGAGCAGGCTGTTGGCGAAGTTGCCGCCCATGCCAGTGCGCGCGAACAGCTCATGGTAGTTGTGCGTGGTGATGCTCGAAGGCAGCAGCGGCGGCGGGAAATGGCTGGCCTCGCCCTGCGGCATGAACGAGACCGAGAGCATCCACAACAGCGGTGCCAGGCTGACCAGGGCCAGCACCAACAATGCACCATTGATCAACCACGGGTACCAGCGCGACTGGCCGATTTCACGACTCATACCAACTGCCTCTTGCGGCCGAAACGCAGCATCACGGTGGTCACCGCCAGGATGATCAGGAACAGCAGGAACGCCACGGCGGAGGCGCGTCCCAGGTTCCACCACTTGAAGCCTTCCTCGAACATGAAATACAGCACGCTGACGGTGCTCTGCAGTGGGTCGCCGCGGGTCATGACATACGGCTCGGCGAACAGCTGGAAGTAGCCGGACACGGTAATCACGCCGACCACCAGCAGCACCGGGCCGAGCATCGGCAGGGTGATGTGCAGGAACTGCTTCCAGCGCGAGGCGCCGTCGATGCGCGCAGCCTCGTACAGGTCATGCGGGATCGCCTGCAGGCCGGCCAGGAAGATCACCATGTTGTAGCCGAAGTTCTTCCACACCGCGAACAGCATGATGGTCGGCATCGCCCAGTTGGGATCGCCCAGCCAGTCGATCGGGCTGATGCCCAGGTGGCCCAGGCTGTAGTTCACCAGGCCGTAGCTGGTGTGGAACAGGTAACGCCAGATCACCGCCACCGCCACCAGCGTGGTCACCACCGGCGCGAACAGCGCGGTGCGGAACAGCGCCTTGAAGCGCGCGGCCGGCGCGTTGAGCAGCATCGCCGCGCCCAGCGACACGCCGATCGACAATGGCACCCCGATCAGCACGAAGTAGGTGGTGTTCCACAGCGACTTCCAGAACATCGGTGTCTGCAGCAGGTCGATGTAGTTGCCGAGGCCGACAAACCGCAGGTTGCTGCTGTCAGCCAGGGCATACAGGTCGAAGTCGGTCACGCTCAGCGCCAGCGCCGAAGCCACCGGCAGGCCGAAGAACACGCCCAGCACGATCAACGAGGGCCCGGCGAAGATCCAGCCGGCAAGCGAAGTACGTTTCATTGCGCGCTCCCGGCGGCTACGGCACTGCTGGACTGCGACGACGGTGCGCGCTGCTGCAGGCGTTGTTGTTCATGCATCCAGCGGCGCTTGGCCAGCACCTTGTCCACGCGCTGGTCCAGTTCTTCCACGGCCTTGTCCTGCGGCAGGCCACCGCGCACCACCTTCTCGGTGACGATGCGCATTTCCTGCACGATGCGCTCCCATTCGAGCACCTTCGGCGTCGGCTTGACCCGCTCCAGCTGGTCACGGAATGCCGCTGCCAGCGGATCGTTGGCCAGCGACGGTGCGTTCCAGGTACTGCGGCGCGGCGGCAGATCGCCGATGATCGAATGGAAACGCGCCTGGATCTGCGGCCGCGACAGGAACTCGATCAGCTTCCACGACGCTTCCTTCTGCTGCGACTTGCGGAAGATCACCAGGCTGGTGCCACCGGCGATGCCGGCGCCGGGGCCGTCCGGACCCGGTAGCGCCGCGGTGCCCCACTGCCCTTCCAGTTCCTTTGGCTGCAGCTTCTTGAACTCGCGGATGTTCCAGGGGCCGGAGATGTAGAACACGTTGAAGCCGCGGAAGAACTCGTCCCAGACGTTGGAGATCTGCGTCTCGGACATCTTCGGCGCCCAGCCCTGCTCGAACATGTTGGCGTAGAAGGCCAGTGTGCGGCGGAACCCCGGGCTGGCGAAATTGCCGCGGGTGTCATCGTCGCGCAGCAGCGGATCGGGTTGCTGCAGTGCCAAGGACAACTGCTGCTCGAACTCATTGATCGGCATCAGCACCGCATAGCGGTTCGGACCCTGCATGCGCTTGATCGCCGCCATCTGCTCGTCCCACTCGGCCCAGGTACGCGGCGGGTGGTCGTAGCCGGCCTTGGCCAGCAGGTCCTTGCGGTAGTAGATCAGGCGTGTATCGACGTACCACGGCACGCCCACCAGCTCGCCGTGGATCACGTTGGTATCCCAGATGCCCTGGAAGTAGTCCTTTTCATCAACGACCGCCGAGTGATCGACGAACGGCTGCAGCGGTGTCAGCGCATCGAGCTCGGCGAACTCGGGCACCCAGGTGTTTCCGAGCTGGCAGACATCCGGCAGGCCATCGGCAGCGAACGCGGTCAGCAGTTTCTCGTGCGCTGCCGTCCACGGGATGTTCTGCACATCCACCTTGATGCCGGGGTTCTCGGCCTCGAACTCGTGGATCAGCTCGCTGACCACCTCGGCTTCGCGACCCATCGCCCAGAAGCGCACGGTGGTGGTTCCAGGCTCGGTGCGGGCGCAGCCGGCCACGGCCAAAGCGGCCAGGGCGGGCAGCGCCCAGCGGCGCAGGCGGTCGATCCAGTTCGGCACCGGGTTACTTCCCCTGCCCTGTGTTGCGGTTGGCATTGTTTTTCTGTTCCTGCGCGGCAGCCGCGCGTGATTCGGCGATACCCACCGCGCGTGCCGCCGCGGCCTTTTCGTCCTTCTGCAGCTCCAGCGGCTGGAACGCGCCTTCCGGCGCCAGCCAGCCACCGCTGAACCCTGCCCGCTCCAGTCCCTTGCGGATGTAGGGGTTCTTCTTCATCACCTCCCACACGAAATCGTTGCGGTAGTTGGCGATCATGGTCAGGATCGGTCCCTGGTCGATGGCGATGTAATCGCTGGCGACCCAGCCGCGATCCGGCACCAGGCGGCCGGTCTTGATAGGGATGTCGTAGTTGAAGCTGGGGTTGAATGAATCCAGGAAGCCGTAGCTGGAATAGATGTAGTCGCCGTAGCGCTTGTGCATTTCCAGCGTGGCCGGGATCACCTGCTCCGGCGCAAACACCACCGAGGCGATCGCAGCAGTCGGGGCGATGGTGCCGTCATCGAAATTCTCGCGCAGCCCAGCGCCGCGCGAGGAGTAATGGCGGAACTGGCGCTGCTCGCCGCGGTACTCCTGCGTGGTGTTCTGCGGGCCATCGCTGGCGGTCAGGCCCCACACATTCTCGCCATACTCCTTCCACTGCATCGGGTTGGCGATGGCGTATTCGCGCTGGGCCAGCGCAGCCGAGCGGCTGTTGAGGAAATAAGTGCTGCCGCGCTCGCGCATGTATGCGTCCTGGATATCGCGGAAGTCGATCCAGACGTGGCTGTACTGGTGGCCGAACAGCGGGCCGAAGGACAGGTATTCCTGGCCCTGGTAAACACCCCAGTCGTTGTCGTAGGTGCGCGTCCACACCGTCCACGCATCCGGGCTGACCGGGTGCGTGGGCGACCCCAGGGCAAGGATGTAGACCATCATCGCCTCGTTGTAGCCCATCCAGTCGTGGTCGATGAAGCCGCTCTCGGGGAACCAGCCCATCGAGATCAGCGGCGCGCGCTGCTGCAGCCACGGCCAGTCCACCTTCTTGTACAAGGTGTCGGCGATCTGGCGGATCTCCTTCTCGCGCGGATCATCGCCGTCGTAGTACGACTGCGCGAACAGCACGCCCATCATCAGCAGTGCGGTATCCACCGAGGACAGTTCGACCCAGCTGTCGTAGCGACGGCCTTCCTGCATGTCCAGGAAGTGGTAGTAGAAGCCCTTGTAGCCGGCCTTGCCGGTGCGCTGCGGGCCCATCGGCACATCGCGGAAGAACTTCAGCGTGGTCAGCGTGCGGTCGATGGCCTGGTTGCGGCTGACCCAGCCGTTTTCTATGCCGATCGGATAGGCAGTCAACGCGAAACCGACCGAGGCGATGCTGGCGAACGGCCGTGACGGGTAGCGGTCCGGGGTCAGGCCGTTCACTTCGTTGGTGGTGTCCCAGAAGAACTGGAAGGTGCGGCGCTCGATATCATCGAACAGCGGCGGCAGCTCCGGTTTCATCGGCCGCGGCGGTGCGTCGGCCTCGATCAGGATCACCGGCGGGCGGGGCTTGGCAGGTTCCTGCTGGGCCGGCTGGCAGGCGGCCACGGCCAGGCTCAGCGCTGCGGCGGACAACAGATGGCGTGCCTGCATGGCGCGGTTCCTCCGGTGGTCTGATCGATGGGAAAGCATAACGTCCAATGATCTGAAATCGTTTACAAGGTGCGTTCTTAAAAAACCACGAAAAACGTGGCTTGACACCGCGATCATTGCCCACGCCGCTGCCCCCTGGCCGGCAGCGGCGTGGGCAATGGACCGGCACAGGGCCGGCCATTGCCGGTTTGACCGATGCCGCCAGCGAGCCGGCGGCATCGGGTCATGCATCACCGCCCGGGCTTAGAAGCGGAAGCCCACTTCGGCCTTGACCTGGCGCGGAGTACCGATGATGTCGCCGGTCTCGTTGTAGCTGGCCTGCAGCTTGCCGTTGGTCTTGACGTAGTTGTAGGTGGAGAAGTTGTCGAAGTTGAACACGTTGATGATGTCCAGGCGGGCGTACAGCTCGGTGTTGCCCGCCAGCTTGAACGTCTTCGTCGCCTGCAGGTCGACCGAACGGTAGCCGAAGATCTTGCCACCCACCAGGAACTTGCCGGTGGCGTTGGGCACGGCCGCCTGCGGGGTCGGCAGGGTGTAGCCGCTGGCCTGCATCACCGGGTACCAGTCGTTGACGGCGGTCGGGGTGGCCAGGGTGATCTTGCCGCCGAAAGTGATGCCCCAGAAGCCCGCGTAGGAACCGGTCACCACCAGGCGGTGGCGCGGCGCGCCGTTGGAGCGGATGGTCGGGTAGTCACCGATCAGGCCGCGATCGAACGCATACTTCTCGTTGATGTCGCGGTTATGGCGCGCAGTGGTCCAGGTATAGGCGATCGAGGTGCCCCAGCCGCTTTCCTTGGTGAACGGCTTCTGTGCCGACAACAGGACCTGGGTGGCGCGGGTCTTGATGCCCTGCTGGCCGATGATCAGGCTGCCGAAGCCCGGCACGTTGCAGCTCCAGGCCTGGCTCAGGCCTGCGGAGGTGCCGCCGCACAGGCGCGGATCATCGAAGAACTGGCCGGTCGGGTAGCGGTTGCCCAGGGTGAAGGCGAAGCCGTCGTAGCTCAGGGTACGAGCGATGGTGGCATCGGTCAGCCAGTCGCCGATCTGGTTGCTCATGCCCAGGCTGAACTGATCCGAGTACGGCGCCTTCAGCTTGTTGTTCAGCAGGTCAACCTCCAGCCCGGCATTGCTGGTCGCGCCGACCAGTGCCTGCAGGTTGCCGATGCCGTTGAGCAGGTTCGGATTCCAGTCATAGCAGGCGGCCTGGCCGTTGATGCAGGTGTTGGTGGCCGGGTTGCGGAAGTAGATGGTCGGCTGCGGCAGGGCCAGCTTGGTGGTTTCCAGCTGCAGGTTGTCGAACAGGTCACGGTCGTAGGAACGGCCGGCACCGCCGTGGATCACGTGCTGCTCGTCGGCATTGATGTCATACGAGAAGCCCAGGCGCGGCTGCCAGGCATCCTTGAATGCCTTGCGGTTGTGGCCGTTGCTGATGTAGTCGCTGATGTCCAGGCCGCCCAGTGCCAGCGAATCGGCATAGGTCTGGCCGGCGGGGGCGCGCGGATCCTGCGAATAGATGGCGTCGACCACCTGCTGCGGGGTCACGAAGTCCAGGTAGGACGGGGTCTTTTCGTAGTCCCAGCGCAGGCCGATGTTCAGCTGCAGGTGGTCGTTGACCTGCCAGTCGTCCTGGATGAACACGCCGTACTGCTTGGACTTCGAACGCACTTCGCCGGACACGCCGGACACGCCGGTCACCGGCTTGACGAACTGCGCCTTGTACGGAATCGAATCGGGGAAGTCCGGATCGCCCAGCGAGTAGGTGAAGGTCGGGTTGATCTGTGCCGCATCGGATGCGTACAGATCGATCGCCTTGTACTTCACGCCCATCTTGATGGTGTGGTCACCGGCCCACTGGATGCCATCCAGGGTCAGGTTGTCTTCGATCGACCAGCCCTTCTGGCCCTTCACCTGCGAATCCAGTGCCGAGGCGCCACCGATCTTCACGATGGTGCGGTCTTCGGGGCCGTCCGGTGCGGTGTAGGTGATGCCGTTGGCCAGCGTCAGCGGGGTCGGGTTGTTGAACGAGTCTTCGTGCGTGACCATCAACTCGTTGTAGTAGCGCTCACCGCTGTGGTTCCAGCGCAGGGCGTAACGACGGTCGGTGTTGACCACTTCACGGCCGGCTTCCGGCGAGGTCTGGCCACTGAACTGCGACTGGGTTTCGTCGCGGTCCTGGAAGGTCAGCTCGATGCGATCGTTGTCGGTCGGCTCGAAGTCGATCTTGCCGAAGATCAGGTCCTGCTGGAACGGCTGGCTGGCCGGGCCAAGGCCGGCGGCGCCGGCCGGCGGCAGCAGGCCGGCAGCGCCGGTGACCGCGCCATCCGGCGCGATGGTGACCGGCAGGTCGAAGCGCTTGGCTTCGTAGGTCACGAAGAAGTGCGCCTTGTCCTGGATGATCGGGCCGCCCAGGGCGAAGCCGTATTCCTTCTCGGCCGAGACCATCTTCTCCTTGCCACCCTGGCGCTCGGCCGGGGTCTTGGCACGCATGTCTTCATCGGTGTAGCGGTAGAACGCCTCACCCTTGAACTCATTGGTGCCGGACTTGGTTGCAGCCGTCACCGCGGCGCTCGACACCTGGCCATACTCGGCCTTGTAGTTGCCGCTGATGACCTTGTATTCGCCGATGGCCAGCTGCGGGAACGGGTTGCCGGCGCTGCCGGACTGGCCGGCCACGCCGCCGCCCTTGACGTAGCTCTTCTGGCCCACGCCGTCGATGTACACGTTGGTGCCATCGGCATTGGTGGCGCCGCCGCGCAGCGAGGTGTTGCCCTTGGCGTCGCGGGTGAAGATCAGGCCCGGCACCGCGTCGGCGAACTCCAGGAAGTTGCGCGACACCTGCGGGGTGGTCTGGATCTGCTGCAGGCTGACGGTCTTGCCGACTTCGGAGGTGCGCACTTCCTGCAGCAGGGTCGGCGCAACAACGTTGACGGTGTCCAGGTTGGTGGCCGCGGTCGAACCCTGGGTGCTGCTGGCGGCACCGGCAAAGTTCAGCGTCGCGGTCGAGGCCACGGTGACGGTGACCTTCTGGGTCTGGCCGTTGGCGACCACGTTGTAGGTGCCCGGATCCAGGCCCATCAGCGAGTAGCTGCCGTCGGCGCGGATGGTGCCACGGCGGACGGTACCGGTGGCCACGTTGGTGGCGGTCACTTCGGTGCCTGCCTGGGCGCCGGCAACCTGGCCGCGCAGGCTGGCGTTGGCCGACTGCGCCATGACGTTGGGGGCGGCAGCCAGCATCAGGCAGCTGACCAGTGCGGTGCTCAGCAGCCGGCGCGCCGGCATGCGGAAGGTGGTATGCATCATCAACTCAATCTCCGGGTGGCGGTAACCGCTTGCGCGGTCCCTGCGATCAATCAAAAAAGAAGGAACGCCTCTGGCTTCAACGGCCGGATGGCGGAGTGGTGGAATCGCGAACAATCAAGCGGGGAACCAGGGTCTGCTTGTCCCCTGCCCCATCCGTGGAGGTGCCGTCCATCAACTGCATCAGACGCGTCATGGCCCGGTCGCCGAGCTCGGCGATGCTGACCTGCATGGTGGTCAGCGACGGGTGGACGAAACGCGCCAGTGGAATATCATCGAAACCCGCCAGGGCCACATCGGCCGGGACACGGACACCGGCCTGCGTGAACGCGTACAGGCATCCCAGCGCCATCATGTCGTTGGCGGCGAACACGGCATCAGGCAGCGCTCCGGCTGCCAGCAACTCCTGACCGGCGCGATGGCCGGAAGCTTCGTCGAAATCACCGGGCAGCTCGATGCCTTCGGCGTCACTGCCGAAAGCCGCCAGCGCGTCACGGAAGCCGCGCAGGCGCTCGCGCGCGTCGAAGTTGAGGTCCGGGCCAGAAATGAAAGCGATACGGCGGTGACCGGCGTCGAGCAGATGGCGGGTCATCGCCATCGCACCGGCATGGTCATCGATGCTCAGCACCGGGTGGTCCTGCCCGGGCAGATAGGTATTGATCAACACCGTCGGCAGCGACTGCGGCAGGTTGTCGGTCAGGAAGCCCGGGCTCTCGGCGTAGGGCGAGAGCACAAGCAGGCCGTCGACGCGGCCGCGCATGGCACGCAGGGCCGCGCCCTGCTGTTCCTGGTCGCCGTGGTAGCTGGACACCAGCAGGTGCTGGCGGCGGTTGCGGGCCACGCCGTCGATGCCGCGCATCAACTCGGAGAAGAATTCGCCGTACAGGTCAGGCAGCACCACGCCCACCGTATTGGTGCGGCGGCTGCTCAGGCTGCGGGCGGCGGCGTGCGGGGTGTAACGCAACCGTGCGGCCACCTCCAGCACAAGCTGGCGGACCGGTTCGGCGACATTTTCATGCCCGTTGAGCGCGCGGGAAACCGTGGCCACGGAGACCCGGGCTTCGCGTGCGACGTCTTTGATTGTGATAGCTGCCTTGTTCACGAAGCCGCCCTCCACGGCTTGGACCTACCAGCATTGGCGCGGAATGTAAGCGTTTCCATCTGGGCTTGTAAACAGTCCGTTAGGCGAATGTCCCGAAATGGACATGAAAACCTGTCCGTGGCGAGGCCCATGAAGGACCCGCCAGGACAGCGTGGGACAAGGGCTCAGCCCTGTTCTGACGGGGTCTGCGCGCGGATGGACAACGCGTGGATATCGGTCTCCATCATCGACCCCAGCGCGGCATAGACCGCGCGGTGCCGGGCCAGCGGACCCAGCCCGGCGAAGCGCTCACTGACCACATGCACGTTGAAATGGCCGCGGCCATCGCGTGCACCGGCATGACCGGCGTGACGATGGCTGTCGTCTTCGATTTCCAGCACGCTCGGCGCGAGTGCCTGCTGCAGCGCATCACGGATCCGCCCGATCCGTTCGGCGCTCATGGCAGGACCTTGCGGAACGGCCGCACCTGCACATGGGTGTATACGCCGGCGGCGACGTACGGGTCGGCATCGGCCCAGGCCTGGGCCTGCGGCAGCGACTCGAACTGTGCAATCACCACCGAACCACTGAAGCCGGCCGGGCCCGGGTCTTCACTGTCCACCACCGGGCACGGCCCGGCCAGCAGCAGGCGCCCCTCGTCGCGCAGCGCATGCAGGCGCGCCAGGTGTTCCGGCCGCGCCTGCAGCCGCTGCGCCAGCACATCCTGGCCGTCATACCCTTCGATCACATACCACACCGGCATTTCCTCGCTTGCGTTGTCGGGTGCGCAGATTCTAGCCAATGCGCTCCCTGCCCCGGCCCGGCTGGACACTGGCGCGACAAAGGCTTACCCTAGACTCCATTGCACGTGGTGGATGCAGCAGCCCGTCGGTTTTGCGGCCAACGCAGCCCCCGACGACCGTCCCGCTGCTTCAAACCGGACCATCCGGCCGGGCCACGTAGACGACCTCCCCGTAGTTCTGTCGCTGCCGTCTCCTGCGGCGCGTCCTGCTGTTTGATATGTGTGGAATCGCGCCGATCCCGGCGTGTCTGGTGCCCTGGGGCGCCGTGGCGTTGGCCCGGCGAACCCGGTGCCGCGACTGGTCCGTTGCAATCCTGATGTCCATTAGATGACTTCCGAACTCGCGCTTGACGCGAACCCGCCAACCCGGCCGCCCGCCCCCCAGCAGCAGGAAATGCCGCTGGCCGTGGTGCATGGGCAACCGGTCCTGCAGATCCCGCAGGACCTGTACATCCCGCCGGACGCGCTGGAAGTCATCCTGGATGCCTTCGAAGGCCCGCTGGACCTGCTGTTGTACCTGATCCGCCGCCAGAACCTCGATGTACTGGACATCCCCGTCGCCGAGATCACCCGGCAGTACGTGGAATACATCACCGTGATGCGCGAGCTGCGCTTCGAGCTGGCGGCCGAGTACCTGGTGATGGCCGCGATCCTGGCCGAGGTGAAGTCGCGGATGCTGCTGCCGCGCCCGGTCAGCGAGGAAGGCGATGAGGCCGACCCGCGCGCCGAGCTGGTGCGCCGGCTGCAGGAGTACGAACGTTTCAAGCAGGCCGCCGAGGACATCGACGCCCTGCCCCGTCAGGACCGCGACACCACGGTGGCGCATGCCTTCATGCCCGAACGCGCCACGGTGAAGCTGCCGCCGCCGGTGGACCTGAAGGAAATGCTGCTGGCTTTGCACGACGTGCTCAAGCGCGCCGAGCTGTTCAGCGGCCACGCCATCAAGCGCGAGGCACTGAGCGTGCGGCAACGCATGGGCGAGGTACTCGGCCGCCTGGAAGACGGCAGGTTCTATCGCTTCGAAGGGCTGTTCACGGCCGAAGAAGGCAAGCTGGGCGTGCTGGTCACGTTCCTGGCGGTGCTGGAGCTGGCCAAGGAACAGCTGCTGGACATCGTCCAGGAAGAACCGCTGGCGCCGATCTACGTCAAGTCGCTGGCGGCCGGCAACACCAACGCCCCGCTGCAGTTCAGCAGCGAGTTTGACGACAACGACGCCGCCAATGCCAATGAGTGAGCGCTGAGTGCCGATGGACCAATCGCTGATCGACCGCATTGTCGAGGGTGCCCTGCTGGCCTCCAGCCAGCCGCTCACCCTGGCCCAGCTGAAGGACCTGTTCCCGGAAGATGAGCCCGCACCGCCGGGCAGCATCGAACGTGCGCTGGAACGGCTGCGCGAGGCCTGCGAAGGACGCGGCGTGGAACTGGTCGAGGTCGCTTCGGGCTTCCGCTACCAGGTCACCAGCGAAGTGCATGGCTGGATCAGCCGGCTGTGGACCGAACGCAAGACCCGCTACACCCGTGCCACCCTGGAAACCCTGGCGCTGATCGCCTACCGGCAGCCGATCACCCGCGGCGAGATCGAACAGGTGCGCGGCGTGGCGGTCAGCAGCAACATCATCCAGGCACTGGAAGAACGCGAATGGATCCGCGTGGTCGGCCACCGCGACGTGCCCGGCAAGCCGGCACTGTTCGGCACCACCAAGGGCTTCCTGGACTACTTCGGGCTGAAGCGGCTGGACGAACTGCCGCCGCTGTCGGAACTGAAGGACCTGGGCGAGCTGGAACCGCAGCTGGCGCTGGACCGCGATGCTCCGGCCGTTGCCGGCGCCGACGGCCCGGACGTCTCGGCCGACGGCGCTGCCGCCAACGACGACGCCGGCCTGGCCGGCAGTGACACCCCCGATTCCGCCGATGCAGCGCCTGCGTCGGCCACCGATGAGCAAGCACCTTCGCCCCTCGATGATGGGCACCCCGATTCCGCGCCGGGCGAGCGCGCGGTGCCCCTGAACGAACGCGAAGACAACGCCGTCGCGATGACGACCGTGGCTGTTGACCAAGCCGATTCCGAACCAGAGGCCGACCTCGAAACCGTCGGCCGGAGCAAAACTGATGAGTGACACCCCCCGAAACAAGCTCTCGCTGAAGCGCGAAGCCACCTCCGAACAGTTCAAGCTGGAAGAGCGCCTGCACAAGGTGCTGGCCCAGGCCGGCCTCGGCTCGCGCCGTGCGCTGGAACAGCGCATTGCCGAGGGCCTGGTCAAGGTCAACGGTGAAGTCGCGCAGACCGGCATGTCGGTCAAGAGCGGCGACAGGATCGAACTGGACGGTCGCGGCTTCGTCGCCACCGCCCTGTCCGAACCGTCGCGCGTGCTGGTCTACAACAAGCCTGAAGGCGAAGTGACCACCCGCGAAGATCCCGAAGGCCGCCCGACCGTGTTCGAATCGCTGCCGCCGCTGAAGGGCGCGCGCTGGATCGCCATCGGCCGCCTGGACATCAACACCACCGGCCTGCTGCTGGCCACCACCGACGGTGAACTGGCCAACGCCATGATGCACCCGTCGTTCGAGGTCGAGCGCGAGTACGTGGTGCGCGTGCGTGCGCCGGAAGGCGAGGAAAAGGTCTCCGACGCCATCGTCGACCGCCTCAGCCGTGGCGTCGCGCTGGAGGACGGTCCGGCCAAGTTCGATGAGATCGAACGCATCGGCGGCACCGATTCGCACGACTGGTTCCGCGTCGTGGTGAAGGAAGGCCGCAACCGCGAAGTGCGCCGCCTGTGGGAATCGCAGGGTTGCCAGGTCAGCCGCCTGAAGCGCACCCGCTACGGCAAGGTTAGCCTGCCGCGCGAACTGGCCCGTGGCCATTCGGTGGAACTGGGTACCGCCCAGGTGGAAGCGCTGCGTGCGCAGCTGAAGCTGGAAGAAGGCGCACCGTCGGCGCTGACGCTGCAGCCGGTGATCGGCCAGCGCCGCGCCGCCAAGACCACCGTGCGCGTGCGCGAAGGTGGCCGCGGCAATGCCTACGTCAATGGCCACAACACCGCTGACGAAGGTCGCGAGCTGCGCCGTTTCGACAACGTCCGCGAAGACCGCGGCCGTGGTCGCGGCGGCAAGGGTGGCGGCTTCAAGGGCGGCCTGACGGTCAGCGGTGAAGCGGCAGCCAAGCAGTCGCAGAAGCCGTTCAAGCAGCGCGCCCCGAAGAATGATCGCTCGCTGCCGGAAGGCAATCCGGCGGCATTCCGCACCTGGTACGTGCCGGATGGCGTAAGCACCGGCCCGAGCGGCCATCGCAACGCCGGTCCGGGCGCGCGCGGCCCCGGTGCCCGTGGTCCGGGTGCAGGCGGCCAGGGTCGTCCGTATGGCAAGCCGAAGGGTCCGGGTGCAGGCGCCGGTGGCGGGCAGGGCCGTGGCGGTTTCGGCGGCGAAGGCCGTGGCGGCGCAGGCGGCCAGGGTCGTCCGGCCGGTGCCGGCAACCGCTCGCAGGGCCAGGGCAACAGGCACCCGTACGGCCATCCGGGCAATGCCCCAAGCTTCCCGTCCGACCACGCCACGCCGGGCTTCAACCCCTACGGCAGCCCGAAGCCGGCGCACGGTGCGCGTCCGGGCGGTCGTGGTCCGGGCGGCGGCAACCGTGGCCCGGGCGGCAATCGCGGCCCTGGCGGCCCGGGTGGGAACCGTGGTCCGGGCGGCCCCGGTGGCAACCGCGGACCGGGCGGCCCGCGCCGCAGCGGCCCGCGCGGCGGCTGATCACCGGCCCGACTGAAATGAAAAACCCCGGCTCCGGCCGGGGTTTTTCTTTGAAAAGGGGACGGAGGGGATTAAGTCGTTTTTGCCACGGCCTGTATCAAAGGGGCGAAAGCGACTTAATCCCCTCCGTCCCCTTTTGCGTGGCGCTGGAACGCGGCGGGCGTGGTGCCGGTCATGCCGCGGAAGAAGGCGATGAACGGGCTCTCGGCGGAGAAGCCGGTGTCCTGGGCCACATGCGCGACGCGATGACCGAGCAACAGCAGCTCCATGGCCCGCATCAGGCGCCATTGCTGGCGCCAGGCCTGATAGCCCATGCCTGTATCGTGTTGCATCAACCGGCCAACCGTACGCGCGCTCAGGCCGGTACGCGTGGCCAGTTCGTGCAGTTCGGGCGGCAGCTGTTCGGCCAACGGCAGGCAACGTGCAATGCGCGGATCACGCGGCAAAGGCAGGTCCATCGGCGCCACCGGTGCAGCAGCGATTTCCAGCACGCACAACGCCAGTTGGTGGTGCGCGCGCGGCGACTGCCAGTCATGGTCGAACGGCGCCTGCGCAATCGGCTCCAGCAAGGCCTGCAGCAGCGGCCCCACGCCGATGATCGCTGGTTGCCGGGGCAGCTGGGCTGACAGGGTGGCGTCGAAGTACAACGAACGGTAGTCGACCGCCTGGCGCATCTGCGCGCGATGGCGTAGCCCACCGGGAATCCACGCGGCGCGCGCGGGCGGCAGCAGGCTGATGCGATCACCGTAGGTGAGGCGCGTGCAGCCCTGCCGGGTGTAGAGCAGTTGCGCGCGTGCATGCTGGTGCCAACCCGAGTCGTGATCCGCCAGTGATGCTGCGATCCCCAGCACCGGAGCGCTCCAGGCATCGGCGTCGAAGTGCGTGTGCGGCTGCAACCAGGCCATGTCTGATTTCATACATTCGATGACAGGATAGACAGGGTGCGTCATTGCAGTCGCGACCACAATGCGCAGCCCCGTTTCTGGAGCGCCCGCATGTCGCGCCGCCTGTTGTTGCTCACCATTGCACTGCTGATGTTTCCGCAGTTGGCACAGACCCTGTACAGCCCGGCCCTGGCCGATCTGGCCAAACGCTTCGCCCTGCCGCCGGGTACCGCCAGCCAGGCCATGAGCCTGTATCTGTTCGGCTTCGCTGCAGGCGTGCTGCTGTGGGGGCGCCTGGCCGATCGTATCGGTCGTCGCCCGGCCCTTCTATGTGGCTTGGGCGTCTTTGCCGTGGCTGCACTGGGCGGCCTGCTCGCTGGTAGCTTCGGCCAGGTGTTGCTGGCCCAAGCGCTGGCCGCGGTTGGCGCCGCCGCCGCTTCGGTGGTCACCCAGACCGTGCTGCGCGACCACCTGCAGGGACCCGCGTTGGCGCAGGCATTCTCCTGGATCGGCATGGCCCTGGCCCTGAGCCCGGCCATCGGCCTTGCACTGGGCACGCTGCTGGTCGCCGTCCATGGCTATGTCGGCGTACAGTCCGGCCTGCTGCTGACCGCTGCCGTGCTGGCAGTCGCATGCCTGGCTGGCCTGCGCGAAAGCCGCCCTGCACATATCCCGCACACGCCCATGCTGCCGCTGCTGCGGCAACTGCTGTGCGATCGCTGGATCTGGTCACACGCATTGCTGGTGATGGCTTTCAACGTAGCGATGTACAGCTGGTACGCGCTCGGTCCTTTCGTATTTGCGCGCCTGCACTGGCCCGCCGCCTGGTTCGGCGCCAGCGGCGCGTTGCTGGCATTGGGCTCGGCACTGGGTGCATGGGGCAATGGCCGCCTGTTGCGTGCCGGCGTTGCCGCGGCCACGCGCATCCGCACCGCCGCAGGCCTGGTTCTGACGGGAGGCCTGCTGGCTGCGCTGCTGCATGATCACCCTGCCGTGATCGCGGCGATGGTGCCGGTGGTGACGGGCTTCGGCCTTGCCATTCCCAATGTGCTGGGCCAGGCCCTGCGCGGCTACCCACATTGTCTTGGCAGCGCAGGCGCACTGTTCGGCCTGCTCTACTACCTGTTGATCGGTGCGGCAATGGCGTTGGTCGGTGCAGTGCAGCTGCTGGCCCCGACGCTCATCGTGTGTGGCCTGCTGGCCTTCTGGCTGCAGCGGCGGCGTCCCGCTGCGACCTAGGAATTGCTGCAAAAACAGCGCACTGTGCGCGGCTTCCGGGAACGGCTTTGATTCGCTGGCTATCGTGCGCGCTGTCCCACACAAGACCGATGCCCATGATCACCATCACCGCCGAACAGGCCCGCGCCAACGCTGACGCCGCCAAGCGCCCGATCGAACTGTTCTACCGCGACCTCGACAACGCCATCCAGGCCGCCTCGGAAAATGGCCGTCGCTACATCGTGTTCGGCTTCAGCCAGGTAATGGCCAGCGAGCAGCTCGTCGAAGACGCGGTCGCACAATTGCTGAAAAATGGTTTCGATGTCGAACGGCTGTTGAGCGATTCCGAACAGCACTACATCCGCATCAGCTGGGGAACTGCCCAGCCGACGCGCCTCAGCGCCGGCTGATGGTGAAGGCGGCGCCGTCCACGCCCAGGTCCCAGCCCTTGCCGGTACCGGACAGGGCCAGCGAGATGTCGCCCTTGGTCATCACCTGCGCGTTGCTGGATTTCACCGCACCCGCATGCGCACCCACCGACGCGTAGGTACCCAGCAGTTCGTTGACGCTGGCCGCACCGGTGAAGCTGCCACGCCCATTGGTGATCTTCGACTTGCCCACGGTCAGGCCCCCGCCCTTCACTTCGATACGCACCGGCATGCTGGCGCCATTGCTGCAGCTGACCGTGCCGGTGCCGGAAGCGGTCTTGTAGATCAGCGACCAACCGGACAGGTTGTAGCGCAGCTGGCAATCGAGATTGCCGGCGGCGTGTGCAGCTGGGGCCAGCGTTGCAGCAGACAGGGCCAGCAGCAGGGCGAGAGGCTTGTTCATGGCGGCACTTCCAGTTCGGTCGGACTGCCGGCGAATCTAGCAGCGCGCGCGTGCAGATTGGATGCAGGCGCGCGCGCTGGTGCGGCGGTGTTCAGGCCGTGGCTCAGGCCTGTTCGTCCAGGCGAAAGGCATCGGCATCGAGCATCGCCGGGAAGCGCGCACGATGTGCGGCCAGTGCTTCGGCCGAAATGGTGGTGGTCACCACCTGTTCGCGTTCGCGGATCTCCACCTGCGGCTGGCCGAGGAAGTCGATCACCGCGCTGTCGCCGGCGTAGTGCAGCTGGTTGCCGTCCACGCCGACGCGGTTTACCGCCGCCACGAAGCACAGGTTCTCGATCGCGCGCGCACGCAGCAGGGTCTTCCACGCATAGGCGCGCGCCGACGGCCAGTTGGCCACGAAGATCTGCAGGTCGAAATCCAGCTGCTGCGGGCGTTCGACGTTGTAGCGGTTGCGGCAGAACACCGGGAAGCGCAGGTCGTAGCAGACCTGCGGATTGACCCGCCAGCCCTTCCATTCCACGCTCAGGCGCTCACGGCCAGCGGCATAGCGCTCGTGCTCGCCGCCGTAACGGAACAGGTGGCGCTTGTCGTAGTACTGCAGGTTGCCATCGGGGGTGGCGAACAGCAGGCGGTTGTACACGCCCTCGCCGTCGCGCAGCTGCACGCTGCCGATCACCGCCGCGTCCAGCGCCTTCGCCTGTTCGCGCACCCAGGCCACGGTCGGGCCGTCCATGCCTTCGGCCTGGGCGATGGCCTCGTTGGAGAAACCACTGGTGAAGGTCTCCGGCAGGATCACCAGGTCGGTGGTGCCAGCCAGCGGTGCGAGCAGCGCGCCGTAGTAGGCGCGGTTGCCGGCCGGATCGTGCCAGCGGGTGTCGCCCTGGACGAGGGAAATGCGCAGGTCATTCATTGACATGGATTCACTGATGTTGAAGAAGCAGTAAGTGACAATGACGCGATCAAGGGATTCGACATCACCCTTCGCATTCAATGAATCGGCGCAACTGCGCCCTCAGCGAGCTTGCAGCCGGAGCTGCCCGCTCCAACCCCAGGTGAGCCAGTGCCAAAGCCTGCTCCTTACGCCGCAGATTGGCCGCTACACGCGCGAGGGTGAGCAGCTCAATGGCCCGAGCTCGCTCAAGATCTGCCCTGTCCAACATGACCTGATAGTCGTCCGGGAAAGCCTGGTGAGCTGCGAAAAAGTGGCTACCGGCGCTCTCCCATGCGGAACAAAGCGCTTTCACTGAGGTGACACTCTCCTGTTCGGAAGCCCCATAGACCCAGCCACCGCCTGTACCTGCACCGTCCCCGGCAAGCCGCTCTCTGAAAACACAGCCGGATTCGTCAATCGTTGCCGGCGAATACTCGCCGCCACCATGCTGAGGCAAAAAATCCAGATGCGCCCCCATCTCCAAGTAGCAACACTGCCCGTTGGAACCGGTTTGGCATTCGACTACATGAATCAGCGGAGTGCGAATCCTGCGGAAGGTCAGTCCTTTGCGAACGAATCCCTCCTGCAGCAGACGCGGAAAGAGCTCCGACCCAAGCAGCTCGAAGAATCTCTTCCGATCCGAACCAGGCCCCACTGACATCACAGCAGCCGCAGGCGTTCGATCGCCGCGTCCATGGTCGCTTCGTTCTTGGCAAAGCACAGCCGCACCAGGCGCTGGCCGGCCGGCGGAGTCTCGTAGAACGGCGACAGCGGAATGGCAGTGACGCCCTTCTCGATGGTCAGCCACTTCACGAACTCATGGTCCGGCAGATCGCTGATGGCCGAGTAGTCGACCAGCTGGAAGTAGCCGCCCGGCACCGGCAGCGCCTTCAGGCGGGTGCCGGCCAGCTGCTCGCGGAAACGGTCGCGCTTGGCCTGGTAGAAGGCGCCCAGTTCCAGGTGGTGTTCGGGTTCGTCGCGGATCATCGCGGCGAAGCCGTACTGGGCCGGGCCGAAGCTGGTGAACGTGTTGTACTGGTGCACCTTGCGGAATTCAGCGGTCAGCAACGGCGGCGCCACGGCGTAGCCGATCTTCCAGCCAGTGCAGTGGTAGGTCTTGCCGAAGCTGGAGATCACGAACGCGCGCTCGCGCAGCTCCGGGTAGCGCAGCGCCGACTCATGGCGACGGCCGTCGTAGATGATGTGCTCATACACTTCATCGGAAATCAGGTAGATCTGCGTGCCACGCAGCAGCTCGGCCAGCGCCTGCATGTCCTGCGCCGACAGCATCGCGCCGGACGGATTGTGCGGGGTGTTGACGATCAACATGCGGGTGCGCGGGGTGATCGCTGCACGCACGCGATCCCAATCGACAGCGAACGTCTGCGGGTCCAGCGGCACGTGCACGGCGGTGGCCCCGGCCATCTCGATCGCCGGCTCGTAGCAATCATAGGCCGGGTCGAGCACGATGACTTCCTCGCCGGCACGCACCACGGCGTGGATGGCATTGAAGATGGCCTCGGTGGCGCCGCTGGTGACGGTGATTTCGGCGTCCGGGTCGATGGTGGCGCCGTACAGGTCCAGCGACTTCTGCGCGATGGCCTGGCGCAGCGGCGCCACGCCGGTCATCGGCGGGTACTGGTTCAGCCCGGCGGCCATCGCCCTGGCGGTCTCGTCGATCAGGCGCTGCGGCGCGGAAAAGTCCGGGAAACCCTGGCCCAGGTTGACCGCGCCGTGTTCGGCGGCGAGCTGGGACATCACGGTGAAGATCGTGGTACCGACCTTGGGCAGCTTGGTGGTGGGTTGCATCGGCCTGGGCTGTGGGGGAACAGACCTGCGAGTTTACGCAATCCGCGCGTCGGTAGTGCCGGCCGCCGGCCGGCAACCTCGGCTGGCAGATGGCGAAATTGCCGGCCAGCGGCCGGCACTACCCTGTGAATTCACCGCTACAATTGCGACCGCACTCCGGCATGAAGACCCCTGCCCCTTGGACACCCCTGCATTGCTGGCCGCCAGCGGCCTGAGCTTCTCCCGCAATGACGAGCCGGTGTTCGGCCCGCTGGACTTCCATGTGGACGCGGGTGAAGCCCTGCTGGTGCAGGGTGGCAACGGCGCCGGCAAGACCACCCTGCTGCGCGTGCTGGCCGGCCTGGCCCGGCCCGGCGCCGGCCAGGTGCGGATCGACGGCAGGCCCGCCAGCAATGCCGAGCGTGCGCGCTATGTCGCCTACCTCAGCCATCTACCTGCCCTGAAGCCGGACCTCGGTACACTGGAGAACCTGCACTTTCTGTGTGGCCTGCATGGGCGCCGCGCGCGGCAGATGCCCGGCAACGCACTGGCCATCGTCGGCCTGGCCGGTTACGAGGACACCCTGGTACGGCACCTGTCGGCCGGACAGAAGCGGCGGCTGGCACTGGCGCGCATCTGGCTGTCGCCGGCGCCGCTGTGGCTGCTCGACGAACCCTACGCCAACCTCGACCTGGAGGGCATCACCCTGGTCAACCGGATGATTTCGGCGCACCTGCGCGCCGGTGGCGCTGCGCTGGTCACCACCCACGGCGCCTATGCCGCACCGCCGGTGCGTACCCGCCAGCTCGACCTCGGCGGTGCCGCATGATCGCGCCGGGTACCGAACCGGGCCTGTGGCAGACCGCAGGCGCCCTGCTCAAGCGCGACCTGCGCCTGCTCTGGCGCCGCCGCGGCGACGCGCTGCAACCGCTGCTGTTCGCGGTGCTGGTGGTGGTGCTGTTCGCGCTGGCCCAGGGTCGTGAGCCACAGCTGCTGGCCGCCACCGCCGGCGCGGTGCTGTGGCTGGCCGTGCTGCTGGCGGGACAGCTGTCGCTGGATTCGCTGTTCCGTTCCGATGCCGAAGACGGCTCGTTGGAACAATGGCTGCTGGCGCCGGTGCCGCTGGCCTGGCTGGTGCTGGTACGCGTGCTGCTGCACTGGGCCACCACCGCCCTGCCGTTGATCGTGGTCAGCCCGCTGCTGGCCGAAATGCTGCATCTGCCGCATGACCAGCTGCCGATGTTGCTGGCATCGTTGCTGCTGGGAACGCCGTTGCTGAGCCTGATCGGTGGCGTGGTCGCTGCACTGACCGTCGGCATCCGGCGCTCTGGTATTCTCGTGGCGTTGCTGTCGTTGCCGCTGTACGTGCCGGTGCTGGTGTTCGGCGCAGGCAGCCTGGCGGCAGCCGGGCGCGGGCAGGATCCGGTCGGTGCGCTGCTGATGCTGGGCGCCGGCCTGCTGGTCGCGCTGGTGCTGGCTCCGCTGGCCACTGCTGCTGCAATACGTATTTCTCTGAGTTGACCGAGCTGAGAGCCAATCCACCCCTGCTGGATAGCCGCCACGCATGAATCCGATTGTCCGCTGGTTCCACCAACTCGGTTCGCCTCCCACGTTCGACCGTTTCGCCGCCCGCTGGTCGCGGGTGTTCTACCTCGCCGCAGTGCCGGTGCTGCTGGTCGGCATGTGGCAGGCGCTGCTGGTGGTTCCGCCGGAAGCCAAGCAGCTGGACAGTTTCCGCATCCTCTACATCCACGTGCCCAGTGCCTGGATGAGCCTGTTCGTGTTCGCACTGATGGCGCTGTACGCGGCCATCGCGCTGATCTGGCGGATCAAGGTCTGCGAGATCCTGGCCATGGCCTGCGCGCCGATGGGCGCCGGCTTCACCCTCATCACCCTGCTGACCGGCAGCATCTGGGGCAAGGGCACCTGGGGCACCTGGTGGGACTGGGACCCGCGCATGACCAGCGAACTGGTGCTGCTGTTCCTGTACCTGGGCGTGATCGGCCTGTACCACGCCATCGAGGACCGCCGCAGCGCCGCACGCGCGGCCGGCCTGCTGGCCATCGTCGGTGTCAGCCTGCTGCCAGTGATCCGCTATTCGGTGGACTGGTGGGGCGGCCTGCACCAGCGCCAGTCCATCAACGTGTTCGGTGAATCGGCGATCAGCAGCGCGATGATCGCGCCGCTGTGGTGGATGGTGATCGGCACCAAGTTCTGGTTTGCCGGTTCGGTGCTGGCCAAGGCGCGCTCTGACAATCTCGACCGCGAGGCCGGCAAGGCCTGGGTCGGTGGACGTGTCGGTGCCGAACGCCCTGTCCCGGAGGCCCAGCCATGACCCACCTTCCCTATGTGATCGGCGCCTACGCCGTGTTCGTACTGGTGCTCGGCGCCGATGCCATCGGTTCGTGGCTGCGACTGCGCGTGGCACGCCGGCTGGCACTGGCCCGCCAGCAACGCCAGCAGACCCGGGCGGGCAGGCAGGACGCAGCGACGCCACTGTCGACGGAGCTGGAACGATGACGCCGGTACAACGCCGCCGCCTGGCCTGGGTACTGCTGGCACTGCTCGCCTCCGGCCTGGCCACCGCGCTGGTGGCGATGGCACTGGAGCGCAACATCGCCTACCTGTACACCCCTTCGGAAGTGCTGCGCGGCGATGTCGATGCGCAGTCGCGCTTCCGCTTGGGCGGCATGGTGGTGAAGGGCTCCTTCAACCGCCCGGTCGGCTCGCTGGAGGCGCGCTTCGACGTGACCGACGGCGATGCACAGCTGGCGGTGACCACCTCGCGGATCCTGCCGGACATGTTCGCCGAAGGCACCGCGGTGGTCGCCAGTGGCCGCCTGCAGGACGGTGTCTTCGTCGCCGACGAAGTGCTGGCCAAGCACGATGAGAAGTACGTGCCGAAGGAAGTGGCCGACAAGATGGGCGATGCCCATCGCAGGCACGACGTGCCGGTGACGGCCCCCGAGGTGCGCTGAGTGCTGCCCGAACTGGGTCAGATCCTGCTGTTGTGTGCGTTGCTGGCCTCGCTGCTGCAGGCCGGCCTGCCGCTGGTCGGTGCGCATCGCAACAACGCGGCATGGATGGCAGTGGCGCGGCCTGCCGCCTTCGCGCAGCTGCTGCTGTTGGCCGGCGCGTTCGCGGTGCTTACCGCCGCGTTCGTGCAGCAGGATTTCTCGGTGCGCTACGTGGCCGAGAACTCCAATTCGCTGCTGCCGATGATCTACCGCTATTCGGCGGTGTGGGGTGCGCATGAGGGCTCGCTGCTGATGTGGGCGCTGGTGCTGGCATTGTGGACCGGCGCGGTGGCGCTGTTCTCGCGGCACCTGCCAGCACCGGTGCAGGCGCGCGTACTGGCGGTGATGGGCATTGTCAGCGTCGGCTTTCTCGCCTTCCTGATCTTCACCTCCAATCCGTTCCTGCGCCTGAACCCGGCACCGCTGGAAGGCCGCGACCTCAACCCGCTGCTGCAGGACCCGGGGCTGATCATCCATCCGCCGATGCTGTACATCGGTTACGTGGGTTTCGCGGTGCCGTTCGCGTTCGCGGTGGCCGCGCTTCTGGAAGGCCGCGTCGACGCCCGCTGGCTGCGCTGGACGCGGCCCTGGACCAACGTCGCCTGGGGCTTCCTGACTCTTGGCATAGCGCTGGGCAGCTGGTGGGCCTACTACGAGCTGGGCTGGGGCGGCTGGTGGTTCTGGGACCCAGTGGAGAACGCCAGCTTCATGCCATGGCTGGTCGGTGCGGCACTGATCCATTCGCAGGCCGTCACTGAAAAGCGCGGCACGTTCGGCAGTTGGACCCTGCTGCTGGCGATCGCGGCCTTCGCGCTGTCGCTGCTGGGCACCTTCCTGGTGCGCTCCGGTGTGCTGACCAGCGTGCATTCGTTCGCCGCCGATCCGTCGCGTGGCCTGTTCATCCTGGTGTTCCTGTCGGTGCTGGTCGGCGGCAGCCTGCTGCTGTACGCGCTGCGTGCCAGCCAGCTGAGCGTGGACGCCGACGATCCGCGCAGTGGCTTCACCGCCGCCTCGCGCGAGACCCTGCTGCTGGCCAACAACCTGCTGCTGGCCACCGCCTGCGCGATGGTCCTGCTGGGCACGCTGTACCCGCTGCTGGCCGATGCGCTGTCGCTGGGCAAGATCTCGGTCGGCCCGCCCTACTTCGGCAGTCTGTTCCTGCTGCTGATGGCGCCGATGATCCTGCTGCTGCCGTTCGGCCCGCTGGTGAAGTGGCAGCGCGACCAAACTTCGCGTGCATTCGCGCTGCTGGCGCCATGGCTGGGGCTGGCCGTGCTGCTGGGCGCGCTGGCCTGGTGGCAGGCGCCGCAGAACGGCTGGAAGGCCGGCATCGGCGTCGCCGCTGCGGCCTGGGTCGCACTCGGCACCGCACGCTTCGTCTGGCAGCGCCTGCGCGGCAATGGCCGCTTCACCGCCGAGATGCTCGGCATGATCGTCGCCCACGCCGGCATCGCCGTGTTCCTGGCTGGCGCGCTGCTGGTCGAAGCGCTGAACGTGCAGCGTGAAGTGGCGCTGGCACCGGGCCAGCATCTGGTGGTCGGTCGCTACGAAGTGCGCTTCGAGGGCGTGGACCATCGCGAAGGCCCCAATTTCATCGCCGACCGCGGTCACCTGCGGGTGTTCCGCGACGGCCGCGAACGGGCCCTGCTGCACCCGGAGAAGCGCCAGTACGCCAGCGGCGGCCAGGTGATGACCGAGGCCGGCATCGATGCACGCTTCGACGGCGATGTCTACGTGGCATTGGGCGAGCCGCTGGGCAACAATGCATGGGCGGTACGGGTGCACATCAAGCCGTTCGTGCGCTGGATCTGGCTGGGCGCGCTGTTGATGGCCCTGGGCGGATTCATCGCCGCCGCCGACCGCCGTTTCCGTCGTCCGTAGGAGTTTCCATGTCCGAGTCCCCTGCCCCGCGCTCCTCCCGCCCGCTGCCGCCGGTAGCCATCGTGATCGGCGTGCTGTTCTTCTTCGGCCTGCTCGGGCTGATGATCTACGGGGTGATGAAATCGGGTGACCCGCAGCGCGACGTGCTGCCGTCTGCGCTGATCGACAAGCCGGCACCCGCGTTCGCGCTCCCGGTGCTGCACGATCCGGAGATGATCGTGCACAGCGACGACCTGCGCGGTGCGCCCTACCTGCTGAACGTATGGGGCAGCTGGTGCGCGGCCTGCCGCGAGGAACACCCGGTGCTGACCCGCTTCGCGGAAAGCAAGCGTGTGCGCGTGATCGGCTACAACTGGAAGGATGATCCGAAGGACGCGCTGCACTGGCTGGAGCAGCTGGGCAACCCGTTCATGGTGGTGCTCAGCGATGTTGAGGGCCGCACCGCGATCGACTGGGGCGTGACCGCTGCGCCAGAAACCTTCCTGGTTGATGGCAGTGGCATCGTGCGCTGGAAGTACAGCGGAGCGATGACCCAGCGCGTGGTCGACGAGAAGCTGATCCCGGCACTGGAGAAGATCGAGAAGGCCCAGGGCAGTGCCGGCAACACCCTGCATACGGCGCCCTGAGCCGATGCGCTGGCTGCTGGCGCTGCTGCTCCTGATGCTGCCGCTGGCCGCGCTGGCCCAGCAGCCGCTGCACGATCCGCAGCCGCTGCAGTTCCGCGATGATGCCGAGGAACGCCGCTTCCATGACCTGGCCGCGCAGCTGCGCTGCGTGCAGTGCCAGAACCAGTCGCTGGCCGATTCGAACGCGCAGATCGCCCAGGACCTGCGCCGCGAGGTGCTGCAGCTGATGCAGCAGGGCCACGACGACGCGCAGATCAAGCAGTTCCTGGTCGCCCGCTACGGTGAGTTCGTGCTCTATCAACCACCGTTGCAGCCGGGCACCTGGCTGCTGTGGGGTGGCCCCCTGCTGGTGCTCGGCGCCGGTGCACTGGTGGTGCTGGGCATCGTCCGCCGACGTGGATGCACCGTCGGCGCGGCGCCGGCCGGCAAGGCCGATGAAGGAGACGAATGGTGAACCATTGGCTGCCGGTGCTGGCCGGCCTGGTTGCTGCGCTGATGGCAGCACTGGTGCTGTGGCCGTTGCGCCACCACGGTCGTCGCGGTTTCGTGGTCGGCGTGTTCGCACTGGGCGTGGCCGGTGCCTGCCTGTACCTGCTGGTCGGTGATCCGCGTGCAGCACAGGTACAGCCGACGCCGTCGGTAGCCACCCTGCGCGATGGCGTGCAGGCCCTGCAGGATGCACTGAAGCGCGACCCTCAGCGTGCCGATGGCTGGGCATTGCTCGGGCGTTCGCAGGCAGAACTGGGCAATGCCTCAGCTGCGGCAGACGCCTTCGCGAAGGCCGCCGAATTGGCACCGGATGATCCTGGTGTGCTGGTGGAAGCCGCGCAGGCGCGCGCGCAGGCTGATGCCGGCAAGCAGTTCGATGACACCGCGATGGCCTGGTTGCAGCAGGCACGTACACAGGCCCCTGACGCCGAGCGCGCCAGCTGGCTGCTGGGCATCGCCCTGCGCCAACGCGGAAAGAATGCCGAGGCCGCGGATGTGTGGAGCGGCCTGCTGCCGCGACTGGAACCGGGTGCCGCGCAGGCGCTGCAGGCGCAGATCGCGATTGCCCGCGAGGCCGCAGGCCAGGCACCGGACGCGACGGCAGTCGCTGCACCGGCGCTGTTGCAGGTGCGTGTGCAGCTGCCTGCGTTGAAGCGCACCGAGTGGCCGGCCAGCACCCAGGTATTCGTGCTGGCCCGTGCCGTCGGCGGCCCGCCGATGCCGGTGGCCGCACGCAAGCTGCCGCTGAGCGGATTCCCGGACACGGTCGGGCTGGGCGACGGTGACAGTCCGATGCCAACCGCACCGCTGTCGGCCCATCGCGAAGTGGAAGTGCTGGCACGCATCTCACGCACCGGCAGCGCCAACCGCAGCGAGGACGACCTGCAGAGCGTTCCGGTGAAGGTAAGCCTGCCGCATGAAGGCGTGGTGGAACTGCGGTTTCCCTGACTTGTAGAGCCGAGCCCACGCTCGGCTGCGATTGGCTTGCCGGCGCCCGCCAGCCGAGCATCGGCTCGGCTCTACAGCAGATCCACGCCATGCGTGGATACGACGGTCCGGTCCGCGTCCACCCGCTGCTGGAATCCAGCGTGTCGCCAGCTGCACATGCGGCCCCGCTAGAATGGCTGCATGACCGAATTCATCCCGCCCGGCACCCGCTTCCACGCCCTGCCTTCGCCCTTCTCGTTCAAGCGCGGTGGCGCCCTGCACGGCGCGCGCGCGGCCTACGAGACCTGGGGAACGCTGGCGACTGACGCCAGCAATGCGATCCTGATCGTGACCGGCCTGTCCCCAGACGCGCATGCAGCGGCCAACGAGGCCAACCCGGCACCGGGCTGGTGGGAAGCGATGGTTGGCCCCGACAAACCCATCGATACCAACCGCTGGTTCGTGGTGTGCGTGAATTCGCTGGGCAGCTGCAAGGGCTCGACCGGTCCTGCCTCGCTCAACCCGGCCACCGGCCAGCCGTATCGTCTCGACTTCCCCGAGCTGTCGATCGAAGACGGCGCGCGCGCCGCCATCGAAGTCGTGCGTGCGCTGGGCATCGAGCAGCTGGCCTGCGTGGTCGGCAACTCGATGGGCGGCATGACCGCGTTGGCCGTGCTGATGCTGCACCCGGGCATTGCGCGCAGCCACGTCAACATTTCCGGCAGCGCGCAGGCGCTGCCGTTCTCCATCGCGATCCGCTCGCTGCAGCGCGAGGCAATCCGCCTTGACCCGCGCTGGAATGGCGGCCACTACGACGACGACGCGTATCCCGAGTCCGGCATGCGCATGGCGCGCAAGCTGGGCGTGATCACCTACCGTTCGGCACTGGAATGGGATGGCCGCTTTGGCCGCGTGCGGCTGGATTCGGACCAGACCGACGACGATCCGTTCGGCCTCGAATTCCAGGTGGAAAGTTACCTGGAAGGCCACGCACGGCGCTTCGTGCGATTCTTCGATCCCAACTGCTATCTGTACCTGAGCCGCTCGATGGACTGGTTCGACCTGGCCGAGTACGCCGATGGCGATGTGCTGGCCGGGCTGGCGAAGATCCGGGTGGAGAAGGCGCTGGCCATCGGCGCCAACACCGACATCCTGTTCCCGGTGCAGCAGCAGCAACAGGTCGCCGATGGCCTGCGTGCCGGAGGCGCTGACGCCCATTTCATCGGATTGGAGTCACCGCAGGGTCACGACGCCTTCCTGGTCGACTTCGATCGTTTCGGCCCCGCCGTGCGCGGCTTCCTCGACGCATTGTAAGTGGCGTGGCGGCGTAACCTCGCACTGGCCGCGTTCGGCGCGTTGATCGCGCTGATGATCAGCGGCGTGCTGCCGCTGTGGCTGGGCGGCTGGTGCCTGCTGGCCAGTGCGGTGTCGTTCGGCCTCTATGGCCATGACAAGCGCGCGGCGCAGCGAAAGCAGTGGCGTATTCCCGAGCGCACCCTGCAGCTGCTGGCCTTTGCAGGTGGTTGGCCCGGCGCACTGCTGGGCCAGGCGATGTTCCGCCACAAGCACCGCAAGGCCGCGTTCCAGTGGGTGTTCTGGTTGTGCGTGCTGGCCAACGTGGCCTCGATCGCGGTGATGCTGCGCGAGTTCTCGCGGTAACCGTTCGAATGGGTAGTGCCGGCCGCTGGCCGGCAACGTCATGATGTTCGACGCGGATGCGTGGTTGCCGGCCAGCGGCCGGCACTACCGGGGTGTTTTCACGCTTCGCGCTCCAACACCCCGTCGCGCAATCTGTACTGCGTATCGACCACGCCTTGAGGCAGATCATCGTGGGTGATCATCAGCAGGCTGCGCCCGTCCAGCAACCCGGAAAGGTCCTGCAACAACGCGCGTGCGGTATCCACGTCGAGGCCTTCGGTCGGTTCGTCCAGCAGCAGGATCGGCGCATTGCGCAGCAGCGCGCGCGCCAGTGCCAACCGCCGCGCCTGGCCGGCTGACATCGTCGCGCCGTTCTCGCCCACCCAGGCCTGCAGGCCGCCGTTGCGCTCGGCCCATTCGCCCAGACGCACGCGGCGCAGCACCGCCCACAACGCGGCGTCGCTGGCATCGGGATCACCAAGGCGCAGGTTCTCGGCCACGCTGCCGGCAAACACCGGCGCGTTCTGCGGCAGCCACGCCAGTTGCCGGTGCCAGTCAGCCTGGGCGAAATCACGCAGATCGCGGCCACCGTAGGTCAGCCGTCCCTGCTGCGGATCCCACAGCCGCAGCAGCAGGCTGGACAGCGTGGTCTTGCCGCTGCCGCTGTCGCCGCGAATCGCGATGCGCTCGCCCGGCGCCAGGGTCAGATGCAGGCCGGACAGCACCGGCCGCGCCGCACCGGGCCACTGGAAATGCACGTCATCCCACTGTACGCGCGCGGCCTGCGGTACCGGCTGCGGCGCCTGCGGATCGTCCACCGTCGGCGGTTGCTCGACGATGGCCTGCAACCGCTCGGCGGCAATGCGCCCGGACTGCAGCGACTGCCAGGCCAGGCCCATGCCGGCCCACAGCTCGATCAACGCCACGGTCAGGAACACCAGGCCCGCGGCCATCTCCGGCGCGATGCGCTGCTGTTCGGCCGCATGCAGGGCCAATGCCAGCATCGCCACCAGCCCCAGCCCGGCGACCAGACCGTGCAGCGTCGAGGCCGCGATCAGGCGCCAGCGGCGGCGGCGATCACGCGAGGCCAGCTGCTTGGCAGCTACGCGTACCTTGAGCTGCCAGGCCGCATCGGCGTGCAGCGCGGCCAGGTCACCCGCACCTTCCAGCCCTTCGAATGCAGCGGTACGCAATGCGGCACGATGCGCGGCACGGTCGGCCTCCTCGTCGTCATGGCCACGCACGCCCAGCCACGGCACGCCGAAGGCGATCAGCAGCGCCAGCACCGCCATCAGCACCGCAGCCGACGGCAGGATCAGTGCCGCCGAAACGATCGCGACCAGCGACAATCCGCCCAACGCCACCAGCGGCCCGATCGCACGCACCAGCAGGCCGTCCACTTCACCGATATCGCCGAGCAGGCGCGCCAGAAGGTCGCCGGTGCGCGTAGCCCCCAACCGTGCGGGTGCCAGCGGCAACGCGCGGCGGAAGAACCACACGCGCAGGTCGCGGGCGATGCGCAGCGTGGCGTCGTGGCCGACCAGCTTCTCGAAATAGCGCGACACGATGCGCGCCATCGTCAGCCCGCGTATGCCAGCGGACGGTGAAAAGAAGTTGAAGCCTTGGCCGAGGCCGGCCGCGCCAGCCAACGCGGCGGCGGTGAGGAAGCCACCGGACAGACCTAGCAATGCGGTGCCGGCCAGCATGGTGGTCCACAGCAGCAGCACGGTGAGCAGCAGGCGCGGCCGATGGCGCAGGAACACCGCGCGCAGCGAATCAGGCGAACGGCTCATGCGCGCACCGCCTGTGCCGGCTCGACCAGGCGGCCTTCCGGCAACAGCAGGCAACGGTCGGCCCAGGCGATCACCGCCGGGCTGTGGGTGGCGACCACCACGCTGCGGCCACGTGCATAGGCGGCCAGGCTGCGCAAAAGCGCCGCTTCGGTATCGGCATCGAGGAACGCGGTGGGTTCGTCCAGCAGCAGCACCTGCGGATCGCGCAGCAACAACCGGGCCAGGCCGATACGACGGGCTTCGCCGCCGGACAGGCCGAAGCCACGTTCGCCGATCACCGTGTCCAGGCCCAGTGGCAGGCGCTGTGCGAACTGCAGCACCTGCGCGGCCTCGGCCACCGCACGAAGACGCGCATCGCTGGCACCCGGATCGGCCAGGCGCAGGTTGTCGGCAATGCTGCCGTGGAACAGGTAGGGGCGCTGGCTGGCATAGGCCACCTGCACACCGGGACGCAGCTGCAGCTTGCCGGCGCGCGGCGGCAGCCAGCCGGCCAGCGCTTCCAGCAGGGTGCTTTTACCGGAGCCGCTGGGACCAACCAGGGCCAGGCGCTGGCCCGGCTCCAGCCGCAGGTCCAGATCCTGCAGCACATCCTGCGGCGCGCCCAGCGGGCGCAGCACCAGCCCTTGTGCCTGCAGCGGCGGCAAGGCGGCCTCGGCCGGCTCCACCGCCAGCGGTGCAACCTCGTTCTCGATCAGGCCCTGCTCATCGGGCAGCGACTGCAGCAGGCGCTCCACTTCGGCGGCGGCGGCCAGTGCATTGGCGCGATCATGGTAATGCGCGGCCAGCCGTCGCAGCGGCGCATAGAATTCCGGTGCCAGCAGCAGGCAGAACAGCCCCGCACCCAGCGTCGGCACCGCTGCATGCAGCGACATCATGCCAAGATAGCTCAGGCCCAGGTACAGCGCCACCATCGCCACGCTCACCGAGGCGAAGAACTCCAGCACCGTGGACGAGAGGAAGGCGATGCGCAGAACCTTCAGGGTGCGCACGCGCACGCCTTCGGCAGCCGCCTCGATCCCCTCCAGCTCAGCTTCGCCGCGGCCATACAGGCGTAGCAGGCCCAGGCCCTTGATGCGGTCGGCGAAATGGCCGCTCATGCGTGCCAGCTCACCCAGCTGCGCGCGGCCGGCCGCTTCGGCGCCCCAGCCCACCAGCATCATGAAAAATGGCACCAGCGGCGCAGTGAACAGCAGGATCAGCGCCACCACCCAGTCGACCCAGGCGACAGCGGCCAGGATCAGCAGCGGCACCACCACCACTTCAGTGCGCACCGGCAGGAAGCCGCTGTAATAGCTCTCGATCGCATCACCGTGATGCAGCATCAGTTCGCCCAGTTCGCCGGTGCGGCGCTGGCGCAGCCACAGTGGGCCGTGGCCCAGCAGGCGTGCGAACACGCGTTCGCGCAATGCCAGGCGTGCGGCGTCGGCCACGTCACCGGCAGCCGCCTGGGTGGCGCTGCCCAGCAGCGTGCGCAGCACCAGGATCACCGCCAGCCCACCCAGCGCTGGCAGTCCCGAGGCCAGCGGCACGCGCTCCACCAGCACCTGCTGCACCAGCCAGGCGATGGCGGCAGCCTGGCCTATCAACAGCGCGCCGGACAGGCTGATGCACAGCGCGGCCAGGCGCTGGCGGGCCCGGGCGGAGCGTGCCAGGTCGGCCAGCCAGGCCGTGCGCACACGCCGCTGGCGGGCGGTTTCAGCTTCCGGGGACAGGCCGTCAGGGGTCGTTTCGGCAGCGCTCAAGAGGTCTTCACGGGCAACGGGGGAGACACGGCATTGTAGGCGCAGGCAATAGCCCGCCCCTGCGGCCGGCGGTCGCAGTCTTCATCAGGTTGGCATACGATCAACCGGGGCACCTGTTCATACATTGATCTGGATCAAGGCTGTTTGAAGTAGTCGGTCACATCATTCACGTCGTAGACCACCCTTCCCGCCACCTGCAACGGCACTATCCAACGAGGTAGCCAGGCCATGATTGATCAGACAGTCGTAGAACTGTCGCGGCTGCAATTCGCGCTGACCGCGATGTACCACTTCCTATTCGTACCGCTCACCCTCGGCCTGTCCTTCATGGTGGCCATCATGGAGAGCGTGTACGTGATGACCGGCAAGGAGATCTGGCGCAGGATGACGCTGTTCTGGGGCGTCCTGTTCGGCATCAACTTCGCCATGGGCGTCGCCACCGGCATCGTCATGGAATTCCAGTTCGGCATGAACTGGTCCTACTACAGCCACTACGTGGGTGACATCTTCGGTGCGCCGCTGGCCATCGAAGGCCTGATGGCCTTCTTCCTGGAAGCCACCTTCGTCGGCCTGTTCTTCTTCGGCTGGAACCGCCTGAGCAGGGTCAAGCACCTGATGGTGACCTGGCTGATGGCGCTGGGCACCAACCTGTCGGCGATCTGGATCCTGGTCGCCAACGGCTGGATGCAGAACCCGACCGGTGCGGTGTTCAACCCGGAAACCATGCGCATGGAAGTGGTCGACTTCATGGCGGTGGTGTTCAACCCGGTGGCGCAGGCCAAGTTCGTGCACACCGTCAGCGCCGGCTACGTGACCGGTGCGGTGTTCGTGATGGCGATCAGTGCCCTGTTCCTGCTGCGCAACAAGCACAAGGACCTGGCCCGTCGTTCATTCGCGGTGGCCGCGGCGTTCGGCCTGCTGTCCTCGCTGTCGGTGGTGGTGCTGGGTGACGAAAGTGGCTACGCCGCCAGCGAACACCAGAAGATGAAGCTGGCCGCGATCGAAGCGATGTGGGAGACCGAGCGTGCGCCGGCCGACTTCACCGCCTTCGGCATCCCGAACCAGGACACCCACCAGAACGACTACGCGGTGAAGATCCCCTACCTGATGGGCCTGATCGCCACCCGTTCGTTGAACCAGCCGATTCCAGGCATCCTGGAACTGGTCGAGCGCGCCGAACACCGCGTGCGTGGCGGCCAGCTGGCCTACGGCGCGCTGGAACGCCTGCGTGCGAACAAGAACGACGTCGAAGCACGCGAGATGTTCGACCGCCACTGGCAGGACCTGGGCCACGGCCTGCTGCTCAAGCGCTATCGCGATGACATCCTCAACGCCACCCCGCAGGAGATCTCGCAGGCGGCGATGGACACGGTGCCGCGCGTGATGCCACTGTTCTGGACCTTCCGCGTGATGGCCGGCCTGGGCTTCTACCTCATCGCCTTCTTCGCACTGGCCTTCTACTACTCCTGCCGCAACAACTTCCAGGACAAGCGCTGGTTCCTCAAGCTGGCCCTGTGGACGCTGCCGGCACCGTGGATCGCGATCGAGTGCGGCTGGTTCGTGGCCGAGTATGGTCGCCAGCCGTGGGCGGTCGATGGCGTGCTGCCAACCTTCTATGCGGCATCGGGGCTGGCCCTGCATGAAATCGTGCTGACCCTGGCCGGCTTCACCGCCATCTACACCGCGCTGATCGTGGTCGAGATCAAGCTGATGCTCAAGGCGATCCGCAAGGGTCCGGACGAGCTGCTGCCATCGCTGCAGTCGCCCCAGCCGCATGCTTCCCACAATGCCTCGGCGCCGGTCGCCGGCCAGGCCTGAGGCAGGAGAACCAAGATGGATTTCATTCTTCTGGACTACACCACGCTGCGCGTGATCTGGTGGCTGCTGCTCGGCATCCTGCTGATCGGTTTTGCCGTGATGGATGGTTTCGACCTGGGCGTGGGCACCCTGCTGCCCTTCGTCGCCCGCACTGACGCCGAACGCCGCCGGGTGATCAACACCATCGGCCCGGTCTGGGAAGGCAACCAGGTGTGGCTGATCCTGGGTGGCGGCGCCATCTTCGCCGCCTGGCCGCCGCTGTACGCGGTCAGCTTCTCTGGCTTCTACCTGGCGATGTTCGTGATCCTGTTCGCCCTGATCCTGCGCCCGGTCGGCTTCAAGTTCCGCAGCAAGATGCCCAGCGAACGCTGGCGCAACACCTGGGACTGGGCGCTGTTCATCGGTGGCTTCATCCCGGCGCTGATCATGGGCGTGGCAGTGGGCAACGTGCTGCTGGGCGTGCCGTTCCATTTCGATGACAGCATGCGCATCTTCTACACCGGCTCGTTCTTCGGCCTGCTGATGCCCTTCGCGCTGCTGGCCGGCCTGCTGAGCGTGTCGATGCTGGTCGCCCACGGTGCCGCCATGCTGGTGATCAAGACCGACGGCGCGGTGGCCGAGCGTGCCGCCCGATTCGGCAGCATCGCGGCGATCATCGCCTTCGTGCTGTTCGCGGTGGGCGGCGCCTGGGTGGCCTTCGGCCTGCCGGGTTACCAGATCACCTCGCAGGTGGTTACCGATGGCGCCACCAATCCGCTGCTGAAGACCGCCGAACTCGGCGCCGCCGGTGGCTGGATGCGCAACTACAGCGCGATGCCGGCCACGATCCTGGCCCCCCTGCTCGGCCTGGCCGGCCTGCTGGCCAGTGCGGTTCTGCTGCGGGCCCGTCGTGGTGGCCTGGCCTTCATCGCCTCCGGTGCGGCCATCGCCGGCATCATCCTGACCGTCGGCTTCGCCATCTTCCCGTTCCTGCTGCCGTCCTCGAGCCAGCCCACCTCCAGCCTGACCGTGTGGGATGCCTCGTCCAGCCACCTGACCCTGTGGATCATGCTGCTGGCCACGGCGGTGTTCCTGCCGATCATCCTCGCCTACACCACCTGGGTGTACCGCGTGCTGAAGGGCAAGACCACCTCCGAAGAGATGGGCAACAACCCCAACGCGTATTGATTGCTTGCACGTGTGCCGACCAACGGTCGGCACCTACCCGGAATGAAGGAGACTGATCATGTGGTATTTCGCCTGGATTCTCGGTGCCGGCCTCGCCTCGACGGTGGCCATCCTCAACGGCATGTGGTTCGAAGCCCGCGAGCAGAACCGCATCGAGAACGAAAATCGTCGCTGAGATGTAAAAAGACCTTGCCGCCTTGGCCTTCACACGGTATCTTAGGCGGCTCCTTCGGGGTGTAGCTCAGTCTGGTAGAGCGCTACGTTCGGGACGTAGAGGTCGCAGGTTCGAATCCTGTCTCCCCGACCACTTCGGTGGTCGCATTGAAGCCTGGTGATGTCGCCCAGGCTTTTTTGTTCCCTGAAGTGGCACCGCTTTTGCGGTGTGAAGAAAACAGCGTTCACCCCTTGCCGCCATCGGGATGAATCGCTAGAATAGGCGGCTCCCTTCGGGGTGTAGCTCAGTCTGGTAGAGCGCTACGTTCGGGACGTAGAGGTCGCAGGTTCGAATCCTGTCTCCCCGACCACTTCGGTGGTCACCAAGAAGCCTGGAAGACATCACTGTCCTCCGGGTTTTTTTGTACCAGGCGCCAGGCCTCCCGCATGACGGGACCTTGCCAGGCAGCGCACGTACAATGGCCGCGCTGCCGGCCCGCCAGCAGCCCCTCCCCCACCTGCCGCTTCGGCGTAGACCGATGCCGGCGCTGCATGCCATTGCCCCGGTGTGCGACACCTGCAAGGACCACCGATGAGTTCCTCCACTTCCGATTCGCCGTCGCTGCTGCACGGTCGTGTCCTCGCGTTTGCCGCGATCCTGCTGGCAGCGGTCAACCTGCGCACTGCGGTCACCTCGATCACCCCGCTGCTGGACGTACTCGGCCAGCAGTTCGGCTTCGGCACCACCATGACCGGCGTGCTGGGCATGCTGCCGACCGCCTCGTTCGCGGTGTTCGGCGTGGCCACGCCGACGCTGGCGCGGCGCCTGGGCCTGGAGCGCACCACGCTGCTGGCGATGGTGATGGCGATGGCCGGCCTGCTGCTGCGCTCCAGCGCCGGCAACGTCGGCACGCTGCTGCTCGGTTCGGTGCTGGCACTGGCCGGCATGGGCATCGGCAACGTGGTGGTGCCGCCGCTGGTGAAGCGCTACTTCGCCAACAAGGTCGGCACCATGAGCACGCTCTACATCAGCGTGCTGCAGCTGGGCACCATGCTGCCCGCATTGCTGGCGGTACCGGTGGCCAACACCGCTGGCTGGCGCGTGTCGCTGGGCATGTGGGCACTGCTGGCACTGGCCGCAGCATTGCCGTGGCTGGTTCTGGCCAGGCGCGCACCGAAGCCGCAGGCAGATGCCATCGACCCGACCGCACAGCCGCATGGGAAAGTCTGGCGCACCTCACTGGGCTGGAGCATGACGCTGATGTTCGGCATGACTTCGCTGATGACCTATTCGATGTTCACCTGGCTGCCACGCATCGTGGTCGAGGCCGGCGGCACACCGGCCTTTGGTGGCGTGATGGTGGCGGTGTTCTCGGCGCTCGGGCTGCTGCCGTCGCTGGTCATTCCATCCATGGCAGTTCGCATGCAGAACCCGTTTCCGCTGGTGCTGATCGGCTTCTTCTCGTTCGTGATCGCCTTCACCGGCCTGCTGCTGGCACCGATGAAGGCCCCTCTGCTGTGGGCGTGCCTGCTCGGCGTCGGTCCATCCACCTTCCCGCTGGCGCTGACCCTGATCAACCTGCGCACGCGCACCCCCACCGGCTCGGCGGCACTGTCCGGCTTCATGCAGGGCGTGGGTTACAGCTTCAGCTGCCTCGGGCCGTTCCTGGTCGGCTGGCTGCATACGGTCAGCAACGGCTGGACGATCCCGTTCAGCTTCCTGTTCGGCTGCGCCACCCTGATGCTGTGCGCTTCCTGGGTGGCCTGCAAGCCGCGCAAGCTGGAAGACCTCTGGTAAGCCGCATGGGGCCAGCAACCGGCCCCACCTACCGCTCGTCAGCCCGTTTGCGCATTTTGACGCCGGGCTGACAATTCCGGGCGGATAGTGCCCACGAATGCCCATCCTTGCCGCGTGCCGGCATCGGGCATGGGGGCGGCAGCGCCGCCCAGGCCACCACTCGGTGCGCGGGGGACTCTCGTTTCAGACAAGACATTGCAGGTCGCTGTCCTGGTTCCGCCCATCCCTGCTGGATGGGAGTTCGCGAGGGGAGTGACGCAGGCCACGGCCACCCCAAAATCTGGCATGTGATGTGCGTCACATTTTTCAGGTTGTCTGGTTCGGAAGCCAAGGGGGTCCCCAATGGTTGTCCACCGCCGGCTGGCGCTCTGCGTCGGCCTTGCCTGTACCGCCCTGGCCTGGGCCAGCAGTGCTGCCCCGCCCGACCGCGAGGCGGCCCTGGCCGAGATCGGCCGCTACCGCGACCAGGCCCGCTGGCTGGATGCCCTCGGCGCCATCGAGCGCGCCAGCCAACAGCAGCCCAACGACGATCTGCTGTTCAAGCTGCGCGTACTGACCCTGGGCGACATCGGCAATGCGTGGCGCGCCTGGGAGCTGTATCAGCAGCGCCCGCAGCTGTTCGACGCTGCACAGAAGCAGCGCATCGAAGGCGACTACCTGGCCAAACTGGTGGTCTGGAGCCTGGCCTACAGCAGCAGCGAAGACAGCCGGCTGGAAGAGGCCGAATCAACCCTGGCGCGCATGCAGCGCTACCTGGGCGCCG
Source organism: Stenotrophomonas maltophilia group sp. LNF247 (assembly GCF_054083135.1). NCBI lineage: Bacteria > Pseudomonadati > Pseudomonadota > Gammaproteobacteria > Lysobacterales > Lysobacteraceae > Stenotrophomonas > Stenotrophomonas maltophilia group sp. LNF247. The sequence goes on from NZ_JBSRQL010000003.1 coordinate 114,483, forward strand.
AAGGCACTCCACCCGCGCAGGCGCCGCTTCGCGTCCGCATGGACCGGCTGATCCTGCTCAACCGGCTGGGCCGCCATGCGCAGGTGCGCGAGGAAGCCCGCGCACTGCAGGCCGAAGGCCATGCCCTGCCCGACTATGTGCTGCCTGCGGTCGGCGATTCGCTGATGGGCACCCTGCATCCGGAAGAAGCCATCCCGGTGCTGCAGGCGGCCGTCGCTGGCGATCCGGCGCGCGACGCCTCGCATTCGGAACTGGCCTACGCCTACCTGGAAAGCGAGCAGCAGGAAAAGGCGATCGACCTGCTGCAGGCATGGCGCGACAAGGAACCAGCGTGGCGCTGGAGCAATGGCAAATCCCCATACGCGAACTGGTCGCGCTACGAAGCTGACCTCAACCTGGCGATGGTACGCGCCTACAGCGGTGACCTGCCCACCGCGCAGCGCGACCTGGAATCAATGGTGGAGATCGCACCGGGCAACGGTGGACTGCAGAGCGCGCTGGGCAGCGTCTACATGATGCGCGGATGGCCACGCATGGCACTGCAGCGCCAGCAGATGGCACATGCGCTGGACCCTCGCGACATCGAGCCGCGGCTGGGCATGGAGGAGGCCTACGTCGCCCTGCAGCGCGATGACCTGGCAAGGCCACTGCACGACGATCTTGTCGCACGCTACCCGACCCAACCCGCCGTCGAACGCATGGACCAGGCCTGGCGGGCGCATCGCGGTTGGCAGCTGAAGGCATGGACCGACATTGGTCGCAGCTCCGGCGGTGGCGGCACCTCGCCGCTGGGCAACAACGACCGTCACTACGGGGTCGAAGTGCAGACACCGGTACTCGACGACCGCTGGCGGTTGTTCGCCTTGGCCGACAGGCGCTCGGTCGACTTCCAGGACCAGCGCATTGACCCGCTGTGGCTGGGCGCGGGCGTACGCTACCGCTTCGGCCAGCTGGATGCGGAAGCGGCGGTACTGCGCGCCAACGACCACATTGGCGATACCGGCCTGCGCATCGGCGTGGGTTGGCAGTTCAACGATTACTGGCATGCCGGGCTGGTGGCCGCACGCAATGACCCGGAAGCCTCGATGCAGGCGCGCGTGGCGGGCATCACCGCTGACAGCGTGAGCGCGCAGGTCGACTACCGGCGCAGCGAGCTGACCCACTGGATGTTCGGCGCCAGCCGCTTCCGCTACGACGACGGCAACCACCGCGAGCTGTTCAGCACCAGCATCGAACAGCGCCTGCTGACCCGCCCGCGCTGGTTGATCGACGGCCTGGCCAGTGCCTACACCAGCCGGGGCAGCCGCGACGACGCGCCCTACTTCAACCCGAAGCGCGACCGCATGGTCGAGATCGGGCTGCGCATCGACCAGCAGCTGTGGCGGCACTACGAGCGCCACTTCCGGCACCGCCTGACGGTCTCGCTGGGTGACTACTGGCAGGACGGCTTCGGCAGCGCTCTGGTCCCTTCGGTGTCCTACATGCACGAATGGCAGCTGGGCCAGGGCCGCGTGTTCGAGTACGGCGTGCGCTGGTCGCGGCCGGTCTACGACGGCCACCGCGAGCGTCATATCGGCTTCGAAGCCGCACTGCGCTGGGGAGAGTGACATGGCCCGCATCCTGCGACTGATCGTGCTCCTGCTGCTGGCCGCCACGCCGCCGGCGTTCGCGCAGCAGGCCCTGCATCTCGATGCCACTGACAACGGCCTGCTGATCCTCAGCTACCACGACATCCGCGACCGGGTCGCGGCCAAGGGCGATGCCGATACCTATGCGGTGAGCACGCAGAACTTCGCCGCACACCTGGACTGGCTCGGCGCGCATGGTTATCACCCGGTCTCGCTGTCGCAGGTGATCGACGCCTCCCAGGGACGCGCCACGCTGCCACCGAAACCCGTACTGCTGACCTTCGATGATGGCCTGCGCAGCGTCTACGACAAGGCGTTCCCGCTGCTGCAGGCGTACCGCTACCCGGCGCTGGTGGCAGTGATCACCGATTACGTGGACATGGCACCCGGGCGCACGATCGACTATGGCTACCGGCCGTTCGGCCACGATGACTTCGTTACCTGGGCGCAGCTGAAGCAGATGCACGACAGCGGCCTGATCGAAGTGGCCAGCCATACCGACGACCTGCACCACGGAGTGCTTGCCAATCCGCAGGGCAATTCGACGCCAGCGGTGGTCACCCGCATCTACCGGCCGGCCACGCGCAGCTACGAGAGCGAGGCGCAGTACGAGCAGCGCCTGCGCGCCGATCTCGGCCGCAGCGTGCAGCGCATCCAGCAGCATCTGGGCGTGCGCCCGCGCGCCATTGTCTGGCCGTACGCGGCCTACAACCAGTTGAGCAACGACATCGCCGAACAGCTGGGCATGCCGGTGTCCTTCGATCTGGAAGGCCGCAGCACGCCAGTGGCCAGCGACCTGCATGGGCTGGCGCGCTTCCTGGTCAGCGACAACCCGACCGTGGAGGGCCTCGCCTACGAGCTGCGGCGCGACGTTGCGCTCGACGGCATCCGCGCGTTGCAGGTCGACCTGGATGATGTGTACGACCCGGACCCGGCGCAGCAGGGGCGCAACCTCGATGCGCTGATCGAGCGGGTCAAGCGCATCTCGCCCACCCACGTCTACCTGCAGGCGTTCGCCGATCCGGACGGCAACAACACCGCCGATGCACTGTACTTCCCCAACCGGCACATGCCGATGCGCGCGGACCTGTTCAGCCGGGTCGCCTGGCAGCTGAAGTCGCGCACGGGGGTGAAGGTTTACGCATGGCTGCCGGTGCTCGGCTTCGAGCTGCCCGACCCCGTGCAGCGCAAGGCACTGGCGATCCACAACGGTGATGCCGACGGCATGTACCGGCTGGACTTCACCAATCCGAAGGCACGCCAGATCATGCTCGACATCTACGAGGATCTGGCCGTCAATTCGTATTTCGAAGGCCTGCTCTTCCATGATGATGGCTACCTGCGCGACACCGAGCTGCCCACCTTGTCGGCCGGTACGGACGGCAGCGCACGCACACAGGCGCTGATCGACTTCACCCTGGCCCTGCGCGACAGTGCGCAGCGTTGGCGGCCGAAGCTGGCCACGGTGCGCAACCTGTACGCGGAGCCGGTGCTGCGTCCGCAGAGCGAGGCCTGGTTCGCGCAGCGCCTGGACCTGTTCAACAAGGCCTACGACCAGACCGCACTGATGGCGATGCCGTGGATGGAAGGCAGCAGGCATCCGGAACGCTGGCTCGACCAGCTGCTGGCCGCGGTGCGCGCGCACGATCCCCAGTTGCAGCACACCCTGTTCGAACTGCAGACCGTCGATTGGCGCAGCGGGCAACCGATTCCCGCCGAGCGGCTGCGCGCGCAGATCCGCCAGCTGCAGGCGCAGGGCGTGCACCACTTCGCCTGGTACCCGGATGACTTCATCGCCGGCCAGCCTTCCACCCATGATGCCCGCGCGGCGATGTCCGCCGGCAACTTCCCGTACCCGGAGAAGTGACATGGACATGCATCCGCTGCTGCAGGTCCTGTTCCAGTTCGCCTTCTACTACCCGATGGTGATGGCGTTCTTCTGGATGTCGGGCGGCCTGTATTACTACTTCCGGCGCGAACGCCATTCGCGCCCACGCAACGACCCGCCGCTGATGGTCGATCCACCGTTCGCGAGCCTGTTGATTCCCTGCCACAACGAGTCCGCGAACCTCGACGACACGCTCGGCGCGGCGCTGGCACAGCGCTATCCGGCCGACTACGAGGTGATCGCCATCGACGATGGCAGCAGTGATGACACCGGCGCCCGGCTCGACGTGCTGGCGGCGAAGCATCAGCGGCTGCGCGTGCTGCACCTTGACCGCAACCTCGGCAAGGCCAACGCGCTGCGCATGGGTGCGCTGGCGGCCCGCTCGGAGTACCTGGTGTGCATCGATGGCGACGCGATGCTGGAGGAGCACGCGCTGCACTGGATGATCTGGCACCTGGTGAGCGGCAACCGGGTCGGCGCGGTGACCGGCAATCCGCGCATCCGCAACCGCTCCACCCTGCTCGGACGCCTGCAGGTGGCCGAGTTCTCGTCGATCATCGGCATGATCAAGCGCGCGCAGCGCGTGTACGGGCGCATCTTCACCATCTCCGGAGTGATCGCAGGCTTTCGCCGCACCGCCCTGCACCAGGTCGGCTGGTGGTCGGACGACATGGTGACCGAAGACATCGACATCAGCTGGCGCCTGCAGCGGGCGCACTGGGACATTCGCTACGAACCCAACGCACTGTGCTTCATCCTGATGCCGGAAACGCTGAAGGGGCTGTGGAGGCAGCGGCTGCGCTGGGCCCAGGGTGGCGTGGAGGTGATGCTGCGCCACGCCCGCTCGCTGCTGCACTGGAAGGAGCGGCGCATGTGGGGCGTACTGCTGGAGTACGTGCTGAGCGTGATCTGGGCTTACACCATGTTGTTCATCGTTGTGCTGTGGGCGCTGGGCAAGTTCATCGAACTGCCGCCGCAGCTGCATATCGCCAGCCTGCTGCCGCAATGGCATGGCGTGATCCTGGCCCTGGTCTGCCTGATGCAGTTCGCCAGCAGCCTGATCATCGACCGTCGTTACGAAACACAGATTGGACGCAACTACTTCTGGGTCATCTGGTACCCGATGGCGTACTGGCTGATCAGTCTTTCCACCACCCTGGTGGCGTTGCCGAAGACCCTGCTGCGCCGTCGCAGCAAGCGCGCCACCTGGACCAGTCCCGATCGGGGGATCCGATGAACGCACAACGCCCGTCCAACCGCTTCGACTCGCGGATGATCCGCAAGCCGCATCGCCAACCACGCTTCCAGCGCACCGCCTGGGGCTTCGTCACCCTCGCGTTCTGGGGGTTCTACTTCTACCTGTGGGCACCGTTGGTGACCCTGCTCTCGTGGCTGATCGGCGGCCAGCTGGCCTGGCAGCAGCTGTACGAACGGCAAAGCCACTTCGACCCCTATGTGCTGGTGGCACTGCCGCTGATGCTGCTGTGTGCCAGCGTGCTGCTGATCGGCTGGGCCGAGTACAACCGCGCGCGCTTCCGCGGCCACGACCGGCGCCTGCCGCGGCCGCTGGCCAGCCTCAACGAAGTGGCCGCCGACCTGGGGGCCAGCACCGGCCTTGCCGAGCGCCTGCTGGGCTGCAAGGCCGCCACGCTGCACATGGACGATCACGCGCGGCCGATCGGTATCCGCCGCGAGGTGGTGTGACGCCCCGGTAGTCGCCGACCCGGGTCGGCGCTTGCTTTGGTAGCTGCCGATCCTGGTCGGCGCTTGGGCCTGGTGGGCGCCGACCTTGGTCGGCACCGGGGTCTACCGCGAAGTGCATCCGCGCATCGCGTGGATCTACGTGCGCGTCTGCCCTTCGCCGCGCACGACAAATCGTTCGACGGTGAGTGCTTCCAGGCCCATTGGACCGTACGCATGCAGGCGCGTGGTGGAAATGCCGATCTCGCTGCCCAGGCCCAGCTGGCCACCGTCGGAGAAGCGCGACGAGGCATTGACCATCACTACCGCCGAGCGCAGCGCAGTGACGAAGCGCTCGGCATGGCCGGCGTCTTCGGTGGCGATCACTTCGGTATGGTCGGAGGTATAGGCACGGATGTGCGCGATGGCCGCCTCGAGGTCATCAACCACGCGCACGGCCAGCACCAGGTCGAGGAACTCGGCAGCGTAGTCGTCTTCGCTGGCGGCGGTGCTGCCTGGCAGCAGCGGCTGCGCGTTCGTGTCGGCGCGCAGCTCCACGCCACGCTCACCGAGCGCCTGCGCCACGCGCGGCAGGAAGGCTTCGGCCACATCACGATGCACCAGCAGGGTTTCCAGCGAGTTGCAGGCCGACGGACGGCTGCATTTGCCGTCCACCAGAAGGTCGATGGCTTTGCCGAGGTCGGCGCTGGCATCCACGAACAGGTGGCAGACACCCTTGTAGTGCTTGATCACCGGCACCCGCGCATGCTCGGCAACGAAGCGGATCAGGCCTTCGCCGCCGCGCGGAATCGCCAGATCGATCAGTTCATGCAGCTGCAGCAGTTCCAGCATTGCTTCGCGGCGCAGGTCGGTCAGCACGGTCACTGCCGCCGCCGGTACGCCATTGGCCTGCAGGGCGCCGGCCAGCGCCTGGGCGATGGCGGTGTTGGAGTGGATCGCTTCGGAACCACCGCGCAGGATCACACCATTGCCGGCCTTCAGGCACAGCGCGGCCGCTTCGGCGGTCACGTTCGGGCGCGCCTCGTAGATCATCGCGATCACGCCCAGCGGCACGCGCACCTTCTGCACGCGGATGCCGTTTGGACGCACATCGTCGCGGGTGATCTGGCCGACGGGATCGGGCAGCGCGGCGACCTCTCGCACGGCTTCGGCCATCGCGAACAGGCGTGCCGGGTCCAGCGCCAGGCGGTCGAGCATGGCACTGCCAATGCCTTTCTCGCGCGCAGCGGCAAGGTCGCGCGCATTACCGGCCAGGATCAGCCCGGCATTCACTTCCAGTGCCTGGGCCATCGCCAGCAGCAGCGTGCGGCGCGTCGCACTGTCGAGGCCGGCAACGGTCTGGGCCGCGTCACGGCAGGCACGCGCCTGCGCTTCGATTTCGCTCATCGGCGAGTCCTTCAATCCGGTCATGGCAGCACCAGGTCGTCGCGATGGACGACGCTACCGCCGTAGTTGTAGCCCAGCACGGCCTCGATGTCGCGCGAATGGCGGCCGGCGATCCGGCGCACATCATCGGCCGCGTACTGGCTGACTCCGCGCGCCACGCAGACGCGGCCCTGTGGCGCGTTCCAGCACACCTGCACCATGTCGCCACGGCGGAACATGCCCTCCGCGCCGGTGATGCCGCCGGGCAGCAGCGAGGCGCCCTTCTCGCGCATCGCCTGCGCCGCGCCGGCATCGATCACGATAGCACCCTCGACCAGCGGCGCGTGCCGCAGCCAGTGCTTGCGGGCCGCCTCACGGCTGCGCGCGGCGTGGATACGGGTACCGAACAGGCGGTCCTGGGCCAGCGCGCGTACCACGTCACCGCTGCGGCCATTGAACAGATAGGTTTCGATGCCGAGACGCCCCGCCTTCGCTGCCGCTTCCAGCTTGGTCCGCATGCCGCCGGTACCGGCGCGCGAGCCGGCGCCGCCGGCCATCGCCAGCACCTCGTCACTCAGTTCCGGGACGTCGTGCAATGGCCGCGCATCGGCCACGGTGCGCGGGTCGGCGCTGTACAGTCCGTCGATGTCGGTGGCAATGAACAGCGCATCGGCATCAACCAGCGCGGCCACGGTGGCGGCCAGGTTGTCGTTGTCGCCGAGCTTGAGTTCGTCCACCGACACGGTGTCGTTCTCGTTGACCACCGGCAACGCGCCCAGCCGCAGCAGTTCGTTGAGCGTGGCGCGTGCGTTGAGGTAGCGGCGGCGGTTGCGCAGGTCGTCATGGGTCAGCAGCACCTGCGCCACCGGGCGCTCGAAGAAGCGCTGCCAGAGCCCGATCAGCTGGGCCTGGCCAAGCGCGGCCAGCGCCTGCCGTGCCGCCATCGCCGCGCCGGGCTCATCGGCCCGCGGCAGGATCGCCCGCCCGGCCGCAACCGCACCGGACGACACGATCACCACCTCACGTCCGGCCAGTACATTGGCAGAAACGAACTGTGCCAGGCCCAGCGCGTGGCGGGGCGACAGGCCGCCGCCATCGGCGGCGAGCAGGCTGCTGCCCACTTTCAGCACCGCACGCCGCCACGGCGGCAGCGCCTGTTCCGGGAACGGCGAAGCGACGTGGCTGGCATGCAGAGTCATCAGTCAGGGCCTCAGCGGGTGTTCCATTCGTGCACGGTCAGGTCGGAGGCATGCATCGTCACCAGCGGATCGGTGGCGACGATGGCCTGCGCCTGCGCCAGGCTGTCCACGTTGCACAGCACATAGGCGCCACCACTGCCGTCGGCGAAACCACCAGTCAGCTGCAGCTTGCCCTGCGCCTGCAACGCATCGAGGAAATCGCGGTGCGGCTGCACCGCTGCATCGTTGAAGTCCGGCCGGCGCATCGCCATCACCAGGTAGACAGTGCCCGCCATCAGGACAGCGCCTGCCAGCGCGCGCGCAGTTCGTCCAGGCGCAGGTCGGCGGCCGAACCCGGCGACACGCGCGCGGCGAGGCTGCCTTCCGGGGTACGCCCCTGCCCTGCACTGTCGGCACCGGCAGCTGCGGCCTTGTAGGCCTCGCGGAACGGCACGCCAGCCACCGCCGCTTCCACCGCAACGTCGGTGGCATACATGCCCGAATCAATCGCCGCGCGCAGCTTGTCGTCACGCCATTCCAGATTGGCCAGCAGCGCCGGCAGCAGTTCCAGCGCGGCCAGGCCACGGCCGAAGCCGTGGAAGATGGCCCCCTTGGACGACTGCAGGTCGCGATGGTAGCCGGACGGCAGCGACAGCAGCTGCTCGATCTCGGTGCGCGCAGCGGCGACGCTGGCGTGGGTGGCACGCATCAGCTCGATCACGTCCGGATTGCGCTTGTTGGGCATGATCGAACTGCCGGTGGTGTACTGCGCCGGCAGCGCGACGAAGCCGAACTCGGCGCTGGTGAACAGTGACAGGTCCCAGGCAATGCGGCGCAGGTCCAGCGTGGCGCCACCGAGCGCTTCCAGTGCAGCCAGCTCGAACTTGCCACGCGACAGCTGCGCATAGATCGGCGAGATCTGCATGCGCGCGAAGCCGAGCGCCGCCGTGGTGTGCTCGCGGTCCAGCGGCAGGTTCACGCCGTAGCCGGCAGCGGTACCCAACGGATTGGCGTCGACCAGCGCATGGGTATCGCGGGCGCGGATGGCGTTGTCGATGAAGGCCTCGGCCCAGCCCGCCCACCACATGCCGGCCGAGGACACTACGGCGCGCTGGATGTGGGTGTAGCCGGGAATCGGCAGGTCCTTCTCGGCCTGTGCGCGGTCCAGCGCAACCTTGGCCGCTTCGGCGCTGAGCTGTGCCACGCGCTGCAGCTTCTCCTTCAGCCAGAGGCGGGTGGCGACCAGGATCTGGTCGTTGCGGCTGCGGCCGGTGTGGATCTTGCGGCCGGCATCGCCGAGGCGTTCGGTCAGGCGCGCTTCGATCGCCGAGTGACCATCCTCGTACTGGGTATCGAGCACGAAGCGGCCTTCGCGGAAGTCCTGCGCCAGGATCTCCAGTTCGCGCAGCAGTTCTGCCAGTTCATCGGCGCTGAGGATGCCGATGTGCTGCAGGCCCTGCGCATGCGCGGCGCTGGCAGCGATGTCATGCAGGAAGAACTCGCGGTCGAGGATCACGTCGTCGCCGGCGAGGAAGGTCTGGATCTGGGCGTCGACGGCGACGCCGGGCTTCTGCCAAAGAAGGTCTGCCATGGGGGCTCCGGAATGCGTATTCAGTGCGGGATCGACGTCAGTTCGTCGATGCCAAGCGCGAGGTTGAGGTTCTGCATGGCCTGGGTGGCCGCGCCCTTCAGCAGGTTGTCCAGGGTCGCCACCACGACGACCCGCTTGCCGCCCGGCGCGAGCGTGAAGCCACCGACCTGGGCACCGTGTCGGCCGGCGATACGGCTGACCCACGGCGCTTCATCCACCACGTCGATCAGGGGTTCGCCGGCATAGGCCTGCTGGAAGCGCTCGACGATCTGTTCGCGGGTCTGCACGCGGTTCAGCCACAGGTTGGCGGTAAGCGTGATGCCCCGGAAATGCGGCGCGACATGTGGCATGAATTCAACAGCCACACCCAGCTGCACCGACACCTCCCGCTCATGCACGTGGTTGGTCAGCGCGTAGGGCATCAGGTTGTCGGCCAGCAGTTCGACGTTGTTCTTGTCCGACGGCGTGGTACCGGCGCCGGAGTAGCCGGAGACACCGAAGCACTGCGGCGGACCGGCCAGCAGGTCCAGCAGCGGATGCACCGCCAGCTGCATCGCCGTGGCATAGCAGCCCGGGTTGCTGATGTGCTTCTGGCCGTTGTAGCGGCCGCGGGTCAGCTCCGGCAGGCCGTAATACCAGCTGTTGTCGAAGCGGTAGTCGGCCGAGAGGTCGACGATGACGGTGTCCGCCTTCGCCGCCTCCAGCGCGGCCACGAACGGCGCGGCCAAGCCGTTGGGCAGGGCCAGGATCACCGCATCCACGCCCTTGGCCGCCACTGCGTCGGCGTCCAGGTTTTCGTACTGCAGCTCGCCCTGGAATTCCGGGTGGTGGTCGGACAGGCGCTGCCCGGCGCGCTCGCGCGAGGAGACGAAAGCCAGTTCCAGCCGCGGATGGGCGGCCACCAGCTTGATCAGCTCGGCGCCGGTATGGCCGCGGGCACCGACGATGCCCAGGGTAAAGGTCGAATCGTTCATGCGTGACTGTCCAGGCGGTACTGCAGGTGGCGCTTCACGCCCTGCCATTCCGCATCGATGATGGAGAAGATGACGGTATCGCGCGGCGTGCCATCGGCATGCCGCTTGTGGTTGCGCAGCACGCCATCCTGCTTGGCGCCCAAGCGCGCGATGGCGGTGCGCGAGGTGACGTTGAACCAGCTGGTTTCCAGTACCACGCTGATGCAGCCCATGGCCTCGAAGGCGTGCTGCAGCAGCAACAGCTTGGCTTCGGTGTTGGCGCCGGTGCGCTGCACGCGCGGCGTGTACCAGGTGTAGCCGAGGCTGAGCCTGGGCACGCTGGCATCCATGTCGTAGAAGCGCGTGCTGCCGATGATGTCACCCGCCGCATCACGGATCACGAACGGCAGCACCTTGCCTTCGCTCTGCGCCTGCACCGCGGCCCGCACATAGGCCTCGGCCTGTTCCGGCGATGGCACCTGGGTGTACCAGAGCTGGTCCAGGCCGCTGCCTTCAAGCGCATCGCGCAGGCCGGGCACGTGCTCCATCTGCAGCGGCTGCAGGGTTACGTGCTGGCCGCGCAGGGTAGGAACCGTGTTCCAGGCATCGAGGTTGCTCATTGCTCAGCCCTGCAGGCTCGGGGTGCGCTGCGCGCAATGATCGACATAGGTCTTGATCCGGTCGATGCCATCGGCACCGAACCAGAATACCTTCCACTGATCCTGCTTGTAGCAGCCATCGGACTCGGCGTAGTAGAAGTGATTGATCGGGTTGCCATGGCGCGAGCGCCAGAACAGCTGCGGCGTTTCTTCCAGCATCACGTTCCAGACCGCACGGCCGAGGCCTTCGCCCTGTGCGTCGTCGAGCACGGCGAACTTGTCCAGGTACACGCCTTCGGCCTCGTCGGTGAGGATGACCGCGGTGCGGTAGTTCTCGCTGACGTAGGCGCGCAGCAGCCTGGTCTTCTGGAAATAGTCCGGCACCAGGGTGCGGCCGAAGCTGGATTCGATCAGGCCCTTCAGGCGCGGCAGGTCCAGTTCGTCCCAAGCGGTGGCGCGCAGCACTTTTTCGCCCTTGCGCACCAGCGTGCCCGAGCCCTTGTGGGTGAACAGTTCCTTGGCCAGGTCGGCCGGGCGGGTGATCGACACCGACGATTCCAGCGGCAGGCGATCGAGCAGATCCTTGATCTGTTCGATCTTCACCTTCATGCCGCCGTGGATCCACGGCTGCGCGATCAGGTGGTCGTACTCGGTGGACAGGTTGATCGAATCGATCACGTTGCCCGCCTCGTCCAGCAGGCCGCCGGTGCCGGTCAGGAAGATGATCTTGTACGGCTGCAGTTCCTGCACCAGCTCGTTGGCGGCGAAGTCGGCGTTGACGTTGAGGATCTGGCCACCGACGGTTTCACCCAGGCTGGTGATGACCGGGATCGAGCCCGCACGCAGGCTGGCCTCGATCGGCGCCAGGTTGACCTTCTTCACCTCGCCGACCAGGCCGTAGGTATCCACGTCCAGGTACTCGGCCTCGAACACGCCACCGGTGATGGAGGTGGCGCGCGCGCCGTTCTGCTGCAGCGCCTCGACCAGGCGCAGGTTGGACTGCTGGAACACCCGGCGCACGATCGCCAGTGCTTCCGGCGAAGTCACGCGCAGGCCGTTCACGGTCTGCTTGTCGATGCCGGCCGCCGACAGCTCGGCATCCAGCTGCGGGCCGGCGCCGTGCAGCACGATCGGGGTCAGCCCGACTTCCTGCAGGAACGACAGCGAAGAGGTCAGCGCGTCGAGATCGTCGCGCAGCACCGCGCCGCCGACCTTGACCACGGCGAAGCGCTTGGCATCCAGCTGCGAAAAGCGCTTGAGGTACTGGCTGATCTCCTTCGCGCTGGCCATGCTGGAAAGCAGGCGCACGATGGTCTGGCGGGTCTGGCGGTGGGGCTGGAGGGCAGGAGACATTTCGGTTTCGTCGGAAAGGGAAGAATCAGGCGCCGGCGGCGATGATGCGGTGCACGGCGTCGGTGTAGCGCTGCAGCTGGTCCAGCGTCACGAACTCATCGGCGGTGTGGGCCTGGGCAATATCGCCCGGGCCAAACACCAGGGTGGTGTAACCGGCGGCGGAGAACAGCGAGGCCTCGGTCCAGAAGTCCACGGCGTTGCCGATCGGCAGCTCGAGCGCGTCGGCCACATCGCGCGCCAGCAGGCGGCGGTTCTCGGCTTCGGCGATGTCGCCGGCCGGCAGGCTGGGGCCACGGAAGGTCTCGGTGAATACCGCCGCTTCCGGCTCGGCGAACCCGGCGAAGGTGGCCAGCAACGCGTCGATGTTCATCGACGGCAGCGGCCGGAAACCGAAGCGCACTTCGGCAGCGGGCGCGATCATGTTGGCCTTGATCCCGCCTTCGACGCGGCCGATGTTGAAGCGCAGGCCCGTCAGCCCACCGAAGCGTGCCGAAGCCAGCGATTCCACATGGTCCAGCGCGCGGTTGCCCCAGCGCATCGCCTGGTGCAGCGCACTGGCAGCCGCATCCTGCTTGCCCGAGGCGTGCCCTGCACGACCGGCGAACTGCATCAGCACCGAGCTGATGCCGCGATGCGCCAGCACCGCTTCGCTCATGGTCGGCTCGGCCACCAGCACCGCTTCATACGGCAGGCCACGGGCCAGGAACGCGGCGATGCAGCGCGGATCGTTGGCTTCTTCATCGCTGGAGAACAGGAAGGCCGCGTCACCGTCGCTGGCATTGGCTGCGGCCACCAGTGCGGCGGCCGCGCCCTTGATGTCACACACGCCCAGACCGACCACGCGGTCGTCCAGGCGGCGCATCACGTGCGGGTCGGCGCTCCAGTGCGGCGAATCGGGCACGGTATCAAGATGTACGTTGAACAGGTACTTCGGCGTCCCGCGCACGGCGTACAGGCTGACCGCACCGGCGCCGTGGTCGATCACCTCGACGTTGAAGCCGGGCAGGTTCGCGCGCAGGTAATCGAAGATGCCACCGGTGGTGATCGCGCGCGGCGGGTTGCGGGTGTCGAAGGACACCAGGACCTGCAGGTGATCGAGCGTCTGTTCAAGCATGAAACAAAGATCCTGTGGAATTCCGCCGGGCATGGCCCGGCGCTACCGTGATGCATCTGGTGGAGAGCCCCCTTCTTGTTGAAGGGGGCGCGCCAACGGCGCAGGGTTGAGGTGGAATGCGCGGGAGACGCGCGCGCAATTCAATCGCTCAGCGATTGACTTGCGCGTAAAGCGTCGAGCTCATACCGAACAGCTTGATGAAGCCTTCAGCCTCCTCCACGCCCCAGTCGGCCGACTGCGCGTAGGTGGCACCCTTGGTGTTGAGCAGGTGCGGCGACTTCACGGCCACCGCATCGACGCGGCCACCACGGGTTTCCAGCACCACTTCACCGTTGACCTTGGCCTGCGAGGACTTCAGGAAGGCTTCGATGTCGGTCTTCAGCGGGTCGTGGTAGAAGCCTTCGTACACCAGCTCCACCCACTTGCGTGCCACGTCCGGCTTGAAGCGGTTCTGCTGCTTGGTCAGCACCGCATCTTCCAGCGCGCGGTGTGCGGCCAGCAGCGAGACCAGGCCCGGGGCCTCGAACACGATGCGGCCCTTCAGGCCGATCACCGTGTCGCCGGTGTACACGCCGCGACCGACGCCGTACGGGGCGAACAGCTTGTTGAGCTGGGCCAGGATCTGGTCGCCCGGCAGCGCCTTGCCGTTCAGTTCAACCGCTTCGCCTTCAATGAACTTCAGGGTGACGGTCAGCGCTTGTTCCGGCCATTCGCTGCGCGGCGAGCACCAGCCACGCGCACCTTCGCCCGGGGCTTCCCAACGGTCGATCTCGCCACCGGACATGGTCACGCCCAGCAGGTTCTCGTTGATGGTGTAGGCCTGCTGCTTGGCGCGCACGCCGAAGCCGCGCTCTTCCAGGTATTTCTGCTCGTAGGCACGGGTCTGGGTGTGTTCCTTCTGGATCTCGCGGATCGGCGCGATGATCTGGTAGTCACCCAGCGCCTTCACGGCCAGGTCGAAGCGGACCTGGTCATTGCCCATGCCGGTGCAGCCGTGGGCGATGATGTTGGTGCCCAGTTCGGCGGCACGCTTCAGCGCGGCATCCACGATCAGGTAGCGGTCCGACACCAGCAGCGGGTACTGGCCCTGGTAGCCTTCGCCGGCCCACACGAACGGCTTGACGAAGCCTTCCCAGATCGCCGGGCCACCGTTCACAGTGACATGGCTGGTCACGCCCAGCTCGGCGGCACGCTTCTCGATGAAATCGCGCTCTTCATCATCCACGCCGCCGGTGTCGGCGAACACGGTGTGCACGTTGTAGCCACGCTCCTGCAGGTAGGGCACGCAGAAGCTGGTATCCAGGCCGCCGGAGAAGGCGAGAACGACGTCTTTATTGCTCATGGGGAGGGTATGTCCTGGTAGCGCCGGGCCGTGCCCGGCGGAAATGATTGAATCGGAAAAAATCAGCGCCCGGCAACCGCGGCCATGATCGCCTTCTGCACGTGCAGGCGGTTCTCGGCTTCGTTGATGGCGATGCACTGCGGCGAATCCATCACCGCATCGGTGGCCTTCACGTTGCGACGCAGCGGCAGGCAGTGGCTGAACACACCGTTGTTGGTCAGCGCCATCTTGCGTTCGTCGACGATGAAGTGCTTGAACTGGTCGCGGATCGGCTTTTCCGGTTCCCAGTTGCCAAAGAACGGCAGCGCTCCCCAGCTCTTGGCGTAAACCACGTCGGCGCCGGCGTAGGCGCTGTCGACATCATGGCTGATCTTCAGCGAACCACCGCTTTCGGCCACGTTCTGCTCGGCCCAGCCCATGTAGCGCTCGTCGAGGATGTAGTCGGCGGTCGGGCAAAGCAGTGTCACGTCCATGCCCATGCGGGTGGCGATGGTCAGCGCCGAGTTGGCCACGGCGGTGTTGAGCGGCTTGGGGTGGTAGGTCCAGGTCAGCACGTACTTCTTGCCACGCAGGTCCTGGGTGCCGAAGTGCTCCTGCAGCGCCATGATGTGCGCCAGCTCCTGGCACGGGTGGGTGATGGTCTCCATGTTGATGACCGGCACCGGCGAATACCTGGCGAAGCTGTTGAGGACGATGTCCTGGCGGTCGTACGCCCAGTCCTGGAACTTCGGGAACGCACGCACGGCGATGATGTCGCAGTAACGGCCCAGCACCTTGGCCACTTCCGCGATGTGTTCCTCGGTATCGCCGTCCATCACCGTGCCGAGGTTGAACTCGATCGGCCACGCATCCTTGCCCGGCTGCAGCACCACCGCATGGGCGCCGAGCTGGAACGCGCCCAGTTCGAAGCTGGTGCGGGTGCGCATGGACGGGTTGAAGAACACCAGCGCGATCGACTTGCCCTTGAGCTGGTCGCCGAGCTTGTTGCGCTTGAACAGCGCGGCCTGGGTCAGCAATGCGTCGAGATCGCTGCGGCTCCAGTCCTGGGTGTTCAGGAAGTGCTTGGGGGACATCTTCTTTCCTTGCGTGGCGGCGCCGGGTTCGACGCGGTGGAAGGGAAAACAGGAAGCAAAGGTGAAACGAAAAGGTTGCAGTTGCAGCTTTCAGAACGCGGAAACGAAAAAACCCAGCCGGCGGGCTGGGTTTTTTTCGGACGAACAGCAAAAAGCTCCGGTTACCCAGCGAGAATGTGGGGTTCCGGTCGACGCGCACGCGAGGTCATGCCCGACGCCTGTCGGGCTGCGCTGCTGTCGTGCTGGAAGTCGGTGAGCTTCATGGCCGAATATCTTTGCATGCGGCCGTGACCGGCGCAAGGGGCCGGGGTCGCAGAATCAGGGATTGCCGGCGGCGCCCTGCTCAGGACCGACCCAGGGGGTGATCGACACCCGGATCTTGAGCCGGTTGCCCGGGTCTTCCGGCAGCCGCGACCGATACTTGGTGCCCTTGTAGACGTAGTCCACGTCGTAGGCGATGGGCCGGCGGAATTCACGCCCCACCGGCACGATGCGGCAGTCACGGGTCAGCATCGGGCCATTGTTGGCAGGCGCCGGGGCCGGCGTTTCGGGGCCGGCCTCTTCGGAGGGCTCCTCGTCGCTGCGCTTGAATATCGAGCGCACCGAGTCCCAGAAACGGCTGATCCGGCCCTTGTCCTCGACCGGCTCCTCGCCGGTCACGTTGACCGGGGCCAGGGTGCGGGTCGACACCGGCTCGCAATGCTCCTCGGTACGGGTCGCGCGCAGGGTCTGGAATACCGGCTCGACGTTCAGTACCTGGGCGTAGTCGAACTTCACGTTCTCCACGATCACCACCCGGTTGCGGGGCTCGGCCTCCTGCGCCAGCACCACGGCGGGCAGCGCCGACAGGCAGGCCAGGGTCAGCAATGCGGTGGATTTCAGTGGCGACGGGAGCAAGGACACGGCGATAGTGTAGGCAGTGGCGAGCGCAAGGGGCTGAACATTACCCGTCCACGCCGCTCCTGCCCACCCCACCCTGGCTCCCTCCGGCGTCCACCGGTGGCAACCAGCGCCCCCAAAGGGAGCGACACGTTCTAAAATCACAGACTTGTCCCCCAGCCACAGCCCCATGACCCTGCGCCTGCACAACAACCTGACTCGCCAGCTCGAACCGTTCACCCCGCTCGACCCGGCCTGTCCGACCCTGTATGTGTGCGGCCCCACGGTCTACAACTACGTGCACATCGGCAACGCCCGTGGCCCGGTGGTGTTCGGGGTGCTGGCCGACCTGCTGCGGCGGCGTTTCGGCGCACTGCGCTACGCCCGCAACATCACCGACGTGGACGACAAGATCAACACCGCCGCGCGCGAGCAGGGGGTGCCGATCAGCACCATCACCGACAGGTTCGCCGCCGCCTACCGTGAAGACATGGCCGCGCTGGGCGTGGTGCCGCCTGACATCGAACCGGAAGTGACCGCGCACATGCCGCAGATCATCACCATGATCGAGCAGTTGATCGCCAGTGGTCATGCCTATGCCGCCGAAGGCCACGTGCTGTTTGCGGTGGCCAGCTTCGATGGCTACGGCAAGCTCTCCCGCCGCGACCCGGAAGAAATGCTGGCTGGCGCCCGCGTCGATGTCGCCCCCTACAAGCGTGATCCGGGCGATTTCGTGCTGTGGAAGCCATCCAGCGACGACCTGCCCGGCTGGGAATCGCCCTGGGGCCGTGGCCGCCCGGGCTGGCACATCGAATGCTCGGCGATGGCCGCCGCCCACCTGGGCGAGACCATCGACATCCATGCCGGCGGCGTCGACCTGCAGTTCCCGCACCATGAAAACGAGATCGCGCAGAGCGAATGCGCGCATGGCGGCAGGATCTTCGCCCGCTACTGGCTGCACAACGGCATGCTCAACTTCGGCGGCGCCAAGATGAGCAAGTCACTGGGCAACATCGAGCGCGTGCATGACCTGGTTCGCCAGCATCCGCCGGAGGCACTGCGCCTGGCCCTGCTGTCGGCCCACTACCGTCAACCACTGGACTGGTCCGATGCGCTGATCGAACAGTCGGTGCGTACGCTGGACCGCCTGTACGGCACCCTGCGCGAACTGGCCTCGGTCGAGGCCAGCGCGGTGATTCCGGCCACGGTCGAAGCGACCCTCGACGACGACCTCAACACCCCGCAGGCGCTGGCCGAAGTGGCCCGCATCGCGGCCGAGGCGCGTCGTGCCACGGACCCGGCCGAACAGTCGCGCCTGAAGGCCGAGCTGCTCGGTGCCGGCCTGGCGCTGGGCCTTCTGCAGGCCGATCCGGCGCAGTGGTTTGGTACCGCTGCGGGCGCTGACGGCGACGATGCCCGTATCCAGGGCCTGATCGACGAGCGCGCTGCGGCCAAGAAGGCGCGCGACTTCGCCCGTTCCGATGCCATCCGCGACCAGTTGGCCGCCGAAGGCATCGTGCTGGAAGACACCCCGCAGGGCGTGCGCTGGTCGCGCAAGCGCGGCTGACCTGCTGCCCTGCCCCGTGGCCGGCCCGCCGGCCACGCCCCCACTGTAGAGACTGTTGTGACCGACTCCCCGTTCCCGCTTGAACCCACCGCCGCCGAGGCCCAGACCGCCATCGCCGAGGAATTCGGCTTCTTCGGCGACTGGTCCGAGCGCTACCAGTACCTGATCGACCTCGGCCGCAAGCTGCCGGCCTTCCCGGAAGAATGGAAGACCGAAGAGCATCGCCTGCTCGGCTGCCAGTCGATGGTCTGGATCGTGCCGGAAGGCAATGCGCAGTCGCTGCGCTTCCATGCCATCAGTGATTCGGCCATCGTCTCCGGCCTGATCTTCCTGGCGCTGCGCGTGTACTCCGGGCGCTCGGCGCGGGAGATCCTGGACACCGAACCGAGCTATATCCAGGACATCGGCCTGGCCCGCCACCTGTCTCCGACCCGCAGCAATGGTGTGGCTGCGATGCTGGCCTTCATCCGCGAGACCGCGCAGACCCAGCTGCAGCGCGATCCGTCGTGAACGAGCCTGCCACAGCCGAGGACACCGCGCTGGGCCTGCTGTCCCGGCCCGGCTTCGCCAAGCTGCTGGCCTACCGCATCTTCGCGATGCTGTCCTACCAGGTGGTGGCAGTCACCGTCGGCTGGCACATCTACGAAGTCACCCGCAATCCGTTCTCGCTGGGCCTGATCGGCCTGGCCGAGGTGCTGCCGTTCTTTTGCGTGGCGCCATTCGCCGGCTACCTGGTCGACCATCTGCCGCGGCGTCGGTTGGGCATGGCGGCCTGTTCCGGGCTGATCGCCACCGCGCTGGTACTGACCAGCGTGGCCAAGGGCTGGCTGCCGTTTGAAGACGTGTGGCCCATCTATGCAGCCATCGCCCTGACCGGCATGGTCCGCGCCTTCCTGTCACCTATCTACAACGCACTGTTCGCCCGCGTGCTGGCCCGCGATCAGTTCGCGCGCGGCGCAGGCCTCGGCGCGGTGGTGTTCCAGGCCGGCATGGTCGCCGGCCCGGCGCTGGGCGGCGTGCTGGTCGGCTTCGGCGGCAAGGGCCTCTCCTACGCGGTGGCTACGGCCTTTGCGCTGGTGGCGATGGCCTGCCTGGCTACATTGAAGGTGGAAGAACCGGTGCACACCGGTCCGGCCGCGCCGATCTTCAAGAGCATCGCCGAAGGCGCGCGCTTCGTGGTCGGCAACCGGATCATGGTCGGGGCGATGGCGCTGGACATGTTCTCGGTGCTGCTGGGCGGCGTGGTGGCGATGCTGCCGGCCTTCCTGCACGAGATCCTGCACCACGGTCCGGAAGGCCTGGGCATCCTGCGCGCGATGCCGGCGCTCGGCTCGGTGTGCGTGGGCCTGTGGCTGGCCCGCCACCCGCTGCACCGCAATGCCGGCCGCGTGTTGCTGTTCGCGGTGGCCGGTTTCGGCCTGTGCGTGATCGGCTTCGGCCTGTCGCAGCACTTCTGGCTGTCAGCGCTGATCCTGCTGTTCTACGGGGCCTTCGATGGCATCTCGGTGGTGATCCGATCGACCATCCTGCAGTTGGCCACGCCGGAAGAGATGCGCGGCCGGGTGTCGTCGATCAACGGCATCTTCATCAGTTCGTCCAACGAGCTGGGCGCGTTCTATGCAGGCACGATGGCGAAGCTGCTCGGCCTGGTGCCGGCCGTGGTGCTGGGTGGGTTTGCGGTGCTGAGCGTGGCCGGGATCACCGCGTGGAAGAACCCGACGCTGCGGAAACTGAATTTGCGTGATCTGCAGTAGCGTCGGCTCGTCGTTTCCGCGACAGCCGCTTTACGTGCGCCGACGCATTGGTAGCGCCGGGCCATGCCCGGCAGCCCTTTTCCGCGACCGCGGCGGGGTGTCACTTTCTTTTCGCGAAAAGAAAGTAACCAAAGAAACGCTCCGCCATCCGCGAGCCGGCGCTGCGCGCCGGTGCCCTGTGCTCCTCGGTGAATCAGGGGACGGCGCGGAGAGCCAGCCGACTAGCAGTCGGCTCTACAGGATAGAGCGGCCTCTTCGCCCTTGATTCCCCTGCGGTGCTCGGCTCGCTACAAGGCGGACTCAACAGCCGCGAGCGCACGCATGACCGCTCTTGTCGGCCTGAGCCGAGCGTGGGCTCGGCTCTACATCGGCCGCGCACGCAGGAAACCGTCGAGAGCCTGCGGGTGGGTCCGGGCAGGACCGTCCGCGGCATGGATGCCGCGGCCGAGCTTACAGGGATGTACTTGCAGCGTGTCCTGCCCGGACCCACCCGCAGGCTCCCTCTGATACGCGGAAGGCGCCGTTCTACTCAGCCAACCACCCCAACAAAAAACCCGGCCGAGGCCGGGTTTTTCGCATGACCACACAACGAGCAGGAATCAGTCGCCCTGCTGCTTCTGCAGGTGCTCCCAACGCTCCTGGGCGTCGATGGTGCGTTCAGCCGTGAGGCGCGCTTCGAGGCGCTCCAGGCCGATTTCTTCACCGGTGTCGACGCAGTAACCGTAGTCGCCCGCTTCCAGGCGCTTCAGGGTGCTGTCGATCTTGCCGATCAGCTTGCGGTAGCGGTCGCGGGTACGCAGTTCCAGCGAGTTCTCGGTCTCGCGGGTCGCGCGCTCGGCTTCATCGCCGATGTCACGCACTTCCTCACGAAGATTCTCGATGGTCTGCTTGGACTCTTCCACCAGGTCCGCGCGCCAGTTCTGCAGACGCTGACGGAAGTACTCCTGCTGCAGCGGGCTCATGTATTCCTCTTCCGAGGACGGCTTGTAGCCAGCCGGCAGGATCGGGCGGCCGGTGGCCTCGTCGGTCTTGTATTCGACCACCTTGTACTTGCTGCGCGGGGCCGGTGCTGCCGAGCGGGCGGCGACGGCCACGGCAACCTTGCCGACAGGGCGCGACACGGTCTTCGGGGCGGAATCGGATTTCACGGCGGTTTTGGCAGGCGATTTCGAAACGGGCACGGGATTCTTGGATTGCGGGGCCTTCGAAGCGGCAGGAGCGGCGGCCGGGGCCGGCTTGGAGGCCGGTTGGGCTGCTGCCACTGCCACGGTCTTGGCCGGGACAGGCTTGGCCGGAGCCGGCTTGGCAGCAGGCTTCGGTGCGGACTTCACTACTGGGGCCGGGGCCGGCTTTACGGCCGGTGCGGCAACATTCTTGGCACCCTTCTTTACAGCGGCAGGCGTGGCGACCGGCTTGGCCGCAGCGACCTTCTTTGCTACGGGCTTGGCGACCGGCTTGGCTGCAGCCTTCTTCACCACCGCCTTCGGCGCCGGCTTGGCGGCGGCCTTCTTGGCCACCGGCTTGGCGGCAGCTTTCTTCACCGGCGCAGCCTTGCTGACGGTCTTCTTCACCGGCGCCTTCTTGCTGGCAGCGGCTGGCTTGGCCTTGGCGGGCGCAGCGGCCTTCTTCGCCACCGGCTTGGTTGCCTTGACCGGCGTTTTCTTTGCGGTGGCCTTCCTGGCCGCCGGTTGCGAGGACGCTGCCTTGGTCGCCGGCTTGCTGGCCGGCTTCTTGGCAACGGGCTTTGCCGCCAACTTCTTCACAACAGGCTTGGCGGTTTTCTTGGCGGCCGTTGCGGCCTTCTTTGCAGTTTTTTTAGCAGCCACGAAACGCTCTTCCTTGGATTCCCCGGGGCCCGGGAAAGCGGGCCTTTATAGCCTACCCGACCCGCAGCAGCAACCTCGGCACCCTGCCCCATTCAGTCCTGGAGCCAAGGCGCCCAATGGGCAGTCCGACGAACACGGACCGCCTTGCGCGGTACGGAACCTGGCCAGCACCCGAAGGTGCTGGTACCGGTCGCAGGCCATCGGCGACATGCGACCAACGGCCCATCCTGCACAAATGCGGCCTTCATGCCAACTGGCATAAGATGACTGGGTGATCTCGCGCCTGCTCATTGCCCTGCTGCGCTTCTACAAGCGCTTCATCAGCCCCCTGCTGGGGCCACGCTGCCGTTTCGTGCCGAGCTGTTCTGAATACGCGATGGAAGCCATCTCGCGGCACGGCCCGCTGCGCGGCAGCTGGCTGGCTGCGCGCCGGCTGGGCCGCTGCCACCCGTTCCACCCCGGCGGCTTCGACCCGGTGCCCGAATCCAACCACGCCCCCTCTTGCCGTTGCACAGGAAAACACTGACATGTCCTCCACGCTCATCACCAACGCCCGGATGGTCAACGAAGGCCGCACCTTCGACGGCGACCTGCGCATCGAGAACGGCCGCATCGCGCAGATCGGCAATGGGCTGGCGCCGCGCGACGGCGAGCAGGTGGTGGACGCGGCCGGGCGCTGGCTGCTTCCCGGCATGATCGATGACCAGGTGCACTTCCGCGAACCGGGCCTGACCCACAAGGGCGACATCGCCAGCGAATCGGCGGCGGCCGTGGCCGGTGGCCTGACCAGCTTCATGGACATGCCCAACACCAACCCGCCGACGCTGGATTCAACCATCCTGGAAGCCAAGTACGAGCTCGCGCGCGGCCGCGCCTGGGCCAACTACGGCTTCTACCATGGCGCCAGCAATGACAACCTCGAAGCGATCCGTGCGCTGGACCCGAAGAAGGCCCCGGGCGTGAAGGTGTTCATGGGCGCCTCTACCGGCAACATGCTGGTGGACAACCCGGAAACGCTGGATGCGATCTTCCGCGAATGCCCGACCCCGATCATCACGCACTGCGAAGACACGCCGATGATCGATGCCAACCTGAAGGCCTTCCAGGAAAAGTACGGCGACGCGCTGACCCCGGACATGCATCCGGATATCCGTTCGCGCGAGGCCTGCATCAAGTCGACCCGCCTGGCGATGTCGCTGGCGCGCAAGCACGGCACCCGCCTGCATGTGCTGCACATCTCCACCGCCGACGAGCTGGCGCTGTTCGAGAAGGGCCCGCTGATCCGCGCCGATGGCAGCCGCAAGCAGATCACCGCCGAAACCTGCGTGCACTTCCTGCACTTCGCGCGCCCGGACTACGCGACCAAGGGCAACCTGATCAAGTGCAACCCGGCGATCAAGGAAGTGTCCGACCGCGAGGCAATCACCGCTGCACTGGCCGATGACGTGCTGGACGTGCTGGCCACCGACCACGCGCCGCACACCTGGGAGGAGAAGCAGAAGCCCTACGCGCAGGCGCCGTCGGGCCTGCCGCTGGTGCAGTACGCGCTGGTGGCCGCGCTGGAGCGGGTGCACGAAGGCAAGCTGACCCGCGAGCAGGTGGTGCAGAAATTCGCACATGCGCCGGCGCAGCTGTTCGACGTGGAAGAACGCGGCTTCCTGCGCGAAGGCTACTTTGCCGACCTGGTGCTGGTGGAGGACGTGCCGTTCACCGTCAAGCGCGAGGACGTGCTGTCCAAGTGCGGCTGGTCGCCGTTTGAAGGCACCACTTTCCGCTCGCGCATCGCCTCCACCTGGGTCAACGGCCAGCTGGTGTGGGACGGCAGCAAGCTGGTGGGCGAACCCGCCGGCCAGCGCATGACCTACGACCGCTGATGCGTTCGGCACTTCTGTTCGGAGCGCTGCTGCTGGCCGCGCCCCTGTTCACCGCACCGTCGGCGCAGGCACAGGACGGCATCGGCAGCCTGATCGACAGCCGCGTGGTGTTCCCGGCCAGTGCGTCACAGGGCGCGCTGGTGATCGGCAAGGTGCCCGCTGGCAGCCGCGTGCAGTACGCCGGCCGCCAGCTGCGGGTGAGCGGCTATGGCAGCGTCGTGTTCGGCATCGGCCGCGACGAGAAGGGTCCGCTGCACGTGCAGGTGCAACGCCCCGATGGTGGCAGCGAGACCGCAACCATCGCGGTGACGCCGCGCGACTGGCCCACCGAGCGGGTCAACGGGGTGCCACCGAAGACGGTGAATCCGCCGGCGGCGATTGCCGAGCGGATCAAGCGCGAACAGGCGCAGGTAACCGCTGCACGTTCGCGCGACGACGACCGTACCGACTTCACCCAGACCTTCATCTGGCCGGTCCAGGGCCGCATCAGCGGCCGCTTCGGCAATGCGAGGGTGTACAACGGCCAGCCCGGTGCCGGTCATTCCGGCATGGACATCGCGGTGCCGACCGGCACGCCGGTAAAGGCACCGGCCGCCGGCATCGTCACCTTCGCCGGCCCCGACCTGTACCTGACCGGTGGCACGCTGCTGCTCGACCACGGTTTCGGGGTCAGCTCCAACTTCCTGCACCTGTCGCGCATCGACGTAAAAGTCGGCGACCGTGTGGAGCAGGGCCAGGTGATCGCTGCCGTCGGCGCCACCGGCCGTGCCACCGGCCCGCACCTGCACTGGGGCATGAACTGGTTCGAGACCCGTATCGACCCGCTGCTGGTGCTGGAGCGCAAATAACGCCCATCGCCCGGTGCAGCGGTGAGCCACTGTTGTAGAGCCGAGCCCACGCTCGGCTGCTGTCGCGCAGAGATGGGCCGAGCATGGGCTCGGCTCTGCAGACAGCATTCAATCAACCGCGCGAGGTAGCGCCGGGCCATGCCCGGCGGAGCGCGGGATCAACCGCGCGCGGCCCACCACACGCGCAGCAGGGTGCGCACCGGAGTGGCTTCGATTGGTTTGCCTGCGGCCTGCGCGGCCACACGGGCACGTGCCAGGCTGGACCACACGCGGCGCGGGCGCGGGCCGGGCACGCGGGTGCCCCACCCCTTCAACAGATGCTGCGCCCAGCGCTGCGCAGCGGTGCTGGCATCACCGTCCAGCAGGCTGCGCGGCACACCGGCCACGCCGGCATCCTGCAAGCGCTGGGCCAGGGTCTGCAGCTGCACCGCGCGACCGGCACCGGTGCGCGGCTTGTCCGCGAACAAGGTTGCCTCCACTGCGGCTACGGCCTCGGCGTAGTTGGCCAGCGCGCGCTCGGCGCCGGCTGCATCGGGCGCGACGGTGCGTGCTTCAACCAGATCCGGCAGCGCTTCGGCCAACTGCGCCCACGGCGCACGCACCGGCTCCAGCAGCCGGCCCAGCGGATGGCGCGAACGATGCCCGGCCCAACTGCGCAGCTCCTCGCCCCACCACGCCAGCTTGGCGTCGGCCGGCAACGGGTCGCCGCTGGTGTTGAGCATGTCGTCGAACTCCTGCAGCAGCGCAAACCACGCCACGGCCAGCTCGCGTTGCGATTCGGCCACGAACGGGGCGGCCACCGACCATTCCGGCCAACGGCTGCGCCACTTGTCGAGGAAACTGTCCAGCGCGGTACTGCTCACTACACCATTCCTTACGGCTGGGCCGGGGCTGCCGGCCGGGTCGGCCAGAGACTGGCCAGTTGCAGAAGTTCAGCGTTCTCGACCAGCACGTCGGCCTGCCAGGCCAGCGGATCGTCGCTGTGCAGGCGGTAGCCCCACAGCGCCGCCACCGACGGCATGGCCGCGGCCCGCGCGGCGATGATGTCGCGCTCGTCGTCACCCACGTACACGCAGTCTTCGGCAGCAACGCCAATGGCCTGCGCAGCGTGCAGCAGTGGAAGCGGGTGCGGCTTGCGCTCGGCCAGGCTGTCACCGCCGACCAGCACCGCGCAGCGCTGCTGCCAACCATGCTGCGGCAGGATCAGGCGCGCCAGGTACTCCGGCTTGTTGGTGACGATGCCCCATACCGTACCGGCCTCATCCAGCGCGGCGAGCATGCCGGCCACGCCGTCGAACAGCACTGCGTGCTGGCCGATCAGCGCTTCGTAGCGCTGCAGGAATTCCGGGATCAGCGCGTCACGTGCGGCGACGTCCAGTTCCGGGAAGGCAGCCGAGACCATCGCCCGCGAGCCCTTCGACACCACCGGGCGCAGTGCGGCCGGATCGATGGGTGCACGACCACGTTCGGCCAGCATCGCGTTGCAGGTAGCGACGAAGTCCGGCGCGCTGTCCAGCAAGGTGCCATCCAGATCGAACAGCACCGCGCGCGGGAAGCGTGCAGCGGTCATGCCGGCTTGACCGCGTAGGCCAGGTAGTTGATGTCGGTGCGGCTGCTCAGGCGGGCATGGTTGCGCCACGGCTCGTAAGCCATGCCACTGACATCCACCAGCTGCACATCAGCCTCGCGCAGCCAGCGCGCCAGCTCGGCCGGCTTGATGAATTCCTGGTAGTGGTGGGTGCCCCTGGGCAGCAGGCGCGCCACGTACTCGGCGCCGACAATCGCCACCGCGAAGGCGGCCGCGGTGCGGTTGATGGTCGACAGGAACAGGTGGCCGCCCGGCTTCAGCAGGCGCTTGCAGGCGTCGATGATCGCGCCCGGGTCTGGCACGTGCTCGAGCATTTCCATGCAGGTGACCACATCGAAACTGCCCGGTTGCTCGGCGGCCAGATCCTCGGCGGCCTGCACGCGGTAGTCGACCTTGGCGCCGCTTTCCAGCGCATGCAGGCGCGCGACCTTCACCAGTTCCGGGGCCAGGTCGATGGCGGTGACGTCGGCGCCGGCCTGCGCCAGTGCTTCGCTCAGCAGCCCGCCACCGCAGCCGATGTCGAGCACGCGCGCGCCACGCAACGGCACGCGGTCGGCGACGTACTTCAGGCGCACCGGGTTCAGCGCATGCAGCGGCTTCTGCGGGCCGTCAGCATCCCACCAGCGGTTGGCCAGCGCGGCGAACTTGTCCAGCTCGGCCTGATCGAAATTGGAGGAAGCGTGGGGGGCAGTCATGAGGGGTCCTTGCGGCGCCAGGGATCAGGCGCGGATATGACGGATACGCTCGCGCCACTGGCGCGCGTTGGCGATGATGCCCGGCAGGTCCATGCCGACCAGCTCGCGCTGCACCAGCTTCGGCTTGCCGGCGATCCAGACGTCGCTGACCTGCTGGCGGCCGGTGGCATACACCAGCTGCGACAGCACGTTGTGCAGCGGCTGGGTTTCCAGCGCCGACAGGTCGACACAGACCAGGTCGGCCTGCTTGCCGACTTCGATCGAACCGATGCGGTCAGCGAAGCCCAGCGCGCGTGCGCCACCCAGCGTGGACGCGCGCAGCGTGGTTGCCGCATCCAGTGCAGTGGCGTCGTCGGCCACGGCCTTGGCCAGGATCGCCGCGGTGCGGTTCTCGCTGAACATGTCCAGGTCGTTGTTGCTGGCGCAGCCGTCGGTGCCGATCGCCAGGTTCACACCGGCGCGCTGCAGGGCGCAGGCCGGGCAGAAGCCGGAGGCCAGCTTCAGGTTCGATTCGGGGCAATGCACGACGCTGACGCCGCGTTCGGCGCACAGGTGGATTTCCGCATCGGTCAGCTGGGTCATGTGCACCGCGATCAGGCGGTCGTTGACCAGGCCAAGGCGATCCAGCCGCGCCAGCGGGCGCTGGCCGTGCAGCTTGATCGAATCGTTGATCTCCTGCGCGGTCTCGTGGGTGTGCAGGTGCACCTGCATGTCGAGCTGGTCGGACAGCATACGCACCCGCTCGAAGTTGGCATCGTTGACCGTGTAAGGCGCATGCGGCGCGAACGCGGTGGCGATCAGCGGATCGGTGCGCCACTGGTCGTGCAGTTCACCGGCCTTGGCGAAGTACTCGTCGTCGGTCTTGGCCCAGGCGGTGGGGAAATCGATGATGACCGCGCCCACCAGCGCGCGGAAACCGTGTTTCTTGTAGACCGCGGCCTGCACGTCGCCGAAGAAGTAGTTCTCGTTGGCGCAGGTGGTGCCGCCGCGCAGCATCTCGGCGATGGCCAGGGTGGTGCCGTCGGCAACGAATTCGGGGCCGATCACCGCCGCTTCCACCGGCCAGATGTGCTGCTGCAGCCAGGTCATCAGCGGCAGGTCGTCGGCGACGCCGCGCAGCAGGGTCATCGGGTTGTGCGTGTGGGCGTTGACCAGGCCCGGCATCAGCGCGGCCTCGGGGCGACTGACTACCTGGGCGGCACGGAAGCGCGCGCGCGCCTCGGCACGCGGCAGGATGGCCACGATCTCGCTGCCACGCACGGCGACGGCATGGTCTTCCAGCACCACCGCATGCGGCTCGATCGGAACGACGTAACCGGCTTCGATGAGCAGGTCGCAGGCTTCGGGGAGGTGCGGGCTATCGCTCATGCGGGCTCACTGGCTATTGGAGAAGGGCCTGGCGGGAGGCGGTAGCGCCGGGCCATGCCCGGCGGCTGTCCGCTGCGGCGCCATGGGCGCCAGCAACGGGTTCCGGGTTATGCCCGGAAAGCCGAGCATGGCTCGGCTCTACAGGTAATCCGGCTGCGCCGGATTACTTGACGCGTGCGGAGTACTCGCCCGAACGGGTGTCGACGCGGATCACTTCGTCCTGGTTGACAAACAGCGGCACGCGGACCACGGCGCCGGTTTCCAGGGTGGCCGGCTTGCCGCCGCCGCCCGAGGTGTCGCCACGGACGCCCGGATCGGTCTCGGTGATCTTCAGCTCGACGAAGTTCGGCGGCTGCACGAAGATCGGCTCACCGTTCCACAGGGTGACCACGCAGGACTCTTCGCCCTTCAGCCACTTCTCGGCGCCGCCCATGCCGGCCTTGGTGGCCTGGACCTGCTCGAAGGATTCCGGATCCATGAAGTGCCAGTACTCGCCATCGCTGTACATGAAGTTCATGTCGGTATCGACGACGTCGGCTGCATCCAGCGAGTCAGTCGACTTCATGGTCACTTCCTGGGTACGGCCGTCCTTGATCAGGCGGTACTTCACGCGGGTGAAGGCCTGGCCCTTGCCCGGCTTGACGTATTCGGTGTCGATGATGACGGCCGGTTGGTTGTTGACCAGGATCTTCATCCCGTTCTTGACGTCGTTCATGCCGTAGCTGGCCATGCGTAAACTCCTGAGTGGCAGAAACGCCGCGGGTGCGGCGAGCCGTTAGAATGGAAAGCCCACCGGATGCCGGTGGGCGACTGTTTTTCTGCCCCCATGATAACCGCAGGCCCCCTCTCCATGCAGCTTTCCGCCTTCCCCCGGCCCCAGTCGCCAGGCGCGCCCGCGCGCTGGCAGCAGCTCTGGCGCCAGGCACTGCGCGACCCACAGGCCCTGCTGGCCCGGCTGCAGCTGGACCCGGCCGCGCTGGGCGTCTCGGAAGCGGCAATGGCCCAGTTCGCGCTGCGCGTACCGGAGGGGTTCGTGGCCCGCATGCGCAAGGGTGATCCGGCCGATCCGCTGCTGCGCCAGGTGCTGCCGATCGACGAGGAAATGCGTCCCGCGCCCGGGTTCAGCTTCGATGCGGTGGGCGATGGCGCGGCCAAGAAGGCCACCGGCGTCATCCAGAAGTACCGTGGCCGCGCCCTGCTGGTCGCCACCGGCAGCTGCGCGATCAACTGCCGCTACTGCTTCCGCCGCCACTTCGACTATGGCGCGGAGAACGCCGCCAAGGGTGGCTGGCAGGAGGCCGTAGCCGCCATCGCCGCCGACCCGGACATCGACGAGGTGATCCTGTCCGGCGGTGACCCACTGTCGCTGGCCACGCACAAGCTGGTCGAACTGACCGATGCCCTGCGCGCCATCCCGCATATCCACCGCCTGCGCATCCACACCCGGCTGCCGATCGTGCTGCCCGAGCGCGTGGACGATGAGCTGGTCTCCTGGCTGGGCAGTCTGCCCTGGCCGCTGGCGATCGTGGTCCACGCCAACCATGCCAATGAATTCGACGCCAGCGTGGACGCGGCGATGGCCCGCCTGCGCGCTACCGGCGCCCAACTGCTGAACCAGGCGGTGTTGCTGCGCGGGGTCAATGACAGCGTGCAGGCCCTGCAGGACCTGAGCGAGCGCAGCTTCGACGCCGGCGTGCTTCCCTACTACCTGCATCAGTTGGACCGGGTCGAGGGCGTGGCCCACTTCGAAGTGGATGACGCCCAGGCCAAGGCGCTGATTGCCGGCCTGACCGCGCGCCTGTCCGGTTATCTGATCCCGAAACTGGTGCGCGAACTGCCCGGCGACCCGAGCAAGCGTCCGCTGTAGCCCCAAAAAAGGGGACGGAGGGGATTAAGTCGCAAATGCATAAGCGACTTAATCCCCTCCGTCCCTTTTTTTTGTGTCGGTCAGAGGCCCGATTCGATCATCCGCACCACTTCGGTGGCGGTCACCGGATGACTCAGCCAGTAGCCCTGGCCAAGATCGCAGCCGCGCTGCACCAGCAGGTCGAACTGCGCCTGCTGCTCGATGCCCTCGGCCACCACGGTGATGCCCAGTGCGTGGGCCATGGCGATGATCGCCGTGGTCAGCGCCAGATCGTCGGGATCGCGCTGCATGTCGGCCACGAAGCTCTTGTCGATCTTCACCCCGTCCACCGGTACCTGGCGAAGATGGCTGAGACCGGAGAAGCCGGTGCCGAAATCGTCCAGCCAGACCTTCACGCCGGTGCGGTGCAGCTTGTCCAGCAGCTGTGCGGCCACCATCTCGTCGCCGATCACGGCGGTTTCGGTCAGCTCCAGATGCAGGCGCGAGGCCGGTAGCCCGGACTCATGCAGGCACTGCGCCACCAGTGCCGGCAGTTCGCCGCCGCGCAACTGCCGTGGCGACACGTTGACCGACACGAACAGGTCGTCCCCGGCCGTCCCGCGCGGCCATTGCGCGGCCTCCATGCAGGCCGCACGCAGCACCTTCGGGCCGATGACTTCGATAAGGCCACTCTGCTCGGCCACCTCGATGAACACCGAAGGCGGGATCGTGCCCAGGGTCGGGTGCTGCCAGCGCAGCAGCACTTCAACGCCGACCATGCGGCGGTCGCGCATGCGGAAGATCGGCTGGTAGGCCAGGCGCAGTTCGCCGCGCTCCCAGGCGCCGCGCAGCTCCTGTTCCATATGCACGCGACGCTCGACTGCATGGTCCATCGCCCGGCTGTAATAGCGATAGCAGTTCTTGCCCGCCATCTTTGCCTGGTACATGGCAATGTCGCCGTTCTTCAGCAGGGTGGTGGCATCGGCCGCATCGTCAGGGAACAGGGTCACGCCGATCGAGGTACCCAGGAACAGTTCCCGGCCCTGCACCACCAGCGGCTTGCCCAGCTCCCGCACCAGCACTTCAGCCAGCAGCCGCGCATTTGCGGCCACATCACCATCGCCCACCAGGATCACGAACTCATCTCCGCCGAAGCGCGCCAACAGGGCTTCATCGCCCCCGGCTTCGGTGACCGCGCGATCGATACGCTGTGCAAACTGCAGCAGTGCTTCATCGCCAGCTTCGTGGCCAAGGGTGTCATTGACTCGCTTGAAGTCGTCGATATCGGCGAACAACAGGCCCAACCGGTGATTGGCGGCACGGGCAGCCATCAACCGATGATCAAGCGCCTCGCGGAATGCCAGCCGGTTGGTCAGCCCGGTCAACGCGTCGGTATAGGCCATGCGCCGCACTTCGCGGTCATGGCGGGCGATCGCATCACGCATGCGGGCAAAACCGCGCACCAGTTCACCCACCTCGTCGTCGCGGGTGTTCTCGGCCAGCGGCGTCTGGTAGTCGCCCGCCTCGATGCGACGGGCAGCGACGGCAAGATCACGGATCGGCGCAACCAGAGTACGCTGCACGTACAGGATCACGACCACGCCGATCACCACCAGTAGGCCCAGCATCAACAGCAGCCAGCCCAGGTGACGGCTGCCGACCTGCTGAAGGCGTTCGCCCAAGGTGGCGTTGGCTGCCTGCTCGCGCTGCTGCACCTCATCCAGCGCCATGCCGACGCGGACGCCGCCAATGCGCTGGTTGCCGACCATGATCGGCATGGTGTTGTCGAGCACCTTCGGCGACTCCTGCACGACCAGCGCCTGCGCAGCCGCGGCCTTGGGTGCAAGAGGAT
Organism: Stenotrophomonas maltophilia group sp. LNF247; assembly: GCF_054083135.1. Classification (NCBI taxonomy): domain Bacteria; kingdom Pseudomonadati; phylum Pseudomonadota; class Gammaproteobacteria; order Lysobacterales; family Lysobacteraceae; genus Stenotrophomonas; species Stenotrophomonas maltophilia group sp. LNF247. Next base: position 146,365 of record NZ_JBSRQL010000003.1, read on the forward strand.
CAGCCATCGGCTGGCCGAAACCGGATACTTCGACCGAGCCGTCGTGAACCAGCCGGCCGCGTTCGTCGAACACCAGCACGTAGCGCACCACGGGCTGGCGCGCAGTACTGCGCACCAGTACGCCAACCTGGTCCAGGTCACGGTAGTACAACGGGTTGGCCAGCGCATCGGACAACTCGCGCGCCATCGCCTCGCCGCGGCTGCGCACGCTGCGGTCGAACAATTCATGGATGACGCCACCGCTGAGGTTGCGCACCTCGCCCTGCATCGCCGCTTGCCGCCCCAACAACACTGCCAGGATCGCGATCACCACGACCATTGCCCCGCCCATCGCGAGCAGGAACCGGGCCTGCATCCCCGAGCCAAGCCACTTCATTCCACTTCCATCCGCACGCGCGTCAATCCTTGTTTCAATTCATCCAGCCGCTGCTGCGCATGCGCATCGACACGGTGGAACCCGGAAGTGCCAAAAAACCGATGCAGCGCTCCCCGTGCCCTCGGGTCGCCGGCCGCCTGCAGCAGCACTTCCTGCAGGCGATCGCGCACGCGTGGATCAAGGTCGGCGCGGACCATCTCCACCGCACGCGGGTAGGGTTCGGTGCGCAGCAGCTCGCGGAAGTCGCGCCGGAACGCTGCTGGCATCCGCCGTTCGTCATTCCAGTCCACGCTGCTCACTGCTCCCACGTCAACCACCCCCTTGTGCACGAACGTCGCGATGTTCAGCTCGCTGCGTGCAAATACGTAGCCCACGCTATCTGGGCCCGGCATGTCCCATGCACCGGCCAGGATCTGCGGCGACAGGCCTTCCTGCAGCAACGTCATCACCGGCACCAGGTAGGCACTGGTGGACGCCGTGTTCTGCAGGGCCAGGCGATGGCCCCGCAGATCCTGCATGCGCTGGATCGGGCTGTCGCGGCGCACGAAGAAAACCGTCTGGTACTCCCGCACACCGTTGCGCTCGGTCAGCAGCAGCGGACGGGCGCCACTGCGCTGGCCCAGCGCCACCGCCGTACCCGAGGTTTCCGTGACCCAGTCGACACGACCGCGCCGCAGATAGCTGGCCATCTGCTGTGGATCGCGTGCCATCAGGATCCTTCCCTCCTTGATGCCAACGTCGTGCATGCGCGCCACCACGTAATCCAGCAAGGGCTGAAGCTGCTCGTAGTGGGCCTTGGGATCATCGCTGATCCGGCCCAGCACCAGCACGTGGTCCGGTGCTGCACGCACCGTCCCGGCCAGCAGGACCATGGCCAGGCTCAGCAGTCCCCCCTGCATTGCCTTTCGCAGACCCGACACAGGCTTCATCCCCCCCTGGGTATCCAGACAGACTACCCGAAAAAATGAGAACGTCGTCAGCTGTTCTTGTTGCCTGCTTGTGCCAGTCGCGCCATGCGCTGGGTGTCGGCGAGGATGCCGCGCAACAGGCGCACTTCCTGCTCGCTTGGCTCGCTACGCAGGAACAGGCGGCGCAGCTTGCGCATCGCCGATTCCGGCGCGCGGCCCTTGTGGAAATCGATCTCGTCCAGCGTGTCGCCGAGCTGGGCGAAGAAGCTCTCCATCTGCTCATGGCTGGCGGCCTGTTCGCGGAAGCCGGGCTCGGCATTGGGGGCCGGCTGCGCGCCCAGCAGCTGCATGCGCGTTTCATAGGCCAGCACCTGTACGGCGGCCGCCAGGTTGAGCGAGCTGAACTCAGGATCGGACGGGATGTGCACCGCCGCATGGCAGAGCTGCAGTTCCTCGTTGGTCAGGCCGGTGCGCTCACGACCGAACACCAGCGCCACCTCGGCGCCCTCGCCCGCCTTGGCCACCGCGCGGGCGGCGGCATCGGCCGGCAGGTACTCCTCCAGCTGCACGCGGCGGGCACGCGCGGTGCAGCCCAGCACCAGGCGGCAATCGGCCACGGCCTCGGCCAGGGTGGCGACCACCGGGGCGTCCCCCAGCACATCTTCGGCCCCGGCCGAGCGGCGGAAGGCCTCCTCGTCCAGAGGCTTTTCGGGAGCGACCAGCACCAGGCGGGCCAGGCCCATGGTCTTCAGGGCACGGGCGGCGGCCCCCATGTTGCCGGGATGCTGGGTACCGACCAGGACGAATCGGAGGCGGGTGGCGGCGGGAAACTGGGACATGAACAGGGAAAAGGTCGAGCTGGACGATGACCAATGGTAAACTGTGCGGCCGGCCACTGCGCCGGACCCGCTCTTTTCCCCCGCCAGTCCATCTCTTCTGCCTTTCCGGGAGCCCACGCCATGCAGAAACCCGCCGTCACCGTCATGGTCAAGGCCGCCCGCCTCGCCGGCAACGTCCTGTTGCGCAACATCAACAAGCTCGAGGCACTGAACGTGGTGCAGAAGGGCCGGATGGACTACGCCAGCGAAGTGGATGCGGACGCGGAAAAGGTCATCGTCAAGGAACTCAAGCGCGCTTACCCGGACTACGGCATCTTCGGTGAAGAAGGTGGCGTGCAGGGCGAGCGTCGCCAGATGTGGGTCATCGACCCGCTGGACGGCACCAGCAACTACCTGCGTGGCGTGCCGCACTACTGCGTGTCGATCGCGCTGGTCGAGAACGGCGAGCCGACCGACGCGGTCATCTTCGACCCGCTGCGCAATGAACTGTTCACCGCCAGCCGTGGTGCCGGCGCCGTGCTGAACGACCGCCGCATCCGCGTGGCCGACCGCAAGGATCTGGAAGGCACGATGATCCACACCGGTTTCGCCCCGCGCGAGCGCAGCCGCGCCAGCGCCCAGCTGAAGGCGGTCGACGCCCTGCTGGTGCACGGCGAGGACATCCGCCGCACCGGTTCGGCCGCATTGGACCTGGCCTACGTGGCCTGCGGCCGCGCCGACGCCTACTTCGAAGCCGGTGTGAAGGCGTGGGACATCGCCGCCGGCCTGCTGCTGGTCCGCGAGGCGGGCGGCAAGGTCTGTGACTTCAAGGGCGCGACCCTGGGCCGCATGGACAACCGTGGCCCGGAGACCCACCAGATCGTAGCCGGCAACCTGAAGGTGGCCGAGTCGCTGCAGAAGGTGCTGGTGAACACCGGCTACGCCGCCGAGTTCGACGCGAAGTTCTGAGGTTTCGCGTAAAGCGGTTCATGGGGACGGCATCTGCGAAGGTGCCGTTTTCGTTTGTGCGCACGGAGAGTCGTTTCCGCGACCGCGGAGGGGTGTCACTTTCTTTGCTCGTGCAAAGAAAGTAACCAAAGAAACACGCCGCCGGGGCGCGAGCCGACGTGCTGCGCACGCCGGTACCCTGCGCTCCTCGGACCGTCGAGGGACGGTGCGGGAACTCGCTGCGCTCAGACACCCGCACCTCTTCGCCCTCGCCGGACCTGCGGTGCTCGGCTCGCTCAAGGCGGACCCAACGTCAAATGCCACAGCTGCACCCAGTAGATCCGCGCCACGTGTGGATGCTGTCGATCTTGATCTTGATCTTCCAGTCCGCCTTGAGCGAGCCGAGCATCGCAGGGGAATCAGGGGCGAAGAGGCGCCGGTGTCTGAGCGCAGCGAGTTCGGCGCCGTCCCCTGATTCACCGAGAAGCGCAGGGTACCGGCGCGTAGCGACGGCTCGCGGCTGGCGGAGCGTTTCTTTGGTTACTTTCTTTGCGCGCAAAGAAAGTGACACCCCTCCGCGGTCGCGGAAATGATCCTAGGCATCGCCTGGCGCCACCAATGCGTGCGCGCGCAAAACAAAAACGCCCGGCGCGGGGCCAGGCGTTCCTGCACTAACAAGGAGCAGAGAGTTACGCCACCGTCGACGCCCGCAGCGCGGCGATGCGCTCTTCCAGCGGCGGGTGGCTCATGAACAGCTTCTTCGCCGTCGAACCGGAAATGCCGAAGGCGGCAATCTGGGTCGGCAGCGTGCTCTGGCCGTGGTTCAACTGCAGGCGCTCCAGCGCGGCGATCATCTTCTGGCGGCCCGCCAGCGAGGCACCGCCTGCATCGGCGCGGAACTCGCGGTGGCGCGAGAACCACATGGCGATCATGGTCGCGAACAGGCCGAACACCATCTCCAGCACGAACACGATGATGTAGTAGGCGAAGCCGCGGCCGCCGCCTTCGCGGTTGCCCGACAGCGCGCTGTCGATGATGCCGCCGACCACGCGGGCCAGCACGATCACGAAGGTGTTCAACACGCCCTGCAGCAGTGCCATGGTGATCATGTCACCGTTGGCGACGTGGGCGATCTCGTGGCCCAGCACCGCTTCGGCCTCGTCTTCACTCATGTTGTGCAGCAGGCCGGTGGACACCGCCACCAGCGCGTTGTTGCGGTTGGCACCGGTGGCGAAGGCATTGATCTCCGGGCCGTCATAGACCGCCACCTCGGGCATGCCGATGCCGGCCGCCTTGGCCTGCCGCTCGACGGTGGCCAGCAGCCAGCGCTCGGTCTGGTTGCGCGGCTCGGTGATCACCACCGCACCGGTGGAGCGCTTGGCCATCCACTTGGACAGCAGCAGCGAGATGAAGGAGCCACCGAAACCGAAGATGCCGGCCATGATCAGCAGACCGCTCATCTTGCTCGGGTCGGTTCCCGCCAGCGACATCACGATGCTGGCGAGGATCAGGACCGCGAAGTTGGTCGCCAGGAACAGGGCAATGCGGGTAAACATGGGAAAATCCGGCTCGGAAGGGGTCGATACCGGTCAATTTGCGGCGTGGTCAGCTTGAATTCAAGCGCCAACCTGACCGACGATTCAGCCAGCATGACCTCCCCCATTCCCTGCGGCCGTTTCGCGCCCTCGCCGACCGGCCTGCTCCATCCCGGATCCCTGCTCGCCGCCTTCGGCAGTTGGCTGCTGGCCCGCCACCATGGCGGCCTGTGGCGGCTGCGCATCGAAGACGTCGATCCGCCGCGCACCGTGCCCGGTGCCGCCACATCACAGCTGCAGGCGCTGGCCGCGTTCGGCCTCGCCCACGACGGCCCGATCCTCTGGCAGAGCACCCGCGGCGAGGCCTACCAGGCCGCGCTGGATGTGTTGCTGGCCAGCGATCTGGCCTTCATCTGCCACTGCAGCCGCAGCGAGTTGGCCGCCAACGGCGGCATCCATCACCGCTGCGTTGCGCGGCAACCGCGACCGGACCCTGCCGTCCGCTTCCGCGTGCCGCCGGGCAGCATCGTGCACTTCGACGATGGCCTGCGCGGCCCGCAGCAGCAGGACGTGCATGCCGAGGTTGGCGACTTCGTGCTGCGCCGTGCAGATGGCTGCTGGGCCTACCAGTTGGCCGTGGTGGTCGATGACGCCGAACAGGGCGTGACCGAAGTGGTGCGCGGCGCCGACCTGCTCGATTCCACCGCGCGGCAGATCCTGCTGCAGCAGGCGCTGGGCCTGGCCGTGCCACGCTACTGGCACCTGCCGCTGCTGCTCGATGCCCCGGGGCACAAACTGTCCAAGTCGCTGGCGTCGCTGCCGGTGGACAGCACGCGGCCGGTGCCGGCATTGCGCGCGCTCTGGCAGCTGCTGGGCCAGGCGCCTGCCGCACTGGACGGCGCCGATGAGCGGGATGCGCTGCTGGAGGCTGCGCAACGGGCGTTCGACCCGGCGCGGCTGCCGCGGACCGACGTCCTGTTGCCGGCCGGCGCACTTTCCGCGCCGATGTTGCAGAATCCCCCTTCACCCACCTGATACCCGGACAGCACTCCATGACATCTCGCGTCGCACTGGTCACCGGCGGAACCGGCGGCATCGGTACCGCCATCTGCCAACGCCTGGCCGACCAGGGTCACCGGGTCGCCACCAACTACCGCGACGAGGCCAAGGCCCGCGTCTGGCAGCAGGCGATGACCGAGCGCGGCTACAACGTGTCGATCTTCCCGGGCGATGTCTCCGATCCAGGCAGCGCCGAAGCGCTGGTGCGCGCCGTCGAGGCCGAGCTGGGCCCGGTCGAGATCCTGGTCAACAACGCCGGCATCACCCGTGACACCACCTTCCACCGCATGCGCGCGGACCAGTGGCACGATGTGATCAACACCAATCTCAACTCGGTGTTCAACGTCACCCGGCCGGTCATCGAAGGCATGCGCCGCCGCGGCTGGGGCCGGGTCATCCAGATCAGCTCGATCAACGGCCTGAAGGGCCAGTACGGCCAGGCCAACTATGCTGCGGCCAAGGCCGGCATGCACGGCTTCACCATCTCGCTGGCCCGCGAGAACGCCGGCTTCGGCATCACGGTCAACACCATTTCGCCCGGCTACGTCGCCACCGACATGGTGATGGCAGTTCCGGAGGACGTGCGCGCCAAGATCATCGCCGACATTCCCACCGGGCGCCTCGGCAAGCCGGAAGAAATCGCCTATGGCGTGTCTTTCCTGGTGGCCGAGGAAGCCTCGTGGATCACCGGCAGCAACCTGGACATCAACGGCGGCCACCACATGGGCTGGTGAGCCGCGCAGGGGGCGCCGCGGCATGCACCGGCGGCCCCTGCCGATGGTCATGCTGCGCAGCACGCAAACCCTTGTTGCGCAACATGATCGCCCCTGAAAGCCAAGCCTGGCGGGGGCTGGGGCGGTTGCAACCGCTGCTGCACTGCGCCATGCTGCGCGTCTACTGTGACGAGTACCGCTTCATGGCTGCGACCCGCATCATCAAGAAGTATCCGAACCGCCGTCTCTACGACACCGAGATCTCCAGCTACATCACCATCGAGGACGTGCGCCAGCTGATCCTGGACGGTGAAGACTTCGAAGTCCGCGACGCCAAGAGCGGCGACGACCTCACGCGATCGGTCCTGCTGCAGATCATCGCCGACCAGGAACAGGACGGCGAACCGATGCTGTCCACGCAGCTGCTGAGCCAGCTGATCCGCTTCTACGGCGATTCCCTGCAGGGCTTCATGGGCAACTACCTGGAGCGCAGCATGCAGGTCTTCCTCGACCAGCAGCAACAGTTCCGCCAGCAGATGGGCAACCTGCTGGGCCAGACCCCGTGGGCGATGATGAACCAGCTGACCGAGCGCAACCTGGAGCTGTGGCAGGAATTCCAGCGCAGCATGGGCAGCGGCTTCGGTGGCCCGCGCCCGGGCGGCACCGGCACGGGCACGGGCACCGGCAACAAGCCGAACGAACCGGGCACCGGCACCGGCACCGGCAGCAAGACCCGCCGCTGAGCCGCTTCACAGGCTGACACGAAAACGGCGCGCCCCTGGCGCGCCGTTTCTGTCTGGATCGCGCCAACGATACGTCAGCGTTTCGCCTTGCACGCCGAGCACACGCGCTCGACCTTGTACCCTTTCGCCTTCAGTTTCTCGACCACGCCATCACTGCCCAGCAGGTGCAGCGTGCCGACCACCACCAGCGTACCGCCCTGCCCGGCCTGCAGGTACGGCTGCAGCTTCGGCACCCAGGCATCGTTGCGCCCGGTGTTGATGCGCTGGTACAGCTGCGGGTACTGCTGGCGCATCTCTGCCGCCATCTTGGTCCACAGCAGGCGATCATCACCGCGGCGCCACGCATCATGCAGCAGCCGCGCCTGCTCATCGGCCTTGCCGGCCTGGTCCAGTGCTTCGGCCAGCATCTGCCGCTGTTCCTGCAGCGTCATTCCGTCAAGCATGCCGATCTGGGTATCAATGTCCTCCAGTCCCGCCGTCTTGCGGCCGGTCTTCTGCGCGCGCTCCATGAAGTGGCGGTCCAGGCCCAGCGCCGGGTCCAGGCCGAGCTTCTGCATCTGCCCGATCGAAATGCTCAGGCCGACGAACCAAGGCTTCATGCCCTGCATCTGCGCCAGCGGCAACTGGTTCTCGGCAGCAAAGGCCTGCAGCTTCTGCCAAGTGGCCGCATCCAGATCACGCTTCAGCTCGCTGCCATCGGTGCGGATCGCCGCCTGCACCATGCGGCTGGCCAGCTGGGGCGACTGCATGTCTTCCGGCGACAGTTCGAACACTACCCGCTGTGAGGCCTCGAACGCCTGTTCGACATCGGGCGACAGCGGGTAGTCCTGCGGCTTCAGCAGGTGGAAGGAACCGAGCAGGTAGAGGCGTGAGTCGCCTGGGCCAGTCACTTTCCACAGCAACGGCACCGGCGGCCTGGCCGCCGCTGCGCCAGCGGTGTCGGCTTGCAGGGTACGTGCTGCAACCAGCGGTGCCAGCGCACAGGCCGCCAACAGAACGGCGGCACGCAACAGTGATCTGATCGGCATCTCAGCCTTCTCCTTCAGGCAGGTGGTAGACCTTCTCGCCCGCTTCCACGCGCAGGTCCAGCCGGTTTTCAGGCGGCGCCAACGGGCAGGTTGCATAGGCGGTGAACGCACACGGTGGGTTGTAGGCATGGTTGAAATCGATGCGCACCGTACCATCGGCGCCTGGCGCATCGGTGTCCAGGTAACGCCCAGCCGGATAGCTGCCGCGACCGCTGGTGCGGTCGGCGAAGATCAGGAACAGCGGCTGCCCGGGTGCACCTATCGCCTCCAGCCGCCAGTTGCGGCCATCACGCTGGAACTCGACCGCGCCCGCGTTCGGCATCTCGGTGGTCAAGCCAGTGATATCGACGATCGGCAGGGTCTTGCCTGGCGGGTGCGCGATGAAGCGCGCCTGCACCTGCCAGTCAGAACCGCCCGGCCAGTACTCCAGGCCGGCGAACCCACGGCGTGCAGGCGCATCGGCGTGCTTGACCCGCAGCGCATCGCGCGGACCGCGACGGATGATGCTGAGCTGGCCTTTGCCACCATCGAAGGCCAGCAGCGTCGGCTGCGGATCCTTGTCGGTGTCGATGCGGATGCGGCCGCGGACCGGTTTGCCCCCATGGCTGACGTCCGTACCGGCTTCGGGAGTGAACCACCATTGGCTGCCTTCGCGGCGCAGCAGGCCCAGCTTGTCCGGCCCCACCGCCAGGCGGATGCCATTGGTCGCGCCACTGCCGACAAAGTGCGATCTGTTCTGCAGCCAGTGCAGGCCGACCAGCGCTGTCCAACCGTCCGGGCGGGTCAGGTCCTGATAGCGTGCCACCCGCCACTGCTGCTGCCCGGCGGCATAGGACGGATCCTCCGCGGCCGAAGCCGGTGCCGGCGGCGGCGCGGGGCTGCAGGCGGCCAACACCATGGCGACCAGCAGGCTGCCCATTCCCCGATAACGCATCGATGCTCCCCTCAACGTCCGCGCAGGAACCAGCGGTCGATCTCCGCCAGCGAAAAACGGGCCCAGGTCGGCCGGCCGTGGTTGCATTGGCCGGACCGCTCGGTGATCTCCATGTCGCGCAGCAGCGCGTTCATTTCCGGCACGGTCAGGCGACGGTTGGCACGCACCGCGCCGTGGCAGGCCATGGTCGACAGCAGCTCGTCGCGCGCGCTGGCCACGCGGCGGCTCTGGCCGTGCTCGCGCAGGTCGGTCAGCACGTCGCGCAGCAGGCCTTCCGGTTCGGCATGCGCCAGCAGTGCCGGTATGCTGCGCACGTGCAGTGAACCGGGGCCGGCACGGGTCACTTCGAAGCCGAGTGCGGCCAGCGTGTCGGCTTCGCTTTCGGCGGTATCGGCCTCGCGCTCGCCCACCGCCAGCGTGATCGGCACCAGCAACGGCTGCGACTGCAGGCCGATGCCATCGTGCGCGTTCTTCAGGCGCTCGTAGCCGATGCGTTCGTGTGCGGCATGCATGTCGACCACGATCAGGCCTTCGGCGTTCTCGGCCAGGATGTAGATGCCGTGCAGCTGCGCGATCGCATAGCCCAGCGGCGGCACTCCGGCATCGGCACTGGTGACCGGCAGTCCGTTCTCGGTCGGCATCGGCGGCAGCGCCGCCCCGGGCTCGGCACCGGCCGGCGTGGCATACAGCGCGGCGTAGGCCGCCGGAGCATCAGCAACCTGCAGCCCAAGGGGCTGCTGCGGGCGCCAGCCGGAAAAGCCACCGCCTGCGCCCGAGCCGGCACCGGGCGCAGGCCCACGCACCAGCCCGAAACCCGATGCGCCCGCGCTCGATGCCATCGATGCAGCAGCGGCGTCCACCGGATGCACCGGACCCGCACCGATCTCCTGCGCCGACATGCCCGCGCGGGTATCAGCCAACGCGTCCTTCAGCGTGCGGTAGACGAAGTCATGCACCAGCCGCGAATCACGAAAGCGCACCTCGTGCTTGGCCGGGTGCACGTTGACATCAACACGGGTCGGGTCCAGTTCGAGGAACAGCACATAGGCCGGCTGCCGACCGTGGTACAGCACATCGCCGTACGCCATCTTCACCGCGTGGGCGACGCTGCGATCGCGCACCGAACGGCCGTTGACGTACAGGTACTGCTGGTCGGCGCTGGCACGCGAGTAATGCGGCTGCGCGATCCAGCCATGCAGGCGCAGGCCGGCGCCACTGTGATCCACGCGCACGGCCTGGTTGGCGAAATCCTCGCCCAGCGTTTCTGCCAATCGCGTATCGGAATACAGATCGCCCGGCTTGTAACGGCGCGAGGCCTTGCCGTTGTGGGACACGCGCAGTTCGACGTCCGGCCGCGCCAGGGCCAGCGAGCGCAGCCATTCTTCGATATGGCCCAGCTCGGTGCGCTCGGCGCGCAGGAACTTGCGCCGCGCCGGTACGTTGTAAAACAGCTCGCGCACTTCCACCGTGGTACCCGGCGCATGCGCGCGCGGCGTCACCTCACCGATCTTCCCGCCTTCGATCTGCAGCGCGGAACCATGCTCGTCATGTGCGCGACGCGAGGCCAGGGTGAAGCGACTGACCGAGGCGATCGACGGCAGCGCTTCGCCACGGAAACCGAGCGTGGCCACCGATTCAAGATCGTCCAGATCGGCGATCTTGCTGGTCGCGTGGCGCGATACCGCCAGCGGCAGCTGCTCCGGCGCGATGCCACTGCCGTTGTCGCGGATGCGGATCAGGCGTACACCGCCCTCTTCAAGATCGATATCTACGCGGCTGGCACCGGCGTCGATCGCGTTCTCGACCAGCTCCTTGACCACCGAAGCGGGACGCTCGACCACTTCGCCAGCGGCGATCTGGTTGATCAGGATCTCCGGCAAGGGCCGGATCGGGCGCGGACCGGGCGCGCTCATGGGAGATGATGGGCAGCAGACTTCATGGGTCGATGATAGCGGAGCGCCCGTGGGTAGAGTCGACTGTCAGTCGACTGCTCTCCGCCCGGGCGCCGAAAAGCCCCGCGCTGCGCACGTAGTCAACCAACAGTCGACTCTACCGCGCTCTACAGGAAGCGGATTACTTGCTGCCGCCGGCCATGGTGGCTGCGGCGTCGATCTCGGCCTGGGCACGGGCCGCGTACAGCGTGCCCGGCGGTGGCTGGCGGCTGAAGAAGGTGTGCACGCCATCGAGCACGGCACCGGCGATCTTGCGCTGGTAGGCCGGGTCGGTCAGGCGACGCTCTTCATCCGGGTTGGAGATGAACGCGGTTTCCACCAGCATCGCCGGCATGTCCGACGTACGCAGCACCGCGAAGTTGGCGCGCTCGATGTTCGGCTTGTGGTTGTTGCCGATCCGCTTAAGGCCGCCCAGCACGTGGCCGGCGGCGTCTTCGGACGCCTTCATGTAGCCGCTCTGCGCCAGGTCCAGCAGCACATTGGCAAGCGTGCCCTCGGTCTGCTGCAGGCGAACGCCACCGACCAGATCGGCCGCGTTTTCCTTGTCTGCCAGCCAACGGGCGCGCTGCGAAGAGGCGCCCTTGGTCGACAGCACGTACACCGACGAACCGGTGGCCGAACGGTTCTCGGCCGCGTCGGCATGGATGGAAATGAAGATGTCGGCCTTGTTCGCACGCGCCTTCTGCGCGCGCATCGGCAGCGGAATGAACACGTCGCTGTCGCGCGTAAGGTAGGCCTTCAGGCCTGGCGTCGCATTGACCTGACGGGCCAGTTCCCGCGCCACCGCCAGGGTGACATCCTTCTCACGCTTGCCGGTCGGGCCGATCGCGCCCGGATCCTGGCCTCCGTGACCGGGATCGATGGCCACCACCAGATGGCGCATGCCGGCCTGCATGCGGATGCGGGAGGCATCACTGGGCATGGCCGGGCGCGGCGGTTCCACCGGCGTCGGTGCCGGCGCAGGCACCGTGGCCGGCGGCGTGGTCACCACCGCTGCGGTGCGCTGCCCAGCGAGGATCGCGGCCGGCGAGGAAGAAGGCGAACTGCTGGCCACGGTACCCGCCGCCGCGACCTGGGCCGGCGCGGTGGATGGCGCCGGGGTAGGCGTGGCCGGCGCGGCGGCGGTGGCACTGGCCTGCTGCCGCACCTGGGCAGTCAGCAGCGCCGTGGCACGCGCGGCATCGGTACGCGCCTGCGCGCTCTCCGCCGGCGTCGGCGTCGGTGCGGGCGTGTTGGCCGGCGCCTGCGGCGGCACCGCCGGCGTCGCTGCCGGACGGCTGGCGGCCACGGCCGGGCCATCGCCCGGCCATTCGATCACCAGCTTGGATTCATTGCCCTCGCGCTGCATCTGTGGGCGGAACGGCGCCACCGATTCAGCAAGGTCGAAAACGACACGAAAGGTACCCGGCACCGGCTGTCCGGTGCGCACCGCGGTGACCACGCCCTGCGCCGCTGGCATTTTCAGGTTGCGTACGGCGCTGGAGTCCGGGAAATCGACCACCAGGCGGTTCGGTCCGGCCAGCGACATCGTCTTGTAACCGCCACTGCCCACCAGCGAGATCTCGGCACGGGTGCCGGTGGCACCGGTATTCAGCAGGACCTGGCGAATTTCACCGGCCCACGCGCTGACGCTCGCCAGACCCAGTCCGACGGCGGCACAGATGGCGATGAGACGGTTCCCCGGGCGCATGGCTCAGGATTCAATCACCGCACTGAACGGAATGCAACACCTTTTTCCTTAATAATCCGTAACCTGCCGGTGTTTGTTCTCGTCAGCCGACAGATATGGCCTGCAAGTCGCCTCCTTGGGGAAGCCGTTTCAGCCATTCATGCCCCGCGTCGCTGGCGCCAGTGAGACGAACGCGACGCCCTTGTCCCTCGATCTCCAGCGCCACCACCAGGTCGGTTGGCGGCAGCGCACCGGCACCGCGTTCCGGCCATTCAACCAGCCATAGTACCGCGCTGCCCTCGTCCAGCCCGAGGAAATCGAGTTCGCCGGCCTGCCCGATCCGGTACAGATCCAGATGCCAGGCCTCGCCACCGCCGGCCAGCGGATAGCGCTCGACCAGGGTGTAGGTCGGGCTGCGGATGGCGCCCTGGACACCCAGCGCGCGCAGCAGTGCGCGGGCCGTGGTGGATTTGCCGGCCCCCAGGTCGCCGCGCAATTCGACCAGCGCCTGCGGCGGCCGCGTGGCCGCCAGCCATTGCCCGAGCAGTTCAGTGACATCGCTGTCGGCAAGGAAGAAATCGATCATCGGGAAAGTTCCGGGTTGGCCAGTCGCCGCAACGGCGACAGCAGATCAGTAGGAAGCAGGCCGCGCGCGCCATCGGCGGCCGCGGCGTCGCCCGCGAGCCCATGCAGCAGCGCACCGGCCGCGGCGGCGTCGAAGGCGGCCAGGCCCTGCGCGCGCAGGCTGGCGATGATGCCGGTGAGCAGATCGCCCATGCCTCCTACGGCCATGCCGGGATTGCCTGCAGCGATCAGCCGTGGCGCCTGCCCGGGCGCCGTCACGATGCTGCCCGCGCCCTTCAACACCACCACGGCGTGGAAGCGTTCGGCCAACGCCTGCGCACAACGGTAGCGATCGGCCTGGATGTCAGCGGTACTGCAGCCGAGCAGGCGCGCGGCCTCGCCCGGATGTGGCGTAAGGATGGCGTCCGGCAGCGCGCGCGGATCCTGCGCCAGCAGATTCAGTGCATCGGCATCGACCACCAGCGGTTTGGCGCTGGCCAGCGCCCGCGCAAACAGCGCGCGCGCCCATTCGTCCTGGCCCAGGCCCGGCCCGATCGCCACCACCCTGGCCTTGTCCAGCAGCGCCGGCAGCACATCGCCGTCTTCCAGTGCATGGGTCATCGCCTCGGGCAGCCGAGCCAGCAGTGGACCGACGTGGTCGCGGCGGGTGCCCAGGCTCAACAGCCCCGCCCCTGCGCGCAAGGCGGCCTCGGCTGCCATGGCGATGGCACCGCCGCTGCCGTGGTTGCCGCCGACGCACAGCACGTGGCCGGATTCGCCCTTGTGACTGTTGGCGCGGCGCGGCGGCAGCAGTGCCGGCAAGCGCGCCTGGGTCCAGTGCTCCACGGCGGGTGACACGCCCTGCCATGCGGCCGCGGGCAGCTGCAGCGGCGCCAGCGCCTTCTGGCCACAGTGATCCAGCGCATCGCCGGTATACAGCCCGCGATGCGGCACGATGAACTGCAGGGTCAAAGCAGCCTTCACCGCCTCGCCCGGTACGGCGCCCCGATCGGCATCGACGCCACTGGGGACGTCCAGCGCCAGAACCGGTGCCGCCTGCGCGTTGAGGGCGACGATCAGCGCCTGCGCCACACCTTCCGGCGCACGGTCGAAGCCCAGACCGAACAGGGCATCGACCCAGATATCGGCCTCGGGCAGCGCGCCGTCGAAATCGGTGATGGTGCCGCCGTCGGACGTGAATTCCGATGCGGCACGCTGCGCCAGCGACGTCGCCGGTGGCTTGCCCGGCAAGGCGATCACCGTCACCGTACGCCCGGCCTGTCGTGCATGGCGGGCCAGCACCAGGCCATCGCCGCCGTTGTTTCCTGCGCCAACCACCACGCCGATCCGCTGCGCTTGTGGCCAATGCTGCAGCAGGCACTGCCAGGCGGCGTGGCCGGCCTGCGCCATCAGGCTCCAGCCGCCCTCGGCAGCCAGTGCCGAGGCCTGCGCATCAAGCGCGCGCGCGGCAGCGGAATCGAACAGAGCGGCAAGGTTGGCCATGCGGGGATTTTATACTGGTGCATATGTCTCCCGCCCCCTCCCCTGTCGATCCGGTCCAGGCCGTACAGCGCATCCGCGAACTGGCGCGTGCGCATGGCTTCCAGCGCTGCGGCATCGCCGGCATCGAGCTGGGCGAGGACGAGGCGCACCTGGCCGACTGGCTGGGCCAGGGCCTGTACGGCACGATGGACTGGATGGCGCGCCACGGCACCCTGCGCGCGCGCCCGGCCGAGCTGCTGCCCGGCACGGTGCGGGTGATCTCGGTAGGCATGGACTACAGCCACAAGGACGACACCGAAGCCTGGGCAACCCTGGCCGACCCGGGCCGCGCCTACGTGGCCCGTTACGCCTTGGGCCGCGACTACCACAAGCTGATGCGCAACCGCCTGCAGAAGCTGGCCACGCAGATCAACGATGAAGTGGCACCGCTGGGCTACCGGGTATTCGTCGATTCGGCGCCGGTGCTGGAGCGCGCACTGGCGCGCAACGCGGGGCTGGGCTGGATCGGCAAGCACACCTGCCTGATCGACCGCAACGGCGGTTCCTGGTTCTTCATCGGCGAGATCTACATCGATATCCCGCTGCCGATCGATGCGCCGGCTACGGCACACTGCGGCACCTGCACGCGCTGCATCGATGTCTGCCCTACCCGCGCGATCACCGGCCCGCAGCGGCTGGACGCGCGGCGCTGTATTTCCTACCTGACCATCGAGCACGACGGTGCCATCCCCGAAGACATGCGGCCGTTGATCGGCAACCGCATCTACGGCTGTGACGACTGCCAGCTGGTCTGCCCCTGGAACAAGTTCGCCAAGCGTACCGACGAAGCCGATTTCCGCGCGCGCAACAACCTCGATACCGCGCGCCTGGACCAGCTGTTCGCCTGGGACGAAGCCGAGTTCCTGCGCCGCACCGAAGGCAGCCCGATCCGGCGCAGCGGCCATGAGCGCTGGCTGCGCAACATCGCCGTGGCGCTGGGCAATGCGCCGTCCTCGGCCGAAGCGCTGGCTGCCCTGCAGACCCGCATCGACGATCCCTCGCCGCTGGTGCGTGAACACGTGCAGTGGGCACTGGGCCAGCACACGGTGCGCTGACGTGCGATCCTGAGCCCCCGTTCCGCCCGCAGCACGCCGTTCCCATGCAGCCACGCAACAACGACATCCTCACCCCCAGCCAGCTCAACACCCTGGCCCGCGACCTGCTGGAAGGCAGCTTCCCGGCGATCTGGGTCGAGGCCGAACTGGGCAGCGTGGCGCGTCCCGCCTCCGGGCATCTGTATTTCACCCTGAAGGACGCACGTGCGCAGCTGCGCGCGGCGATGTTCCGGATGAAGGCGCAATACCTGAAGTTCGTGCCGCGCGAAGGCATGCGCGTGCTGGTGCGCGGCAAGGTGACCCTGTACGACGCCCGTGGCGAGTACCAGATGGTGCTGGACCACATGGAGGAAGCCGGCGAAGGCGCACTGCGCCGCGCCTTCGAGGAGCTGAAGGCACGGCTGGAGGCCGAAGGCCTGTTCGACCCGGCACGCAAGCGGCCGCTGCCGGCGCACGTGCAGCGCCTTGCGGTGATCACCTCCCCCACCGGCGCCGCTGTGCGCGACGTGCTGAGCGTGCTCGGCCGCCGCTTCCCGCTGCTGGAAGTGGACCTGCTGCCGACCCTGGTGCAGGGCAGCAGCGCCGCTGCACAGATCACCCGCCTGCTGCAGGCCGCCGATGCCAGTGGCCGCTACGACGTGATCCTGCTGACCCGTGGCGGCGGTTCACTGGAAGACCTGTGGGCCTTCAACGATGAAGCACTGGCCCGTGCGATCGCCGCCAGCCGCACCCCGGTAGTGTCGGCGGTGGGCCATGAAACCGACTTCAGCCTGAGCGACTTCGCCGCCGACCTGCGTGCGCCGACGCCATCGGTGGCAGCCGAGCTGCTGGTACCGGACCAGCGCGAACTGGCCCTGCGCCTGCGGCGCACCGCGGCACGCATGGCGCAGCTGCAGCGGCACACGATGCAGCAGGCGATGCAACGTGCTGACCGTGCCCTGCTGCGCCTGAACGCGCAGAGCCCGCAGGCGCGACTGGACCTGTTGCGCCGCCGCCAGCTCGATCTGGGCCGGCGCCTGCATGCCGCGTTCAACCAGCAGCAGGAGCGCCGTGCTGCGCGCCTTCGCCATGCAGCGGCGGTCCTGCGCGGGCACCACCCACAGCGCCAGCTCGACACGATGCAACGCCGCCTGGCCGCCCTGCGCGGACGACCGCAGGCAGCGATGCAGCGTCTGCTGGAACGCGATGCGCTGCGCCTGCGCGGGCTGGCGCGTTCGCTGGAAGCGGTCAGCCCGCTGGCGACTGTAGCGCGCGGCTACAGCATCCTGACCCGCAGTGACGATGGCACGCTGGTGCGCCAGGTCGATCAGGTACAGCCCGGCGACGCATTGCAGGCGCGCGTGGGCGACGGCGTGATCGACGTGCAGGTCAAGTAAAGGGGTTCGGCAGGGCTGCGCCCTGCACCTGCAGAGGCAAATGCAACAGCCGAAGCAACAGCGAAAGCGGCTCTGGATTGCTGATAGCTTGGCGGGGTGGTGTGGCTGTGCAGGACACGCCGTAAACCCATCCCTGGGGGCTCGATGGCGCCATCCATGGCGCCAACGGTCCTCACAGCCACACCGCCCCACCCTAGACAGTGTCCCGATGACGGTCGGTAGATCCACGCCATGCGTGGATGAATCTCTTTCAGATATCGAATCAATTCGGGGTCAGATCCGTTTTCCTGCGGAAAACGGATCTGACCCCAAGCGCCATTCCGGCAGATCGCGGACATCTGTCGAAGGCGGGGTGGGTCCGGTTGCGGGGGCGTGAGCCGCATGGATGCGGCGACCGAGCTTACATGGACGTACTTGCAGCGGCCCCCGCAACCGGACCCACCCCGCCATCCCAAGGAATGCACGCTGTTGCTGTTGCTGTTGCTGTTGCTTCGGCAGGTGCAGGGCTGCAAGCCCTGCCGAACAACCCCCTACTTTGCCTGCTCGCAGAACTTCTGCCGGTACTCGAGTGCCTTCGGCATCAACGCCTGCAGGTTCTGGATACGGGTACCCGGGTTCGGGTGAGTCGACGCGAACTCCGGCGGTGACTGGCCACCACTGGCCTGGCCCATGCGCTGCCACAGCGGCACCGCCTCGCGCGGGTCGAAGCACGCCGCTGCGGCCAGCATCAGTCCCACTTCGTCGGCCTGGGTCTCGTGGCTGCGCGCATACGGCAACAGATACCCGTAGCCCATCGCCGACATCATCATCTGTTGCTGCTGCGCATCCATGCCGCTGGCGGCGCCGGCCATCTGCCCGATCTGGGTCAGCTTCTGCTGCGCCATCCGCTGCGCACCGTGGCGCAGCAGCGCATGGGCAATCTCGTGGCCCATCACCACCGCCATCGCGTCGCGCGTGCGCGCCACCGGCACCAGGCCGGTATAGACCGCCATCTTGCCACCAGGCAGGCAGAATGCGTTGGCCTGTTCAGATGGGATCACGTTGACTTCCCACTGGAAATCACGCGCGAAATGCGCCGGCTGAACGCCGTGCTCCTGCGCCAGTGCAGTCTCCACCACATCAACCTTGGCAATCAGGCGCTGGGCGATGTCGCGCACATCGCGGGCGATCGGCGCGTTGGAGTCCATCGGCGGCTCCTCCGAGAGGATCTGCTGGTAGGCCTGCAGGCCCAAGGCGGTCTCCTGGCGGGCGTCCAGGCTGCTGTCAATCATCACCTTCTCGCCGGTGTAGGGGTCCACCGTGCGATTGGAAAACCAGTAGAAGAGCGCATAGGCGGCGGCCAGCAGCAGCACCCACCAGCGGATGTTGCCAAACAGGCCGCGACGCTGCGGGCCTTGGGGCGAGCGGGAAAAGGGATCATTGCGCATCAGGGGTCGTCCAGCAGGCCCCGCCGGCCGGCGGGCACGGCGCAATCTTAGTGCGCGGGCGCCAGCAGCGGGTGAAGCCCGGTGCCGCTCAGATGCCCCGCACCAGGCGGAAACCGATGCGCGCGCTGGTGGTGTCCGAATCCTGCGACTGCCGCCACGCCGCACGGGTCTGCTCCGGCGCGTTGGCCCAGTTGCCCCCGCGGATCACCCGTGCGCGGCAGCCCGGGTTGAACCAGGCCGCGCCATCGGAGGGCGCGCGCCGGTAGCTGGCATGCCAGCAATCGGCCACCCACTCGCTGAGATTGCCCGCCATGTCGTGCAGGCCGAAGGCATTGGCCTGGAAACTGGCCACCGGCGCGGGCCCCCACCAGCCATCGCCATAGCCGATGAAGGCGTTGTGCCAGTGCCGTCCCGATGGCGAGACATCCTTGCTGCCAGTGAAGTTGCCAGCACCGGGCGGCGGCGTGCCGGCGGCGCCCCACGGATAGCGGCCACTGCTGCCGGCGCGCAGCGCGTATTCGAACTCGGCCTCGCTGGGCAACCGGTAGCTGCGCCCGGTCTGCTCGGACAACCACGCCGCATAGTTTTCGGCATCGCGGATACTGACATGCATCACCGGCGAATTGGCCATCGCGAGGCCACCGTCGTAGTCCGAACGCCAGTCCACGCCGCTGCGGCGGATGAAGTTGCCGCTGCGTTCGTCATAGACCACCGAATGGCCGCGACGGGTCGCACGCGGGCGCGCATTGGTCGCCTTCACGTAGCGCTGGAAATCGCTGACCGTCACCTCGGTGATCGCCATCGCGAAGCCTCGATCAAAGCGTACATAATGCGATGGCCGCTCGGCATCGCTGGCGCCCGGCTCGGCATCACCGGCCCCCATCTGGAAGCCGCCGTGCGGGACCACCACCATCTGCGGCCCGCGCCCGCCATCGCGCATGGCATCGCTGAATACCTGCCCCGGGCGGAAGCTGCCGTAGTGCGTGGCCAGGTCAATGCGCTCACGCAGCTGGGCCACCACCGGGTCTCCCGGCAGGGCGATGCGCAGGGCCTCGGCCAGCTTCTCGCGTGCCGGCTTCAGGCCCTGCGGCGTGGACAGGTCGCGCAGGCCGTCATCGCGCAGCTGCAGCAACACCGCCGCACGGATCTGCTCGATGCGCTCGAACGCGTCGGCAATGGTCGGCGATGAGTCGCGCACCTTGCTGGCTTCGGCCAACCAAGTGCCCGCGCTGGCGAAATCGCGCGCGCGTGCAGCATCTTCTGCGCGGCGGATCAGCCCGCTTTCGGCTGCGGCCAGTCCCTGCCGCGCACGGCTGTTGTTCCCATCCAGTGCCAGTGCCTCGCGGAAGTTGCCAATAGCCCCGTCCCCGTCTTCGCCGATCCGGCCCGAGCGCAGGTCCTCTTCACCGGCGCGGTTGTAAGCCACCACCCGCTGGGCAAGCTCCACCCGACCCTGCAGTGCGCGTACCTTCTCGTCCTTGGGCGCCAGGGTCAGCAGCACCAGCGCCTGGCGGCTGGCCTCCGCCAGCGCCTCGCGCTGCTTCAGCGGCCGCACCAGCAACGCACCCGCCTGCTGCTGCAGGCGCTGGCGGGCACGCTGCAGGCCCTGGCGGGCCTGGCGGTCATCCGGGTCCTCTTCCTGTACTGCCAGCCACAGCGGAATGGCGGCATCGGCATCCTCATACAGCCGGCCCTCAGTGAAGGCCTGCCCGGCCGCGCGGCGCAACTGGGCCAGGCTGCGGCCCTGGCGGTCCACCCGCGGCGGCGTCCACTGCTGTACATCCTCGGCGGCATCCTCACCGGCGATGGTCACGCTGCCCTGCCCGGCCTGCGGGCGCTCGTCGCTGTCTGCGTTCGCGGACGGGCGCGCCTCCTCCCCGGCACTCCGGTCCACTGCCGTGGGGGGCGACGGCGTGCAGCCTGCCAGGGCCATGGCCAAGGCGGTGCACAGCGCGGACGACAGCGGAAAACGCAAGCAGGATCTCCTTCGGCAGGGACGCGCACCGACGTTAGGCTATTCTCCCCTGCCTGAGCAAACCCGAGTAGTAGGCCCTGACCCGTGGCAACCTGGATCACCACCCCCGCCGAGCTGGATGCGTACTTCCAGCAGCGTCCGGCCCGCATCGGCCTGGACACCGAATTCATCCGTGAACGCACCTTCTGGCCGCAGTTGGCTCTGGTGCAGATGGCGGTCGGGCAGGACATCCTGCTGATCGATCCGCTGATTCCCGGCATGACCGAGGCGCTGGCGCCCTGGCTGGCCGATGAATCGATCACCAAGGTGATGCACAGCGCCAGCGAAGACCTGGTCGCCTTCAAGTGGGCGTGCGGCGTGCTGCCGCGGCCATTGTTCGATACCCAGATCGGTGCTGCGCTGGCTGGCATCGGCGGCGGCATGGGTTACCAGAAGCTGGTGGCGGAAATCACCGGCGTGGCGCTGGCCAAGGGCGAAACCCGCTCGGACTGGATGCGCCGTCCGCTCTCGGAGTCGCAACTGCAATACGCCGCCGACGACGTCGAGCATCTGTTCGCGCTGCATGACGCCATTGATGCCAAGTTGCAGGCACTGGGCCGCCAGCAGTGGCTGCACGACGACGGCGAGCGCCTGCTGGCCAGCGTCGCCAATGACGAGGACCGCTGGCCGCATCTGGCGATGCGCTCAGCGCAGTTTCTCGATGCTCCCGCGCAGCGCCGCCTGCTGCGCCTGCTGCGCTGGCGTGATGTGCAGGCACGCAGCAGCGACCGCCCGCGCAGCTGGATCCTGGACAACGAACTGGCCGCCACGCTGGCACGCACGCCACCGGCCGATGCCGCCGCGCTGGCCACGCTGTTTGAACAGTTCCCGAAGGCACCGCGCAAGCTCGCAGGCGCGGTGTGGCAGGCGCTGGACACGCCGCTGGCCGATGAGGCCGAGGCACCGCTGGCGTTGCCCGCCAACGACACCAACAAACAGGCACTGAAGAGGCTGCAGGACGCCGTTGCCGAGCGCAGCCGCGAGCTGGGCCTGCCGGATGGCGTGCTGGCCTCGCGCAAGCATCTGGAAAGCTACCTGGAGCGCCGCCAATGGCCGGCCGCTCTGGCGGGCTGGCGCCAGCAGGAACTGGAATCGCAGCTTCAGGCGCTGCTGCCCGCACGTTGATGGCACAAGGCGCCGGACCACGCCGGCGTCGTGCACCTCAAGCCTGCAGGGGCCGTGCTAGGGTTTGGCGGTACTGACAAGGAGACGTCGATGCAGACCCTCAAGATCGCGACCGCCTGCGCACTGCTGCTAACCACGTTGGGCCTGGCATGCTCTGGGCAGGCCGCACCGCTTTCCTATGCACAGGAAAAGGAGAACACAGCCAAGCTGGTGGACATCATTGACGGTGCCACCCGCGACGGTCTGGTTGCTGTGCTGGTGCCGGCCCCGTATGTCGTGCACAACGGCGGGCCAGGTGTCGGCTCCCCGGTCCCCGGCTTTCATCTGGGCAACCGCTCGACCGACCTACCCGGGTTCTCGACGCGGGTGTCCTTCCAGCACAAGGATATTCCCTCCCAGGGCTATGTGCAGCTGTTCAACACCAACGAACTGGAAACCGGCCCGCAGCGGACGGTGTTGATGGACGTGTTCGAGGTGCATCTGATTCCGCCGGGCACCTATCTGCTGAACGGTGCGGAGAACTACCGCCTGAACACCCGCGTGGCCAAGCTGAAGCCGCTGGGGACCACGGACGAAGTATCGAAGGACATCGGCGTCACCCGCCTGGCCGACGTCGATTACCGTTTCTATTCCTGGAAGAAGGTCTGGGTACCACCCGGCGTCCTGACCGATCAGCACTCCCAGCAGGTCTGCATCTCGGTGCATGTGGCCTCCGGCAACTGCGTGGCATGGGGCACCCAGAACTACGAAACCTCGCGCCCGACCGAAGGCTACTGGGATGACAGGATCGTCCCTGAAGACATCCCTGCCGTACGCATCCAGGCGGTCATCGCCAAGGCCCACGCGCCACTGGCCTTCACTGCCCGCGAAGGGCAGATCCTGCTCAGCCCCTTCATTGTTGCCGCCGACGGCGATATCGATTTCAACGCCAACGACTGCGCACCGGTCGACAAGCTGATGGGATGCGCCCTGCGCCGCTTCACGGTGCACTACCAACCCGCGCCGCTGGACGCTGCACGCAAGCACATCGCAATCACCTCGCGCGGCCTCAACGGCAAGCAGCGCAAGGTACTGGAGCGGATGGAGGCGATGCAGCTGCAGGTGCTGGGCCCCAGTGCGCCGTCCGATGCAGCGCTGGGCAAGGGCGTCAGCGCCACGCCTTGAGCACGGATGATGCCTGGCCAGCAACGAAAAACGGCGCTCGATGAGCGCCGTTTCCGGTACACGACGGGGTGAGGCTTACCAGTTCATGTTCAGCGAGACACCCACGGTGCGCGGTTCGTTGTAGACCGCCGCCATGTAGTTCTCGATCACACCCTTGAGGTTCTTCTCGTTGGTGATGTTGCGCGCGAACAGCGCAACTTCGTAGGCACCGTAGTTGCCCGAGTAGCCGATCTTCAGGCCACCTTCGAAGTCACCCTTGGAGTTGAACTCCTTGCTGTCGTACAGCACGAAGCTGGTGTAACCCTGCTTGTTCCAGTCGGTGGACACGAACATGGTGCCAGCGTCGCTGACCGGGAAGTCGTAGCGGGCAGCCAGGTTCACGTTGTACTTCGGTGCGTTCGGCAGCGGGTTGCCGTCGATCTGCGCGAAGGTGTTGGCGCCGACCTTGATGGTCGGGTCATTCACCGTGCACACCACCTGGCCGTTGAGGCCGCAGACCTGTGCGTAGACGCGCTTGTCCTTGATCTCGCTGTGCAGCAGGCTCAGGCCGGCGCTCAAGGTCAGGTTCGGGATCGGGCGCAGCTCCATGTCGGCTTCGAAGCCGTAGGCCTTGGCCTTGTCGGCGTTGAACAGCACGCCGTTGCCGTCCGAATCGTTGCCGTTGAGCTGGATGTCGTTGACGGTGTAGGTGAACGCGGTGGCGTTCAGGCGCAGGCGGTTGTCCCACAGGCTGCTCTTCACGCCCGCTTCCCAGGACAGGATCGTCTCGGAATCGGCGGTGGTGAAGTCGGCATTGAACACTGCCGAACGACCCTGGATGGTCGGGCCACGGAAGCCACGCGCGACCTTGGCGTAGACGCTCACGTCCGGCGTGATCTGATACATCGCGCTCAGATCCCAGCTCGGGGTGGTGTCGGACATCTTGACGTCGGTGCGGCCCTTGTAGGTGACCACGCCGGCAGCGGTGTCGGCGGTCTTCAGCAGGCGGGTGTGCTTCTCGTCCCTGGTCTGGCGCAGGCCGGCGGTGACGGTGAACTTGTCGGTGAAGGCGTAGCTCAGCTGGCCGAAACCGGCCCACGAGGTGTTCTTGTTGCGCAGGCGCACCCAGTTGTTCGGGTTGCGTGCCGCGCCCTGCAGGAACCAGGCGCGCTGGTAGAAGTCGGTGGTGTCGCTGCCGTTGAAGTAGAACGCACCGGCCTGCCACTGCAGCGCGCTGTCGTCATGGCTGGCCAGGCGGAATTCCTGGGTCCACTGGTCCAGGTCGCGGATGCGGCCCATCGACTGGCCGTAGCCGTTCGGCACGCCGTTGACCGGGAAGTTCACCGCAGCACCGCCGTCGGTGTCGCCACGGCTGTAACCGGAGGTGGTCTCGTAGGCGGTGATCGAGGTGAAGTCGATCGCGCCGAAGTCGTAGCGTGCCTTCACCGAGCCGCCGTAGGTCTTGTAGGCCTGCGGGTTGTTGTCGGCCTCGTCGTAGGCGACTTTGTCGCGCGGCACGTCGGTCTTGTTCGAGCCCTTGGTCAGCGCACCGCGCAGGAACAGGGTCGAGGTGCCTTCATAGTCGCGGGCGTGGGCCGAGGCCAGGATCGAGAACTGGTCGCTCGGGGTCAGCAGCAGCTGGGCGCGCACGTTACGGTCGTCGAAGCCGCCCATGGCGTTCTTCTTCGGGCTGACCGTGCCATCGGCGCTCGGGCCCTTGTAGGTGTTGTCGACGTAGTCATCGCGGTGCTGGTACAGCGCCGACACGCGGAACGAGGCGATGTCGTTGATCGGGCCGCCGAAGCCGCCGTCGATCGACACGCTGTTGTAGGTGGCGTAGCTGGCGCTGACGCGGCCGGTGTAGTCCTGGGTCGGCTTCAGGGTGTCGAACTTGACGATGCCGGCGGTGGTGTTGCGGCCGAACAGCGAGCCCTGCGGGCCGCGCAGCACTTCCACCTGGTCCACGTCATAGACCGGGTTGGACTTCAGCACCACGTGCTCCAGCACCACGTCGTCCTGGATGATCGACACCGGCTGCGAGGCTCCCAGGTAGAAGTCGATGTTGCCCAGGCCGCGGATGTAGAAGCGCGGGAAGATGCGGCCGGTGGTGGTTTCCGCATACAGGCTCGGCACGCGGCCGGACAGTGCCAGCAGGGTGTCGTCGCCGCCGGCGGTGAAGTCGCGCATGCGCTCCCCCTGCACCACACCCACCGAGACCGGCACTTCCTGCAGGTTCTGCTCACGGTGTTCGGCGGTCACGGTGATCGTGTCCAGGCCGGTTGGGGTCGGCGCGCTGTCCTGCGCGGCGGCACCGAAGCTGCCCGCCAGGGCCAGGCCAGCACAGGCCAGGGCCAGCGGGTGACGGCGGAAGGAAACAAAGGAAGACGACAGACCCGACAGGCGGCGGGAATCGGAATGGGAGGGCATGGAATGCTCTGAGGAGGCGTCCGTGCGGCCTGCGCGAGCCGGGCGGCAAAAGGGAGGAGAACTGCGCAAGCGGCCATTATCCCCCAAATTGTTACGATTTCGTTGCGTGGTGCCCAAGCCCGTCGAAACAAGCGGTTTCGGCACAGTCACCCGCTGTGCCTCGCGTCTCGACATGAAATTCCTTTGATCGGCTTGGCAAGCGGCAAGCGCTTGGCTAGACTGAAGCCCTGCCGTGGGGCCATAGCTCAGCTGGGAGAGCGCGTCGTTCGCAATGACGAGGTCAGGAGTTCGATCCTCCTTGGCTCCACCACTATTCAGAAGAACCCGTAGATCTTCGTGATCTGCGGGTTTTTCTTTTTAGCGCCCGCAACTCAGGCCGGCTCCTGGTCGCCGTCCTTGCGCTGCGGGCCGCGTGAGTGCGCATCGCGCACCTGTTGGTCGCGCTGCCCGGGCCGCTGCTTGGCCACATCGTCCTGCTTCCTGTCCTGGCGGCTTTCCTGGACGCCCTGCTTCGGGTCCTGATCCCTGCTTTGCTCGTTCATCGAAAACTCCCTCGCCGGCAGCAGGCCAGCGCTGCCACCACGCTAGAGGTTGCCGGGTGAGCCGCAGGTCAGTCCCGCGCCAACATCCTGTGCAGGAAGCGGCTTGCCGCCACCGCCCCGCCCAGCCAGAATCCGGGGCACCACGCTCGCCGGTGTGCCATGCCCTCCTCTGCCCAGCACGCAGCCCACGCGTTGCCGATGCTCCTCAATGCGGCCGACGGCAGCATCCAGCTCGGCAACCTGCCCGCATTGATCGGCCCCACCTTGTTACTGGACGAAGCGCGTGCCGCCTTTGCCCCGCTGGTCCGAGGGGAGCGCGATGTCGGCACCGGCTATCGCTGGCTCAGCCTGCACCAGCTCAGCCTGGGCGGTGCGCCCGCTGGCATCAGCCTGTGCTTCCACGGGCAACAGCTCGACGTGGTGACAATGGGCGTCGATCTACCCGGTGCAACGTTGGAAGACGGCTGGCCGACCCAGGCCGCGATCGATGCCGAAGTCGCCTTCATGCGCCGCACGCTGGGTGCGGCGCTGGGTCGCAAGCTGGCCGGCGGCCACGCCCAGTTCGGCTGGGGCGAAGCCTGGGCCCGTTTCGATCCGAAAGGCTTCATGGCCAGCAGCGGTATCCGCTACGCGCCACGCTCCTGACCCCGCTCAGGTACGTGTGATCGACACCCCACCTTCCACACGCATCGCGGTACCGGTAACGAAACTGCTTTCATCGCTGGCCAGGAACAGCGCCGCATTGGCGATCTCCTCCGGCTCGGCCAAGCGCTTGAGTGCGTGCAGCGAGCGCACGAAGTCACGTGCATCGCCGGTGGGCGCCGCCTGCCGGCCCATCTCGGTATCGGTACCACCGGGCAGCAGCACATTGCTGCGTACGCCGCGCGCACCGTATTCGGCGGCGATCACCTGGCTCAGGCCGATCAGCCCGGCCTTGCTTGACGCATAGGCCGCCATGCCCGGGAATCCCACGGTGTGACCGACGAAAGTGCCAACGAACACCAGCGAGCCGCCGCCGCGCGCCAGCAGTGCCGGCAACTGCGCACGTGCGGCATGGAACGCGGCATCCAGATTGGTGGCCATCACTTCACGCCAAGCGTCCACCGGGAACTCCGCTGCCGGCACGCCCGGCCCGAGCATGCCGGCATTGTTGAGCGCGATGTCCAGGCCGCCGAAGGACTGCTGGGCCAGATCGACCAGCGCTTGTGCCGTGCCCGGGTCAGCCACGTCAGCGGCATGCGCCACGGCTTCGCCACCGGCGGCGCGAATCTGCTCGACCAGCGCCTGCAGCGGCTCCGGCCGCCGTGCGTTGAGCACCAGCTTCGCCCCTTCGGCGGCGAAGCGCAGCGCGCTGGCGCGGCCAATGCCAGCGCTGGCACCGGTGATGAGAGCGATCTTGTTGTTCAGGCGCATGGTCGTGGTGCCGGTTGTGAAGTGGCCGCCACGATGCCGCGCCTTCGGCCTGCCAACACTCCGTTTCCGGGCCTGGCCCGTCGGTGCAGGAAACGGAGTTTCCGCAGAACCGGCGCGTGCCAGAATCCGGCCATGGACAGTACCGCCACCACCGCCCTCGATGCCCGCGTCGAACGGGTCTGCCGCCACCTGCAGACCAGCCTCGACGAACCCTCACTGCAGGAACTGGCCGACATCGCCGGCTGCAGTCCGACCCGGCTGCACCGCCTGTTCAAGCAGGCCACAGGGTTGACCCCCAAGCAGTACGCTGCCGCGCTGCGCGCCGACCGCCTGCGCACCGGGCTTGAACAGCAGGAACGCATCACCGATGCCTTCCATGATGCCGGCTTCGGTTCCAGTGGGCGCTTCTACGAGAACGCACCGAAGTTGCTGGGCATGACGCCCAAGCAATGGCGCGCAGGTGGTCGCGGCGAAGTCATCCACTTCGCGCTTGCCGAAAGTTCACTGGGCAGCGTGCTGGTGGCCAGCAGTGCCACCGGCGTGGTCGCGATACTGCTCGGCGACGATCCGGAGACGCTGCTGCAGTCATTGCAGCAACGCTTCCGCCAGGCCGAACTGATTGGCGCCGACCAGGGCTATGAGCAACTGGTGGCGCAGGTCGTGGGCCTGGTCGAGGATCCTTCGCGGGGCGCCACGCTGCCGCTGGATATCCGCGGCACCGCATTCCAGCAACGGGTGTGGCAGGCGCTGCAACAGATCCCGCGTGGACAAACCGCCTCCTATGCGGATGTCGCTGCGCGTATCGGTGCGCCACGCTCGAGTCGTGCGGTGGCACGTGCATGCGCAAGCAACCCGCTGGCGGTGGCAGTCCCCTGCCACCGCGTGGTGCGCCGCGACGGCGACCTGTCCGGCTATGCCTGGGGCGTGGCACGCAAGCGCGAACTGCTGCGCAGGGAAAAGGCCTCGACTGCCTGAAGTGGGTGCCGACCTTGGTCGGCACACCGCCAAGCCCTCAATCCAGCTTCACCACCAGCTTGCCGAAGTTGCGTCCCTGCAGCAGCCCGAAGAACGCCTCCGGCGCATTCTCCAGCCCTTCCACCACATCCTCGCGGTACTGGATGCGGCCTTCGCGCAGCCACTGCCGCATCTCACGTTCGAAGTCCGGCCACAGATGGTTGAAGTCGTGCACGATGAAGCCACGCACGGTCAGGCGCTGGCGCAGGATCTGGCTGAACAGTGCCGGCAACCGGTCCGGGCCGGGCTGCTCGACGCCCCGCTCGTTGTAGGTGGCGATGGTGCCGCACACCGGAATGCGGGCGAAGTTGTTGAGCAGCGGCAGCACTGCATCCTGCACATGGCCACCGACATTCTCGAAGTACACGTCGATGCCGGCAGGTACCGCCGCGCGCAGCTGCTCGGCAAAATCAGCCGCGCGATGATCCAGCGCCTCGTCCACGCCCAGCGTCTGCAGATAGGCACGCTTGGCCTCGCCACCAGCGATAGCCACTACGCGCGCGCCCTGCAGCTTGGCCAGCTGCGCTACGGTCGCGCCGACCGGCCCCGTTGCGGCAGCCACCACCAACGTCTCGCCCGGCTTCAGACGGGCGATTTCATGCAGGCTGGAATAGGCGGTGAAGCCGGGCATGCCATATACCCCCAGCGCCGTACTCAGCGGCAGTCCGGCCGGGTCCAGGCGGCGCCCCAGTGCCGTGGCCGGCAGCACCGCGTGGGTCTGCCAGCCACCCGGCGCCAGCACCAGCTCACCTGCAGCTACACCCTCGGCGTTGGACTGCAGCACCTCGGCCACGGTCTGCCCTTCCATCACCGCGCCCACCGCCACCGGCGCGGCATAGGACGGTCCCTCATCCATGCGTCCACGCATGTACGGGTCAAGCGACAGATAGCGATTGCGCAGCAGCACCTCGCCGTCGCCCAAGGGCGGCAGCGCGGCATGCTCCAAGCGGAAATTGGCTGCAGTAGGCGCCCCCAGCGGACGCGACGCCAGCACGATGCGGGTGGTGGTCAATGAGTCGGACATGACGACGATCTCTGCTGTTGCCAGCGTCAGGAAGAGAACGCCGACACTACGCCGCAGCGTGCCCCAATGGCGGTCACGAAAACAGCGTTCCATGTCAGGTGTCGGTGCCGTCCACGCGCTGGCCCCGCCACACCGCTTTTGTCGATCACCGTGGCCCGCTGAATTCCGCCGCAGGCGGTGATCACCGCGCCGCCGCGCCCGGATGAATCGGCATCCAGCGCGCCCCCGCCCCGCGACGGCGGATCAAGTACTTGCGCCTGCGCAGACGGCAATGTGAAGGTTTTTTGCCAAAATGCTTGCCGTGGGCGACTGACCTCCGTAATATGCGCGTCCTTGGCAGCGACCTCGCTGCAATGAACTACGTGGCCGAGTAGCTCAGTTGGTAGAGCAGGGGATTGAAAATCCCCGTGTCGGCGGTTCGATTCCGTCCTCGGCCACCACGTTCGACAGCCTGCAGAAATGCAGGTCTTTTTTTCCGGGAATCGCGATTGATTGCGGTTGCCACACAATTTGGCCGAGTAGCTCAGTTGGTAGAGCAGGGGATTGAAAATCCCCGTGTCGGCGGTTCGATTCCGTCTTCGGCCACCATCTTTCGAGACCTGCAGAGATGCAGGTCTTTTTTCTGTCCGTGCTTCGCGCACTGCACAAGTTGCGGATGCGGCGCCTGCGCACACGCCCGGTTGACGAAACATTTACACCGGCATGCGCGGCGGCACCTACGCTCCAGACTCCTGCCTGGAGCCTAACGATGCCTCTGCGCCCTGCCCTGCTCGCCTGCCTGCTGCTGGCCGCCTTCCCGGTGATCGCCACTGAACCTGTGCGCGCGGTCGAGCGCCTGGACATCGATCGCTATGCCGGCCAGTGGCGCGAGATTGCGCATCTTCCGGTTTCGTTCCAGAAGCAATGCGTGGGCGATATCACCGCCAACTACGGGCTGCGCCGCGATGGCCGCATCAGCGTCACCAATGCCTGCCGCAACGGCGACGGAGAACGCGTGGTTGCTGAAGGCGTGGCGCGCCCGGTTGCCGGCCATCCCGGCCAGTTGCAGGTGCGATTCGTTCCGGACTGGCTGAGCTGGGTGCCACTGGTCTGGGCCGACTACTGGGTCCTGGCACTGGACCCGGACTATCAGTGGGCGTTGGTCGGTGAACCGGACCGAAAGTACCTGTGGATCCTCTCGCGCCTGCCGGAAATGGATCGCGCCCAGTTCGAACAGCTGAAAGCCAAGGCCGAGACGATGGGCTACGACCTCGGCCCGCTGCGCCTGATGGCCCCGATTCGCGATACACCCGCCGACTGAACCTCCCCGCATCCGGCGCACCACGCGCGCGCCATCCGGCGCCGCGCACGCCCGGCCGCCATCTTCACGCGCTACCCTCTGCGACGGGTCGCCACAGGCGATCCAAACGACCATACGCCGTAGTATGCTTATCCAACGCACCCCTTCAGAGGAACTGCGCCCATGCTCCACCGTTTCCGTATCGCCTTGATCGTCCTGTGCACCCTCGCCCTTGTTGCCTGCAACAACGGCATCGTCAAGCGTGTTTCGGAACCGGCGGCCAGCCTCCAGCAGCTGACCGTGCGCGCCGACGGCAACTGGACCGTGGCCCTGCGCCTGCAGAACTACAGCTCCATGCCCATGACCTTCGATGACGTCGCGCTGGCGCTGACCGTCGGCGACAGCGACGCCGGCACCCTGCAGGCCAAGCCGGGCATCTCCATTGGCGGCACCTCAGCCGATGTCATCAATGTTGACCTCGTGCCCAGCTCGGCCGCACGCCTGGTGGTGGCCGACGCGCTGGCCAGCAACCGCACCCTGGCTTACGGCCTGAAGGGAACGGTGGCGGCCACGCCGCAGGAAAAGAAGCAGCGCAGCTTCGATATCAGCAGCCGCAGCACCCTCAACCAGGCGCCCGGCCTGCCGGGCGTGCTGCGCTGATTTCCACCTTCCGTCGCGGCGCCTGGCGCCACTCTCCCCTGCCCTGATCAAACCGAGACGTACCGATGAGCAGCTACACCGCCCCGCTTTCCGACCTCCGTTTCGCCCTGCACGACGTGCTCAAGGTCGAACCCCTGTTCGCCCGCCTGGGCTTCACCGACGCCACCGCCGACGTGGTCGATGCCGTGCTGGAGGAAGCCGGCCGCTTCAGCGCCACCGTGCTGGCCCCGCTCAACAGCGTCGGCGACGAGATCGGCTGCGTGCTCGACCAGGCCACCGGTGAAGTGACCACCCCGCCCGGCTTCAAGCAGGCCTACGACCAGTTCGTCGATGGCGGCTGGACCGGCCTGACCGCCTCGCCGGAGCTGGGTGGGCAGGGCCTGCCGCACACCCTGGGCGTGCCGCTCAACGAAATGATCAACGCCGCCAACCTGGCGTGGGGCAACTTCCCGCTGCTCTCGCACGGCGCCATCGAAGCGCTGAAGCAGCACGGCGAAGCCTGGCAGCACGAGGCCTTCCTCAAGCCGCTGATCGAAGGTCGCTGGACCGGCACCATGTGCCTGACCGAACCGCACTGCGGCACCGACTTGGGCCTGCTGAAGACCAAGGCCGAGCCGAATGCCGATGGCAGCTACGCGATCACCGGCACCAAGATCTTCATCACCGCCGGCGAGCACGACCTGACCGGCAACATCGTGCACCTGGTGCTGGCCAAGCTGCCCGACGCCCCTCCGGGCGCCAAGGGCATCTCGCTGTTCGTCACCCCCAAGTTCAAGGTCGACCGCGAAGGTAACGTCGGCGAGCGCAACGCACTGCGCTGCGGCTCGATCGAGCACAAGATGGGCATCAAGGGGTCGGTCACCTGCGTGATGAACTTCGATGGCGCACAGGGCTACCTGGTCGGCCAGCCGCACAAGGGCCTGCAGGCGATGTTCACCATGATGAACACCGCGCGCCTGGGCGTTGGCCTGCAGGGCATCGGCCTGTCCGAGCGCGCCTACCAGAACGCACTGAAGTACAGCCGTGAGCGCCTGCAGTCGCGCGCCCTGAGTGGCGCCAGGTTCCCGGACAAGCCGGCCGACCCGATCCTGGTCCACCCGGATGTGCGACGCATGCTGCTGACGGTGAAGTCGCTGGTCGAAGGCAGCCGCCTGCTGGCGCTGCACGCTGCCACCCTGATCGACATTGCCCACCATGCCGGCGATGCCGCCGAGCGCGAGCGCGCCGACACCCTGGTGAGCTTCCTCACGCCCATCTCGAAGGCCTGCCAGACCGAATGGGGCATCGAGAACACCTACAACGCCCTGCAGTGCTTCGGTGGCCACGGCTACATCCGCGAACACGGCATGGAACAGCTGGCCCGCGATGCGCGCATCACCACGCTGTATGAAGGCACCACCGGCATCCAGGCGCTGGACCTGATCGGCCGCAAGACCGCCTCCAGCCAGGGCGCCGGCCTGAAGCTGATGCTGGCCGAGATCGAAGCCTTCGCCAAGGAACACGAGGGCAACGAAGCGCTGGCCGAGTTCATTGGCCCGCTGCGCGCCAAGGCCGCCGAATGGGGCAAGCTGACGATGGACGTGCTGCAGCGCGCGGCCGGCAATCCGGACGAACTGGGCGCAGCCAGCTACGACTACCTGTTCTATTCGGGTTACGTGGTGCTGGCCTACTGGTGGGCCCGCAGCGTGGCCGCCGCCGATGCCAGCGCGCACGGTGCCGCTTTCGCCCAGGGCAAGCGCGAAACCGCGCGCTTCTACTTCGCCCGCGTGCTGCCGCGCACCCTCAGCCACGCCGCCGCCATCCAGGCCGGCGCCGCCCCGCTGATGGCAATGGACGACGAGCGCTTCGGCGCCTGAGCCGGGCTGCCGCCCGGCACCCGCGGTAGCGCCGGCCGCTGGCCGGCAACCGCAATAGGAACAGCTGGATCCCGGTGGATGGCGGGGCGGTGTGGGCTGGCAGGACACGCCGTAAACCCCGCTCTGCGGTCCGGCCCAGCCGCTGGCGGCTGGGCGTTCGGGCGCTTGCGAAGCAGTGCTTCGCAAGCAAAGCGCCCTCACCCCTGGGGGCTCGATGGCGCCTTGCTCGTGTGCGCTGTCCTGCGCACACGGCAAGACCGGGGTTGGGGCGTCCTGCCCAACCCGCCCGAGGCATGCCTCGGGCCCATGGCGCCAACGGTCCTGCCAACCCACACCGCCCCGCCTCTGACAGTTCCCCGCGATCTGAAATCCACGCCACGCGTGGATGAAAGCCACCGAAATCCCTCTGGGGAAAAGCCCCCCCTTGTTAAGGGGGGCGCGCCGATGGCGCAGGGGATAGGAGGAATGCGTGGGCATCCCAACCCGCCATCGGCGGCCTGGAATGCGGAATGCGCGGACCTGAATCTTGCGATTTGGGTTTCGCCCACAGGGCGATACCCAAATCGCAATGATTCAGGTATAAGCTGTTCTCCCGATGGAGACAGACACTACACGCTTGGGTCTGATCGAAGCCGGAGCTCCGCTTTCTGCTCCGGGCGCCGAAGCATCGCCCAACGCCACGACGCTGCATCGCCCCGGTTCGGTCCGGCTGCTCTCGCTTGATGCCCACGGACGCGTACTGGACTGGATCACCTGGCAGGACGCAGCCTGCCTCTACGCCCGCGAAGCGGTTGCCTGGACGCTGGGCGATCCCTGCCTGCACATCCACGGCGGTACCAACCGCTTCAGCGGCCTGCAGAGCGGCATGGACCTGCACCCGATCATTGCCGCCCGCGGCCACGCCCGCTCCCGCGCGATCGATCCGACACCGAACCTGACCAACCCGGCCCTGTTCGCCCGCGACGCCCATCTGTGCATGTACTGCGGCCAGCAGTTCAACCGCCCCACGCTCACCCGCGACCACGTCGTGCCGCTGTCCAAGGGCGGCCTGGACTGCTGGGAAAACGTGGTCACCGCCTGCTTCCACTGCAATTCGCGCAAGAGCGACCGCACCCCGCAGCAGGCCGGCATGCCCCTGCTGGCAGTCCCCTACCGGCCCAGCTGGATCGAGCACCTGATCCTGTCCAACCGCAACATCCTGGCCGACCAGATGGCCTTCCTGAAGGCGCAATTGCCCAAGCGGTCGAAACTGAGCACCTGAACGCCCGAAAATGCAACCCTCACCGTCTTGTCACGGGCGGCGGCGTTTGCTTGCCCCACCCCCGTTTGAGGGCGAAAATGGGCGTTCAGAAAAAGTGCGAACATGATGATCGACTCTGCCCGCTATCCCCGCCTCGCGCGCATCCAGACTCCGGATGACCTTCGCACGTTCGACGAATCCGAATTGAGGGCGGTCGCCGACGAACTGCGCGCCTACCTCATCGAATCGGTGGGCAAGAGCGGCGGCCACTTCGCCGCCGGCCTGGGCGTGATCGAACTCACCGTGGCCCTGCACTACCTCTACCAGACTCCGGTCGATCAGCTGGTCTGGGACGTGGGTCACCAGACCTACCCGCACAAGATCCTGACTGGCCGCCGCGACGAGATCCATACCGTCAAGCAGAAGGACGGCGTCGCGCCGTTCCCGAAGCGCGAGGAAAGCGAGTACGACACCTTCGGCGTCGGCCACTCCTCGACCTCGATCTCGGCGGCACTGGGCATGGCCATCGCCCGCCAGTCCGAAGGCGACGACCGCAAGATCGTGGCCGTGATCGGTGACGGCGCGATGACCGCCGGCATGGCGTTCGAAGCGCTGATGCATGCCGGCGGCATGGAGCCGGAACCGAACCTGCTGGTGATCCTCAACGACAACAACATGTCGATCTCCGAGGCGGTCGGCGGCCTGACCAAGATGCTCGGCCGTGCTACCGGCAGCCGCACGCTCAATGCGCTGCGCGAAGGCGGCAAGAAGATCCTCGGTGACAAGAAGAACAACCCGGCGCGCTTCGTGAAGCGCTGGGAAGAACACTGGAAGGGCATGTTCGTGCCGTCCACGATGTTCGAGGAAATGGGTTTCCACTACACCGGCCCGATCGACGGCCACGACATGCCCGCCCTGCTGTCCACGCTGAAGACGCTGCGCGCCTCCAAGGGCCCGAAGCTGCTGCACGTGATGACGACAAAGGGCAAGGGCTACGAGCCGGCTGAAGGCGATCAGATCGGCTACCACGCGGTGGGTCCGTTCGATCCGGACAAGGGCCTGGTGGCCAAGGCCGGTGCCAAGAAGCCGACCTACACCGATGTGTTCAGCGACTGGCTGTGCGATGCCGCCGCCGCCGAACCGCGCCTGTACGGCATCACCCCCGCGATGCGCGAAGGCTCCGGCCTGGTGCGTTTCAGCAAGGAATACCCGCAGCGCTACTTCGACGTGGCCATTGCCGAACAGCACGCGGTCACCCTCGCCGCCGGCATGGCGACCCAGGGGGGCAAGCCGGTGGTGGCGATCTACTCGACCTTCCTGCAGCGCGCGTACGACCAGTTGGTGCATGACGTGGCCATCCAGGACCTGGATGTACTGTTCGCGATCGACCGCGCCGGCGTGGTCGGCCCGGACGGCGCGACCCATGCCGGCAACCTCGACCTGAGCTTCCTGCGTTGCGTGCCGAACATGGTGGTGATGGCCCCCTCCAACGAAGCAGAATGCCGGCAGATGCTCAGCACCGGCCTGCAGCACCCCGGCCCGGCAGCCGTGCGTTATCCGCGTGGCACCGGCACCGGCGTGGCTGCCGGCACCGACCTGTCCACCCTGCCGATCGGCAAGGGCGAGCTGCGCCTGCAGGGCAGCCGCATCGCCCTGCTGGCCTTCGGCAGCACGGTGGCCGCCGCCGAGCAGGTCGGCCGCGAACTGGGCCTGAGCGTGGTCAACATGCGTTTCATCAAGCCGCTGGACCGCGAGCTGTTGCTGGCTGTGGCCGCCCAGCACGAGGGCCTGGTGACGATCGAAGACAACGTGGTGGCCGGTGGCGCCGGCTCCGGCGTCGGTGAGCTGCTCAATGCCGAAAGCGTGCTGCGCCCGATCCTGCACCTGGGCCTGCCCGACAGCTACCAGCACCACGCCAGCCGTGAAGACCTGCTGGCCGAAGCCGGTATCGATGCCGCGGGCATCCGCGCGGCGGTACTCAAGCGCTGGCCGCAGCTGGCCGCCGGCACACCGCCGCTCAGCGCGGCCGGCTGAGGCCGATTGCCAATCCGTGGATCCACGCATGGCGTGGATCTACTGCGGAACAGAGGCGCAGACCCACGCCAGATGCAAAGTAGATCGACGCCATGCGTGGATAGCGGGGTCCCAGAACCGGATCTGGCCGGAAGCCCCAACCCTCAGCCGTAGCTGACCGCTTCCACGAAGGCGCCGCTGGCTTCCACCCGCACCGCAGCGCGCTGCCCGGTGTCGACGAAGTGGAGACGTGCAAGGGTCTCGGCGAAATCATAGGCTCTGGCACCGTCGCGGAACTCGATCGGTTCGGGCCGGTCCGGGTGCAGCACGCGCCATTGGCGTTGCTCGCATTGCAGGCGGATCAACATGCAGCTCACTCCTTGAGGCAGCGTATCGACGGTGGCGGGATGGGCGTGCCGGTTACGGCAGACGTCATCGCGACGGATCAGGGGCACGCAGGGGTGCCCTGATTCGCAGAAGATACGACGTTCAAAATGTGAGCTGTATCAGATTATTCTGATTTTCGAGGGGCGCGCTCAATTCACCTGGAACTGCGCCCGGCAGCCGTCGCTGACCCAGATGCCACGGCGGTCCCAGCCCCAGGTCTGGCCTTCGATGCAGGCACTGCGTGAATCCTGGCGGACCAGGCGCACGCCACGGCGGATGCGGGCATCGCAGTATTCCTGGCGGTGACCGTTGGAATGGCAGGTGATCACCTCGCCCCCGCCCCCGCCCCAGCCATTGCCACCATTGCCCCAGCCGTTGCCATGGCCACCACCCCAGCCACCGCCGCGGCGGTAGTCGCCGACGAACTCGGCACGGCAGCCCTGGGTGACCCAGACGCCGTAGCGCGATTGCCCCCAGGTCTCGCCTTCCACGCACGGCGAGCCGGACAACTGGCGGATCATCCGGGCACGGCCTTCCAGGCGGCATTCATTGCTGCGGTTCTTGATCGATTCGCAGCGTACGATGCCGCCGCCGTCGCGACCGCCATAGCGATCGTCGTCATAACCGTAGCCATAGCTCTGCGCCTGCGCGCCGCCTGCGGCGGCCAACATCGGCAGCAGCGTGCAGGCCAGGGCGCGCCAGGTGAGTGCCTTGCCCATCGGAATCTCCACATGAATACGATGGCGCAAGCATCCGGGATTCGCGGCCCGGCGGACAGGGGGTGCCCCCAAGGCGGTTCTTTCCCCATTCAAAGAGCTCAACCGTGGCTGACTGCACCTCGGCCGGGTGGTGTCAACGTCCGAAGTGGAGTGCGTCCACGGAATTGCCAAGCGCCTCGACCCGTACCGTGCTGCACTGGCCGGTGCGGCGGTGGTGCTCCTGGGCCCGCGCTGCGGCGACATCGAAGGCCTCGGCGCCCCGTGCATAACGTGTTGCGTCATGCGCCTGCGGGTCCAGTACGGACCAGTGCCGGGCATTGCATTGAACGGTAATGACCATTGGAGACTCCTGCGGAATGGGTCAAGCCGGCGACGGAGGGCCCTGAGCACCGGTACCCCATCAGGCTAGCGATCGCCTCCGGGATGGCCCATCAGATTTGTACGAAAATGCCGCGCCGCGCTGTCAGGGCGCCCCGCCATCACATCCCTGAGGCCGTTTAGTGAGTCCCCTTTCGTGACCCTTGTCACGGAGTTGGCGGAGCTTCACACTACCGTCACCAACAGGGGCCCCTTCCACATGCGCACCTTCTTCTCGCAGCAGCGTTGGACGCTGCTGAAGTTCTACTTCGTGGCCAGCTACCTCGTGCTGATCGAGGAACTGATCCGCGCCGCCCTGCACTGAGCGCTTGCTGCAGGGCTATTTGCGGCAGACACTGTCGCTTTAGGCACGGAGCCCGCCCGATGAAAGCGCTTCTTCTGATTCCAGCCCTGCTGGTGCTGTCCGCCTGTGCCAACCAGCATCAGGCCGCTGCGCGTGCCGATACGGCGGCCACTTCGCCTGCCACGCCGAAGGTCGGTGGCGACCGCGATGCCCACGGTTGCATCGGTTCGGCCGGCTACCAGTGGTGCGAGCACAGCCAGCGTTGCGAACGTCCGTGGGAACTGGCGCAGGCACAGGGCCTGGCCAACACCGCCGAAGCCATCGATGCCTACTGCGCGAAGCCGGCCAGCCCGGCGCGCAAGTGAGTCGCGCCGCCCATGGCTGAGCTGAGTCCGCTACCCACCCTGGCCCCAGGCCGCTACCGCCACTTCAAGGGCGGCGAGTACGAAGTGCTCGACATCGTCCGCAGCAGTGAGACCCTGCAACCGATGGTGCTGTACCGCGCGCTGTATGGCGAAGGTGGCCTGTGGGTACGCCCGTACGCCATGTTCGTCGAGCAGGTGCCGGGCGAGCACGGACCGCAACCGCGTTTCGCCCGCATCGACGCATGATGGCTCCGCTGCCGGCCTTGGCCGGCAGCGCGCGGCAACGCGGTGGGCCTGCGCTACAGTCGTACCGTCCAGTCGGTTTCTTCCCGCCACGCCGGTATCCGCTCCTGTTCGCGCCGCAAGGCAGCCGACCGCGTGCGCCAATCACTGCTGCGGGCCACCATCGAAGTAGCCTGCCGTAATGGCTTGGCTGCTGGTGGATGAAGCCACCGGCGCGCTGATCGGCGATTTCGAAGCGCGGGCAACCCGATGGAACCAACGCTGCCTGCGCTTGACGTCCTCGAAGCGTGCGATGCTGGCCGAATCCTGGCGACGCCAGCGGTACGCGGCGCGCTGCACGCTGCCAATGGCTGCTGGGCCACGGCCTACCCGCTGGACGCGCAGGAACGTGCCAGCGCATTGACCATGGCCGAACAGGCGCTGAAACTGAGCGCAATGAGCTGGAGCGGTCAATGAATTCCTATCTCTACCTTGCCGCTGCCATCGTGCTGGAAGTGATTGCCACATCACTGCTGAAGGCGTCCGACGGCATGAGCCGGCTGGCGCCGACACTGGGCGCACTGGTCGGCTATGGACTGTGCTTCTACCTGTTGTCGATGACCATGAAGTCGATCCCGACCGGCATCGCCTACGCGATCTGGTCCGGCGTCGGCATCGTGCTGATCTCGCTGATCGGGCTGGTGGTGTTCAAGCAGCGCCTGGATGCACCCGCGCTGATCGGCATCGGCCTGATCTGCACCGGTGTACTCGTGATCAACCTGTTTTCGCGCAGCA
The DNA here is from genome assembly GCF_054083135.1 of Stenotrophomonas maltophilia group sp. LNF247. NCBI lineage: Bacteria > Pseudomonadati > Pseudomonadota > Gammaproteobacteria > Lysobacterales > Lysobacteraceae > Stenotrophomonas > Stenotrophomonas maltophilia group sp. LNF247. Next base: position 185,911 of record NZ_JBSRQL010000003.1, read on the forward strand.
GCGCGCACTGAGCACGCTGCTGCGCGATCAACGCTAGCTGACCTTCTTGGCCACGGTCATGCCGAGCAGGAACAGCACCACGGCGATGATGATGCCGGCCCAGAACAGGAACTTGGCGATGCCGACCGAGGCACCGGCGATGCCACCGAAGCCGAGCACGCCTGCGATCACACCGATGATGGCGAAGATGATGGCCCACTTGATCATGTCAAACCTTTCCCTGCGGGGACTGCGTACTGGATGATCAGGCTAGGCCGTCACCGATGCGGCAGTCGTGAACAGGCCGCGTGCGCGGCGTGAATCAGCGCGGACGAAAGCGCAGCAGCGCGACGGCAAACGCCAGGAACACGCTACCGACCAACCGCTCGAACCAGCGTCGCGCAAAGGGTTCGGCCAGCCAGCGGCGCAGGCCATGGCCACCGGCTGCATACATCACGTACCAGAACAGTTCGCAAGCGGCGAAGGTGGCCACCAGCACGCTGTACTGAAACGCCTGGCCACGTGACGGGTCAACGAACTGCGGCAGGAACGCCGCCGCGAACAGCAGCAGCTTGGGATTGCTCAGGCCCACCAGAAGGCCACCACGGAACACGGTCCAGGCACCAAGCGTCGGCATCATCGGCAGTGCGGCATCCACCGTCACCGTAGGCGCGGGACGGCAGCTGTCGCGCCATGCCTTCAGGCCCAGCCAGGCCAGGTAGGCCACGCCCAGATAGCGCAGCACTTCGAACAGCATCGGCGAGGAATGAAGCAATGCGCTCAGGCCAGCAGCGGACGCGGCCAGCACCAGCAGCATCGCCAGCAGGCAGCCGGCCATCGCCGGTACACTGCCGCGGAAGCCGAGTCCGACGCTGCGGCCGAGGATATGCAGCATGTTCGGCCCCGGCGTGCCACACAGAACGAACACCGTGGCGAGGAACCACCACCAGGTATGCAGGGCCATGGCGCACATCCACTTCAGAAGACCGTACGAGCATAGAGTGCGTCTGCAACGCGCGGCACATACAGCACAGCGTGGATGTGGTGGTTACAGAGGCAGGCTCAGGCCGCGTGCTCGTCGCGCCGTACCAGTACCTGGTCGATCAGGCCCCATTCGCATGCCTGCTCGGCACTCATGAAACGATCGCGGTCCAGGGTCTGCTCGACCTCCTCGACACTGCGTCCGCAATGCTGCGCATACAGCCGGGTGATGCGCTGCTTGGTGCGCTGCATTTCCTCGGCGTGGATGAAGATGTCCGAAGCCTGGCCCTGTACCCCGCCCAGCGGCTGGTGCACGTGCAGGCTGGCATTGGCCAACGCCGCGCGGTGACCCGGCTCGCCGGCCATCAGCAGGAACGACCCCATCGACCGCGCGGTGCCCATGCACAGCGTATGCACCGGAGCAGAGATGTATTGCATCGTGTCGTACATCGCCAAGCCGCTGGAAATGACTCCGCCTGGCGAGTTGATGTACAGATGGATCGGCTTCTCCGGGTTTTCCGATTCCAGGAACAGCAGTTGCGCGCAGACCAGCGCCGATACGGTGTCATCGACTTCGCCGTTGAGAAAGATGATGCGCTCGCGCAGCAGCCGCGAGTAGATGTCATAGGAACGCTCGCCGCGCTCGCTGCGTTCCACCACCATCGGTACCAGCTGCATCCTGTCCCGCATGTGCCTGCTCCCTATAGCGTTCGATCCAAGCGCTGGTTCAAGCCGCGCGCATCACCGTGCGATGCTCATCGTTGGAAGCCGGCCGGATCAGAGAACGCCGGTCAGTGAGCCGATGCACGATGGTCAGCACCGTCCCTCCACCCTCATCCGCGCGCAGCCGGAAACACACCAGACTGTGCAGATGTGGGGGCTGCGCATCGCGCAAGCGGAAGCCCAGCTCCCGTCCCTCCTCGCAGAGGCAGGGCTGCGGGTCGGCAAGATCGGCTGCGGGCAACCAGCGCTCACGCAGCGCCGGGTCCAACAGTGCGCGCCAGACCCGTTCCGGTGGCGCTGGCAGCCACTGCTCCATCACCAACGCAGGAGCCGCTTCGTTCAGAACGTCGTCCATCAATCCATCTCCTTCAGCAGATCCCGCAAGGCATCCATACGCGCGGGCCAGTAGGCCCGGTATCGCTGCAGCCAGTTGCCGATGTGGGCCAGTCCGCGCGGATCGACCTCGTAGTAGACGAAGCGGCCTTGGCGCTGTTCGCTCACCAGCCCGGCATCGCGCAGCACCGCCAGGTGCTGGGACATCGCAGACTGGCTGATCGCCATGCCCTCGCGCAGCGCGCTGGCATGCTGCCCGCCCTCGGCCAGCTTTTCGAAGATGTGGCGGCGGGTGGGGTCGGCCAGCGCTTTGAAGAGGGCGTTCTCGATCATGACCAATACATTAGCAATCACTAATGTGTAGTGCAACTCCCGCATCGGCTGTGCTGCAATGACGGCTCCCCGGCATGGAGCTGTGCATGAAGACCCTTGGCCTGATCGGCGGCATGAGCTGGGAAAGCTCGGCGCAGTATTACCGGCTCATCAACGAGGACGTGCGGCAGCGCCTCGGTGGCGCACATTCGGCGCAGCTGCTGCTGTGGTCGGTGGACTTCGCCCCGATCAAGCAGCTGCAGCACGACGGCGACTGGGATGCACTGGGCGACCACATGGTTGAGGCCGCACGGCGCCTGCAGGCCGGTGGTGCCGAACTGCTGCTGGTCTGCACCAACACCATGCACCAACTGGCCGACCGCATCGAGGCGGCCTGCCCACTGCCACTGCTGCATATCGCCGACCCCACCGCCCAGGCCATCGTGCAGGCAGGGGCGCGAAAGGTGGGCCTGCTCGGCACCGCCTTCACCATGGAGCAGGACTTCTACCGCGGCCGGCTGCAGGATCGCTTCGGATTGGAGGTCCTGGTTCCCGAAGCCGATGATCGTCGCAGCGTGCACGACATCATCTACCAGGAACTGATCGCCGGCGTGGTCAGCGAACACTCACGACAGGTCTACGCCGGCGTGATCGAGAGACTGGTCGCGCGCGGCGCCGAGGCCATCATCCTCGGCTGTACCGAGATCATGCTGCTGGTACGGCCGGAGGACAGCACAGTGCCGCTGTTCGATACCACTGCACTGCATGCGCGGGCCGCCGTGGACGCGGCGCTGGCGTGAATCAATGCGCGCCGGAACGCGGAATCAGTCCGCGCCCTGCACTTCCAGCGCGGTGATCAGCCATTCGACCACCGCCTGGGAATCGCACAGGAAGAAGATGGCATCGCCGGAGCGCGCTTCGGTAAGCAGGCGATAGACCGTGATCGCCACCGCCGACTGGTTGGCGATGAACACTTCCGGGCTGCGCGGCCCTTCGCTGTGGCCGGCAACCGCGTGCAGCGCCTTGCGTGCGGCCACGGTCGCAACCGGGTCCGCGCTGCGGGTCAGTTCCGGCCCGCGCAGGCCCCAGGCAGTGAACACGTGCTTGCCCTTGAACGTGGTGTCCAGGACCCGCACCTCGGCGCCGCCTGCGTCGGCCGAGCGATGAATGACGGTACTGCTGATCAACGCAACCCCCTGTGGTCGTCGTGGTCCGCGCATCCTCCCGCACAGGCCGCCCGCACACCAGTGACGGCAGCCACAGGCTGCGCCGACAGGCGTGGAAGACATGTAAGAAGGTGTAAACCGATGCGATCGGATGTGCAGCGATGATACGGGATGTAAGCCTCTGCATGGGCCCGTGCGCACTACTAAATCCTTACTGAGCCACTTCCGGAACGATGCGTTCCGACGGCCCCGTGCTGGGTCATTCTTGCCGCCCGAATCCCCCGCTCGAGGCTCCCCATGACCCTTCGCCCGCTGCTGCCGATCACCGGTGCCGTCCTTGCCCTGCTGCTGGCCGCCACCGCCGTGGCCGCCCAGGACCACGACACTGATCACATTCCAGCGCTGCGCTGCGAATCCCAGTTCAACAAGACCGAGCAATGCCCCATTGAGGGCCCGATGCGCCTGGCCAGGCAACTGTCGGTCACCCGCTGCGTGGAGAACCAGAACTGGGGCCAGAGCCGCCGCACGTTATGGGTGACCGACGGCTGCCGCGCCGAGTTCGTCGCCGACGGATACGGGCGCTGGCCGGGACGTGGCCGTGGCCGTGATCGCGACAACGAGGGTGAACGCCTGGTCTGCGAGTCCTACGAGAACAAGGACAAGGAGTGCCGCATCCGCGTCCGCCACGAGGTGCGGCTGGTCAAGCAGAAATCGGTGACGACCTGCATCGAGGACCGCAACTGGGGATGGGACCGTCGCGGCGTGTGGGTCAGCGACGGCTGCCGTGCCGAGTTCCGGGTGTATTGACTGCCTGCCACGCGCTGGCTGTGGCGCATGCGCGGACACGGCCGACGTGATCGATAGACTGGGCGCAACCAGCCCAGGAGCTTCGATGGTGCCGCCCGATCCTTCCTCGACGACGCTGCATATCCGCGAGGCAATGCCCGCCGACGTTCCCGCGTTGATCGCGCTCGACAGCGTTGCGGCCCACGATCCGCGGCGCGCACGGCAGATCAGCGACTGGCAGGCCAGCGGTGGCATGCACGTGGCCGAACGGTCCGGCCAGCTGGCCGGTTACCTGGTCATCCATCGTCACTTCTTCGGCGAAGCCTTCGCCGAGATGCTCATGGTGGCGCGCGAACAACGCAGACAGGACGCCGGCGCCGCCCTGCTGCGCCATGCCATCGCGCTGCAGGGGCAAGGCAAGCTGTTTACTTCGACGAATGCATCTAACACCAGCATGCAATGCCTGCTCGCCGCCTCGGGTTTCATCGAAAGTGGCATCGTGCATGGATTGGACGAAGGCGATCCGGAACTGATCTACTGCTTTGCCGGCAGCTGATCGAGATACACGGCCACCTTGGCGTCCAGCAGGTCCATCAACAGCGGATCCATGCAGCGATAGTCGTCGGGGATGTCCAGGCAATGCAGGCGCTTGTGTTCCAGCAGTCGCGCGTACGTGGCCTGCAGGCGATGCTGGTGCTTGGCCTCCATCGCGAAGATGACATCGGCCCAGCGGATATCCGCCGGGCCGATGGGGCGTCGTGCGTGCGGGCTGGTACCGGCCGACAGCGCGTTGAAGCCGGGCCGCCGTCGCCACATGGCTTCGGCGGTCGGGCTGCGCAGCTGGTTGCGGCTGCAGACGAACAGCAGGTTGATCATTCCTGTTCCTGCAGTTGGCGGGCGCTGAGGACCGGATAGGTGAAGCCCAGCTGGCGTGCGCGCGCGAGCTTGGCATCGCGCGTATACAGCAGCTTCCAGTTCTTCTCGGGCTTGTAGCTGTAGGCGGTCGTGGCGCGGTCGCCACCATGGTTGCGGGCCTGGCTGCGACGCCAGGCACGGTTTCTTGCAGATTCCATGATGTGTTCTCGTGAGTACCGGGTTCAGCAGCCGCGGTAGTACGAGTGGCGCGCAGCATACACCGCACGCACAAAAAAAACCCACGCATCGCTGCGCGGGCTTCTTGATTCATCACAGTGGTCGGGACGGCCGGATTCGAACCGACGACCCTCTGTCCCCAGGCATCATCACTGGTTGCCCCATCCCGTTGATCTATAAGGGTTTCAGGCCTGCACCGGGCCTCCCAGAAGTGCCGATTGAGGCCCAATTCAATCAATTACTTCCGCGCTGATAGGGTTGCAGCCACCGGGACTAAACATGGCTCCGCATCTGCTGCGGCCCTGCCCTCATCTACGCCCTACGGGCGTCGCTCGGACGGAGCTTGGTCACCGGCGGCGGCTTGGCGGGCTCCAATGACCGCACCCTCCTGCCTCGGACTATTCCGGCGGAGAAAAACCGTGTGCTTGACCCAAAACGAAAAACTTGTACGCGTTCGGGAATCGAACAGCGCCTGGATGTGAGCTGGCCGCCAACTCTAGTGCGTACGAAAGAGATGAGACATTCTTGCCGGGGACCGGCGGATGCCGCAGCGCCATGCCCTTGTCGTCAGTAAAATGAGTGAACTCGTGGACCATCGTGCCAACCTTTGAGGGTTCACCAATGTGATTGGCGGGCAGCATAGATAGGGACCAAAATACAGGGCATGCGTGAATTACGTATGGAGCACCTGACTGCACATAAGCAATGGTGTCTGCCGGCACTTCGTCAGCATTGCACCGGCAGGAGAGGGACACCGGCGGCTTCGGGGGTCACTCCGTCTCCCGAAATTCTCCAGATGATCGCCATCAAAGTGCTATCAACCAGCGCATCATCTTCGTTGACATCTTCACCGGCAACGACGTTGACGTCCGGGCCATGCTCCCCGAAATAGCGCGTATAGTGAACTGAGGGGCTGAACCTCAGCCACAACTCAGTTTCAGATGTTGTATCGACCTCAGTCATCTGCTGGAGCTGGCTCAGCGCATTTCCTGCACCAATCGTTACCCCAGCCAATACACTCTGAAAAATTGCACTTTTTTGGCCGAAGGCGGGGTGCCGGCCGGATCGACACATGCCACAGGTTCAAGAAACTCCCCCGCCCGGGCTTGCTTCATTGTTCTTCCAGTAACGGGTACAACAACCGTGCGGGGTGCGGGATACGCACTTTGCCACTTGCCTGATTGCCGCTTTATGGGCCCAGCTTCCGCATTCCTGCCGTCGGCGGTGCGATAGGAAATCGGGGCTCGCAAGCCAATGGTGTAACCCAGCCCTGGCGACAGACTATAGCCACTTGCAAGATTTATATCTAGGCTGAAACTGCCGCCAGGAGGTATGGACAAAGAACTCGGAGTTTCGGAGAGCGTATCCCTCATTATCCCGAAGAACTGGACTTCGCGCCCATCCTGCTGTTTCACTATGAAGGGATCATCCAACAACATTTTGCGAGCATTGAGCGTCGGCAGAGAAGACTCAGCGACTACCGCAACCTGGTCACCGACATTCGAGAGCTTCAACGCGATTGAAGTTTCTCCCAGGTCGCCCTTCAGCGGAACTATTTCGACTTGTAGCCGAGCGTCGGCCATCGCAACATTGCTGCTACAAAGCGCGATGAACAGCATTGCCACTTTAATGGGTGATTTCATTCCGCCACCCGCCTTCTTCCGTGATTCAAGATGCGTTATTAACATACAGATCAGCATTTTCCAACCCGAACCTCAGCCATCGATCTGTAGGACTTCCCCGAACCGCAGATTAAATTTTCGAACCGCCATAAGAATCACGTTTTTGCAGGCACTGACCTCCAGGATCTTTTGCTACCGCGCCTACGCCACTGTGCCGAGCTCGGCCATCATCGCAAAGGCCATCGCCGGCGAGACCGTTGGACTTCAGTGAAGCGTCGAAGAACTACGCCTTTCGCCTGGCAATCGAGCGCATCAGCGGAGAGCCGCGAGTTCCAGGACGTCCGCGAGTCAATCAGCTTGGATCGGCATGCATCAGGTGTCACTCCAGGAGATCCGCAGGCTTGGCGGTGCTCTTCCACACAACCGTCGAGGTTGGTCGGAAGAACAAGTGCAGCACCTTCTCACACACAGCTCGCCGGCGATGACCGAGGTGTATCTGGAAGGCCACGAAAGGCCGTGGACCGAGATCAACACGGGCATCCTCGCCATTCGATAGGGTGACGATAGGGTGCACAACGAAGAAGGGCCTGCACCGTATGGCGCAAGCCCTTGTTCTATCGCTGCTTTTGGTCGGGACGGCCGGATTCGAACCGACGACCCTCTGCCCCCCAGGCATCGTTACTGTTCGGCCCATCTCGTTGATTGGCAAGGAATCTTCATAACAATGAAGCTCCCCAAAAGTGTCGATTGCGACTCTAGCAATCAATCACTTACGAGCCGATAGGGTGCATATGGCGGCTCTACCCGACGCCATCCGAAAGGCGGCGATGCGATCCCCCCTTCAGCCAATTCCCCTTCCCTGTCCCGCCAATCGAGGATCTTCTCCGGGTGCTCCCCGCCGCGCCCCGTATCTAGCGCCCCACGGCCAGCATCCCCTTCCTCGGCGAGCGTACATGCAGCGGATCGCGACGAGCCTAGGCAGGTGTCACGAACTACTGCCCGTCGGCGTCCTTGCTTCGGGTGGGGCGATTCCGGCCCCACAGATACCCGAAAAGGACCCATTAAAATGAATCGAGCGAACTGGTTCGTAGTCTCTCCCGAGGGCGCCAAAGCCGTGGGGCAACTGCATCACTTTGTGACCGCGGGCACCTCTCTGCCGCCGAAACTGGTGCATCTGGTGTTTTTGCGTGTGTCGCAGCTAAACGGCTGCGCCCACTGCATCGACATTCATACCCGTGATCTGCTTAAGGAAGGCATGCCGTTCGACACAATCGCTCTCCTACCTGTTTGGCACGAGGCCGCCTATCTATTCTCGGAACAAGAGCGCGCCGCACTGGCATGGGCAGAGGAAGTGACGCTCGTGAGCGAAACCCATGCATCTGATGAGGCGTACGAAAAAGTAGCCGCAGTATTCGGCGAGAAAGACCTGGTCGACCTCACGCTCACCATTGCGGCCATGAACGCGATCAACCGGATGGGCGTGAGCTTCAGATTGAAGCCCCGCGCCAAGCCCGCTGCGGAGAAGTAGCGTACGGCACGCCGGAGATCGTCCTGGCTTTGTCCGGGCCGAGGCGCTCGTAGGAACCATCGGTGGCCTACTCACCGCAAGGAACGGGCGGAGCAAGCCCCGCCCACATAGTGCCTTAACCCTGGACTTCCGCCCGGAAGGCAATCTCAATCAGCTGCTCGGGGAAGGCCAACGCCGAGACCCCGATCAGGTTGCTGGCCACCTGCGGCACCGGCTGGCCATACACGGCCGGCCGGACTTTGCTACTGGCCGCGAAAGCGGCCGGAACGTCGATGACGAACAGCGTTTCCTCGACCACGTCCGCGATCGACCCCCCCAGCTCTGCCAGCAGCACCTGCGCGTTCTCGTAGGTGCGCCTCATCTGGGCTTCCATGGTATCGAAGTTGGCGGGCTTGCCGTCGGCCCCCAGCTCCGCCGGCGCAACCAGCTCGCCCTGCGGCGTGTGCGAGAGCTGGCCGGACACGAAGATCGTGTTGTTGACGCGGACGGCCTGTACGTACCCGTAGGCCGATTCCCACGGCACTCCGAAGCTGGCGGTCTTTCGATTGGTAGCGTTCATCATTGCTCTCTCTGGTGAAAGGGCAAGTGTGGCAAGCAGTTTGAGTCGACCGCCTCCCCTGAACGGGGGATCAGATTCGAGCGCGGGACAGCTGCTCTCTACCTGCCTTGACCCACGCCTTCATCGGATCCCTCGCTCTGGGCTTGGTCTCCTTCGGCGGTCGGCGCGGTTCCAGCGCTTCCTTGATCCGCGCCAGTTCCAACCGCCCGGCCTCGGCTAGGCGCCGGGCCTGTTGCTGCTGCTCACGAGTCGGCGGCAGGCCAGGCAGTGGCGGCTCCGGTTGGATCGGGGTGCTGTCGGTCAGCCGGGCGACTGCCTGGCGCAGGGGCAGATCGGGATAGAGCCTGGCCGCACACCAGCGCTCGGCGTACCGCTTCGCCTGCCGGACGTTCGCCGCGCGCACTTCCTTCACCTGCCACATTTTCTGGCCTTCCATCCATAGCCGGACCCCGGGACCGCCATCGGGCGTGACGCTGGCCGTCTCACGGCCGTTGTACCAGAGCGCCCAGCGCTCACCGGTCTGGACCCAGCCAGATGGAATTGGGGCGGAGCGGAAACCGTGGGAGGAATGCATGGCCGGAAGGATACGGCTGGCGGTCGCAGATCCTGCGAACACGGCGGCGACCTGCCTGAATTGTTCGGGGATGGTGCCGGCGCGGCGCTGCTCACGCGCCCCCGGGTTGAGCAACTTGCCGACACAGCTTCCTGCGTAGAGAATTTTGTCCAGCACGAAGTTCTTAACAATTCATGCTGTATGGTTGACGCATCTGGCTCCTCTCTGGCGCGAAATCCTTCGCCCCCGTGTCTAGCCCCTCACAGGCACGACACATGACACCACCGACTGCTTTCCGGATCCTTCGGATCCGCCCTTTGTTGCGCCTAAATGGGACGATCGAGCGAGTCGAGACTCTTCAGGCTAAGTGCGGCGGATGCGGGGACGAATCGCGTATGTCCCGCGGCTGTGGTCTCTCCGATATCCAAGGTGGCGTGCAGCTAACTTGCCCGGCCTGCAATACGACGGGAACCTTGACCGTCGACCAAGCATGGGTCCTCTGGGGTGAGCAGATGAGAAGGGATAGGATCTTGGCGCTCGCTGGGTTGACGCCTGATGATCTAGGTCCCACCTGATCTTGGCCTCGGCCTACACGCCCCGGGCACGGTCGGCAGGGCTACCCTCCGGCCATGTGCGGCCGATTCGTCCAGCTCCCCGTGATCGACTTCGGCCAGCCGGGGCTGGCTGACCTTGCGCCCGGCCTGGCCGAGATCCAGCCCAGCTACAACCTCGCGCCGACACAGCGGGCCTCGGTAATCCTGGACCGGGGCGAAGGCCGGCAGGTCACCCGCCTTGCGTGGGGCCTGCTGCCGTTCTGGGCCAAGGCCAAGGGCCTGCAGGGCTCAACCATCAATGCCCGCATCGAGACGGTGGCCACCAAGCCCGCTTTCCGGTCGGCGTTCAAGAAGCGTCGCTGCGTGATCCCCATGGCCGGGTACTACGAGTGGTCGGTCAGCCACGAGGACGGGAAGAAAGACCCGTGGTTCATCCACGCGACCGGGCCGCTGCTGGCCGCCGGCCTGTGGGAGGACACCAGCCCTCTGCTGCCCGACGGCAATCTGGGCACCTTCACCATCATCACCGGCGACAGCAGCGGCGTCTCGGCCGACATCCACGACCGCATGCCGGTGTGGCTGCAGGCCGGCCAGATCGATGAGTGGATGGCAGCCGGCCCGGACGACGCGATGGCGATGCTGCTGGCCAGCGAGACGCCGGCAATGGAGGCCTACCGCGTCAGCCGCGCGGTGAATACGCCACGGAACAACCGCGAGGATCTGCTGCAGGCGGTTGCCTGACGCGTAGACGCCGGTCTCATTGTGCCTGGCCCGGCCGTGGCACAATCCGACCCGATGCCATGGAGGGGAGTCCATGCGATATAACCCTGCGCTGGACGGCCTGCGAGCCGTCGCTGTAATCCTGGTGCTGGCCTTCCATGCGCGGTTGTTCGGTGGATTCGGCGGCTTCTTCGGCGTGGACGTCTTCTTCGTCCTGTCCGGCTACCTGATCACGCGCATCCTCGCCGAGCAGCACGCCGCGACCGGTTCGTTGCGGGTCGGCGCCTTCTACCTACGTCGCCTCCGCCGGCTCTACCCCGCCCTTCTGCTGCTACTGGCCGTGTATCTGGTCGCCGCGCCATGGGCCTTCCCGAGTCGCGACAACCACCTGCGGGACGCTGTCGTTGCCGGCCTCTATCTCTCGGACTACGGTTTCGCCTTCTGGCGAGTGCCGTGGTACCTACAGCACACCTGGAGCCTGTCAGTCGAGGAACACTTTTACCTTGTGTGGCCGATCGTGCTGCTGGCGGTGTTCCGCCTGCCGAGGCGTTGGTGGGCGGCCACTGTACTGCTCCTGGCGGTAGCCGCCACGCTCTGGCGTTGGCACGTAGTGCTCAACGACGACGCATGGTTCCAGCCTTACTACCGATTCGACACACGCCTCTCGGGGATCCTGCTGGGCGCTGCTGCTGGGTTGGCCAGGCCGACCCTACCGAGGTGGACACCGTATCTCGGGGCGACCTTGCTGATTGCTGCTGTGTCCCAGGCCGTCGTCAAGAACCCGGCTGCGCTGATGGGCTGGATGGCGATGGCTGAGGTTGGCGCCCTGTTCCTGGTACTGGGTGCGCAGAATGTGCCGGGGCTCTCATGGTTCCCGCTGGTCTGGATTGGCCGCCTGTCCTATGGGATCTACCTGTGGCACTACCCGATCATGTATTGGCTACGCGGGCAGGACATTGCCGGCTGGCGCAGCCTGCTGATCGGTACCGCCGGCGCAGTCCTTTGCGCGGCGGTGTCCTACTACACGGTTGAACGCCTAGCCCGGTCAGGCCGGGCTCACAGTGTAGAAGCTCCCCGGGCTGGCCAGGTTGGCGCACTCGGCCGCGATCCAGGCATCCGATAGCGCGCTGGCGCGCAGGTAGACGAATCCCATCCTGCCGGCAAACGGCTCGGCAATGCTCTGATCTTCCGCACCCATATAGAGCGAGGCCTTACCGGCGGGGGCGGTGGTGATCGGCGCCGCATGCGCCTCCCGCACACCGTTCACGAACAGCGAGCGCGAGGTGGTCCCAATGTATCGGGTGTGCACCCTCAGCTTTGTCCCCGCGGCTGGGCTGCTGATGGATTCAAGCCATGCGTTGGGGGTATCCCAAACCCCGAGCTTGCCTGTCGTCCCCCGGTAGCCGAGGGTCACTCGACTCGTGTTCGCCGTGGTCTCCGCGGTGAAGGACAGCAGAGCCTGATTGGTCACGTCGAAGGCCTTGCCGATGATCGTCGCGCCCATTGTGAAGGTGGCTTGATTGGTCAACCCAGTCGCCCGCATCCAGCCAGCGCCGTCTGGGCTGCTGATCGCCTCAAAGCCGCCACCAGCCTCAACCGACAACGGGCGGATGGTGTGCACCGTGGTGCTGGTCCCCTCGTCCCGTAGCACCAGCAGCTCGTCGTCGGTGGCTCCCAGGCCCTCGTAGTTTCCGGCCCGCGTCGTTGCGCCATCCGGAATGTCGGTCCAAACACGAAGAGCGCTCCCCAAGTTCTCGGGGATCCGGAAGGTGTAATCCGCCGTGTCACCGTTGACGAACCACTTTCCACGCCACCGCTGCATGCCCTGGACGCGCATCGCGCCAGGCGAGCCCGAGCTGGAGCCCGCATAGGCCAAAGTCTGTAGGTTGTAACCGTTGATACGGTGCTGGGATGAGTCGCTATATCGGGTGGTCCACAGGGTGTTCCGCTCCGCGTCGACAGCCACTGTTGAGACCTCATCGCCCTGCGCCGACACGTCTACCGAGTCGATCAGCGTCAGATCGCTGGTCCTGAAACGTGCAATTCGCTGGTTGGAGAACACAGACACGCTGGTGTAGTTCTCAGCCGGCACGTACAGGACGCCGTCATACACGTCCGGATCGCCGCAGTGGTTGGTGCCGTTTCCAATGTCCCCGATGGGGTTGCTGTTGCTGGCCACCAAGTTCCAGCTGGCGTCGTACTTGTGGATGGCATTGGTGTCCACAACGTAATAGTGGCTCCCATCCCAGCAGAGACCCTGATGCTCGGTAAGGCCGGTCTTCTCAGCGATCTTTTCGAACAGCTTCACGCGCGCCTGCCGCAATGCGTCCACGCCCACGCCAGTTGCGTCTGATTCCAGGATATGGAACAGGTACACGCGGTGATAGTCCGCCCATACGGCATTTGAACCGTTGGGGGCGCCTGCAGCCACGGCTCCCAAGGCCGGATCGCCGTAGACCAAGTAAAGCTCCGTCGGCAGCGTGGCGCTCAGATCTGCCCGAATGAACAGAGAGCCCGCACGCGCACCAGGGTCGACGCGCACCAGGTGGAACGGAACGTCCAGGCCGGCCGCGGTTTTGATCCGAATGTCACGGCCGTCGCGGTGGGCCAGGCCGTTCCACACTTCGCTCGGCAAGAGGGACAGGTCGACGTAGAGCGGGAAGCCGGCCATAGCTTCGACCTGCGCGGGGATAGTGATCTTCACCCGCTCGGTGGGCGTTTCGTGGCCCGAGGTCACCTCCTGATAGCTCCGACCGGCTCCGCTGTTGTACAGCCAAGCCGCCTCCACGTCAGTCAAGGGGCGGTCGAACACGGCCACATCCTGCAGATAGCCCTGGAACGGCTGGTCCAGCGACTGGACATTGCCGACAGTCAGCCGCTTGGTTGGATCGCCGCCGCCCTGTGGTGGATTGGCGAATGCAGGGCTCGCTACCCTGACGCCGTTGATGTGGCAGATCACCTGGCCGCTCGACGCACTGCGGCTGACGATCATCAACACGGGTTCCGCGGCGGCGATCTCTCCGGAGCAGATCACCGCCTCGTCGATGCCGTCGCCGTACTCCCAGAAGGCTTCAGCCTGGCCCCCGGGCGCTACGTTCACGTTCACGCGGTAGTTGATGGGCATCGAGCCAGCACCGTCGATCGCCGGGGCATCGCCGATGATCGTCCGCCGGTCCGATGCTGTGCCGGCCGCGAGGCGAACCCACGCAGCCACAGCATAGTCGTCGGTCTGCGTGATCCAACCAGGGAAGTAGGAGGAAGATGCGGCCGCATTCCCGGTGAACGCAATCGAAGCTGATCCACCTGCGCGGATCGTGGCGCCCCGGAACACCGCATTGCCCTTGTTCAACAGGGTCAGCGCTGCATTGCCCGTCTGATCGGCCAATGCCGACACCGAGCTTTCCTCGTCCATGTTCCACCAGTGCCGGACAGCGGCGGAGATCCCACTTGCGGGGTTGCCAACTTGGATACACCCGGACCACTGAACCGACCGGCCGGCCGAATCGCTCACCAGCAGAGTAATGCAAAGGCTAGTTTCGTAATTGATGCCGGCCGCAGCCACGGAATGATCCCACTCGAACGAGTCAACAAAGAGAATCTTGTTCTCGCGAAAGCGAATACCGTTACCGGCAATGTTCACGGTTTCAGCATTGCTTGGGGCGTGCCCAGTCACGTTCGAATCGTAGACCCGATTCTTGCTGGCCGACATTACCCGATTACCCTCTACCCTATGGACTACGTCTCCGCTTAGGTCTCGGTACTCCAACAGCACCGACGCCCCAGCATTGCCCTCAGAGGACGCACCCTGACGAACCTTGCATTTCGCATTGGTCACCTGCCCGGGATACACCGAGTAGCGCGCCCGGTTGGAGATGATCGATTCGCCGTTGGTGTTGTTGAAGCCTGCCGCCCAGGAGCCTTCGGGGGGGTTCTCGGTGGCGATAACCCACCCGGCACCACTGTCCCAGCCAACCGGGCCTGACTCGAAGCCGGGGTTGTCGATGGGCGCAGCGCCGGGCTGGTAGGCCGGCCATGCCAGCACGACCTGCCTCGTGGCCTGGTCGACGTACAACCGGTGGCCTTCCGGCAGCTTGGCTCCGTCGATTTGCCGAACAAAGCAGTCGCCGACCCCGTTGAGGATCTGCAGGCGGCCCTCGTAGGCCTGCGAAGGCGTCGCCGACGGGAAGCTACCCAGCACCATCAGCGGCAGCAGAGCCTTGAACTGGTCGAGGTCCGGGCGGTCATAGATGCGTGCGGTC
Organism: Stenotrophomonas maltophilia group sp. LNF247; assembly: GCF_054083135.1. Classification (NCBI taxonomy): domain Bacteria; kingdom Pseudomonadati; phylum Pseudomonadota; class Gammaproteobacteria; order Lysobacterales; family Lysobacteraceae; genus Stenotrophomonas; species Stenotrophomonas maltophilia group sp. LNF247. Next base: position 201,078 of record NZ_JBSRQL010000003.1, read on the forward strand.
ATATCAGCCAGCCCTCTGCCCAACCAGGTACACTCGCAGCCCCTTCGCCGCGGCCGTGCCGACCTGGTCAACATCGATGGTGATTTCGTCGCCCTTGGCCAAGATGTTGCCTCCCGCTTCCAGCACAGGAGGAGTGGCCGCTGTCAGCGTGCTGCGCTCGTTGTTATCGAATGTCAGCTTCGTCGACAGGATACTGGTCCCATTGCGGTTGACGTCGACGGTCAGCACCACGCCAGTGGCCTGGGCTGTTTCCAGCGTAGCGTAGAGGCCACCGTTCGCGATGGGGTCCAACAGCAAGCCGTAGGGCAGGAAGAATGCGTCCTTGCGCGAACCGGCCGCGATGTTAGTACCGATCAGCACCGACCTGTCGACCAGGCTGAAGCACTGCAGGTCCGGCGTTGTAGCCACTCGCAGCATGTCCCCAGCAACGACCCAGGTATCGGCATCGGGCGCGAGGCAGGTTGCAGAGATGATCGACCGCTGCACGCGCGTCTTTGCCTGGAAGTTAGCTGGGACATTCAGTTGGCCTGCCCCTCCGGCAATCGCCAGGGTGACCTGCCCCGTACCCAGCTGCATGACGGAGAAGAACTCGCCGCCTTTCCAGTCCGAGGTGCTTCCGGTGTTCTCCCGGATCGTGATGGTGATCGGCGTCGCCGAATTGGCCACGATCAAAGTGTTATGCATGCTGCCATCGACCGTGGTGTTGCCTGTCACGCTGATGATCTGGGGTGCAACCGTGTAGATCGGCGGTTCACCGATCCAAGGGCGCGCGTAGCCGCGCAGCACGGTGAAGCCGCGCACGCCATCTGCGAGCGGTGTGGCGAAGCGAATTGCAGGAGCTGACCCATCGACCGGTGGGAGAATCTGATAGTCCCCCGGCTTGGCGACTAGATAGTCGCCAGCCCCGACAGTCGCCTCAACCGCAGTGTCGTAGAACAGCGGGTCGAGTACGTCCGACCCAGGGAGCGGGAAATCGGTCACTTCTCCATCCCCCACGAATGCCCAGAACTTTGGGGAGACCCCGACCGAGCCACCGCCGTTCTGTATCTCTTCGATCAGCTCCATCATCGTACGCAGGTTCACTGCGTCCCCTGCGACCTTCGCGTCGGCTACGTTGGTGATGCGATTGCCCTTGGCGTCCCAGACGAACTCACCCGTGTCTGGGTCCTGCACCAGCTGCATGCCGTTGTCGAGCAGCTGTTGAAGCTGCATCACTCGGTAGTCGAAGGCGTCCTCGTGGATCTCCGGCAGGAACGCGCCCTGGTTGGTGATGTCGGCCGGCTGGTCCATCGGGACAGTGCGCAGGATCAGGATGTCCAGATTCAACGCTGGTGCGGTACTGAAGGTGATCGTGGTCGCGTTGGCGCGCAGACCGGCAACCGTGTACTGAGAAGGCGGCACCAAGGCGTACACCGGATGGGTACCGGTGAAAACCTGAATGTGATTTGCGAGGAATGCCCGCGGACCGTTGAAGGCGGTCGCGACGCCGTTCCCCACGTAGGTCTTGCGTCGGTCGTTGGCGGAAATGGTCATGGGTGCATCGGCTCCAGAAAGAAGAAGCCCCGCATCTGCGGGGCTGGGCGTGGTCGATTACTGCTCGTCCTTGGGTCGGCGGTACATGAGGTATGCGGCCGCCTCCGCGGGGTTGTCCGGGGTGTACTGGCCGGTGCCGACGTCGTAGAGGTATTCGCCGGTGGTCAGCATCTGATTGCTGGGGATGCCGGTCAGCGGGCCGGCCGCACGCACGCCGGTCTTGATCAGCTTCTCTGCGTCGGGCTCGTCATCGTCGGCGATCCAGTCCCGGCCCTCCTTCCACGCGGCCTGGCCGAACTTCGCCAGCGCCACACCAGCGTCCACGATCGGGTTGGGTCGCCCCATGCTGGGCTTGCCTTCAATCGCAGCATCGATGCCGCCGGCGACATCGCGCAGCAGGGGGATCGTCTGGAATGGGAACAGCAGAGTCTTGCGTGCAAGCCAAGCGCTCCAGTCGTCCCAGCCCTTTTCGTCGTCGTCGCCGCCATCCGGGCCACGCATCATCAGCAGCTCGAACACCGCGTTGGACAGCACGCCGGCCGACAGCCAGGTGCCCAGCGCCCGGGCCGGGGACTGCACACGCCCAAGGTACAGGCCGCGCAGGCCCGATTCCTGCAGGCGGTTGTTCATGATGATCATCGGGCCGATGAACATGCGTACCCACTTGTAGCGCGGGTCACGCTCGGCAGCACTGAGGTCCTTCGGTGCACCGGCCTGCTGGGTGGTGCGGATCGACTTGTCGGCCAGGCGCACGGCCTCGTCGACGCTGGCGCCCTGAGCCTGGGCCTGCTGATAGCGGCCCAGCCAGATGGCACGCTCGGCCAGCGGCACAGTCCAGCGGTGGACCTCCATCGCCATCTTCATGGCCGCCGCGCGGATTCCGCGCTTTCCCGACAGTTTGCCCAGCACGACCTGGTAGGACGAATCCAGCGAGTTGGCGCGCTCTTCCATAAAGGGCGACAGGGAGTGGATCATCTCCGTCATCTTGCCCGGGCTGCGGTAGTAGGCCGCATAGCCGGTGGCCAAGTATTTCGGGTCGACGCGCGCCGCCGCCTGGATCGGCGCCACCACGGTGTTGGCGAACACCAGCGGCAGGCGGAAGCCGAGGGCGGCCACGGCGGTGTTGGTCAGCACGGCGTCGCCGATCTTCTCGGCCATGCTGGATCCCGGCTCCGAAACCGACGCGCCGCGCACCGAGTTCTTCACGCTGCCGTAGAGCGAGTGGTACGCGCCTTCCGACAGCCGCTGCTGGATCAGGTTCTTCAGTTCCTGGTCCTCCAGCACCCGCAGAGCCTGCTTCACGTAGCCGCGGTGGGACACGTCGGTGATCACGTCGTTGAGGTGGCGGGACAGCACGCGGTGGTAGTCCAGCAGCATCGGTGCTGCGTACTCGGTGCGCTCTTTCGTGTGGCCCTTGCTGGTCATGGCGCGGCTGAAAGTGCCCCCCATGATCCGTTCCTCGGCCGCGCGCGCCTGCTTAACGCCGCCGGCACCCGCCCGGGGGTCGTACACCGCCGGGTAGTAGCCGCCGCGCAGGCTGACCATCGATCCATCGGCGGCGGTGAAGATCAGCGGCATCGGCTCGACCTGCTCGGGTGCAACGCCTGACAGCCGGCGCTGCTGCTCCACGATGTCCGGCCACAGGCTGTTCACCGCATCCCAGATGCCCTGCACCATCTGTGCGTCCGCCGGCGTGAGGTGGCTCAGCATCTCCGCGATGTTCTGCGGGGTGAACTGGATCACTTCGGCGTTATTGCCAATGAAGCCGCCGCGCATCAGCTTGTCGCGGTTGCCGGCGTTGCCCATGTTCAGCGCCACCGCCACGATCGTGTTCTTCGACAGCGACCGGCCCAAGCTCGGCACGTACACCAGGCGGTTTAGGTCCGCCCGCTGCGCCGGCGTCAGCGCCATCATCGTCTGCTCCAGCATGCCGCCGACGCGGTTGCGCAGCTCAATCCGCTGCTGCTGCGCTGCCTCGGCCTGGTTCCACAGGAAGTCGTGCCACGGGCCGGTCTCGCCACCGTCCAGCCACTCGACCACGGTCTCCGGGCGCAGTACCCAGTCCATCAGGCCGGTGTAGGTCGCGCCCACCTTCTGCATCGCGGTCAGGTCCGCATCGGATAGCGGTAGCGGCTTTCCTTCAGCGATCGCACCACGAATGGCGCCGGCCAGCTCGGCCTGTGCGCTCTCCCAGTCACGCTGGTCCTTGTTGCTTAGCAGCTTGTTCTTCAGTTTGGCCAGACGCGCGATGTTGGTCACCGCGTCGTGCAGCTCGCGAAACTCGGTAATCGGCAGGTCGGCGTAGTTCGTTACGCTTTCCGCCTCGACCCGGGCCAGCAGCGCGTCGCTTACGGCGGTCAGATCGTCCTCCGCCTGTCGAGCTTCCACCCACTGCCGCAGGCTTTGGCGGCGCGCAACGGCCCGGCCGGACACGTCGCGGAACTCGTAGGAATCGGCGATGGTGTCCATCGCTTCCAGGTAGTCGGCGCCGGCCTTGCCCAGCCGCTCGCGGGCCTGCGGCGTCATCTGCCGGCGGATGTAGCCGACCTTCGACTCGACCTCCTGCTGCACCGCACGGGCCTCAGCGAACAGCACAGCGTTCAGGGCCTGCTGCCGCTTCGCCTGCAGCGCGTCGGCATACTTGCCCGCGGCCGCCGCCTGCGCCGCCGCGCGCGCAGCCTTACGCTCAGCGACCAGGTACTCATTGGGCCGGATCTGGCGCGCAGTCTTCTCGGCCAGCACGGCCTGCGCCACGGCCTTCAACTCGCGTCGGTTCGGCCGCGGCTCCTTGGCCAGGTCGGCCAGCACGCCCAGCTCGCGCTCCAGCAGCTGGATCTTGCGACTGCCATGCACGGCGTCCAACGCTCGCTGCGGCAGCGTGCCGTCGGTCATGGGCTCGCCGTGCCGGGCCTGCATGCGCGCATCTGCCTCCGCGCTCACACCTGCCAGGGTCTGCCGTACCGTCCACAGTCCCTGCACCAGCTCGTCGGCGGAGCTGAAGCCCAGCAGGGTGGCCGCCTCTTCGGGATGGGTGCCGCCCTTGCGGGCGTAGACCCGGCCCATCTTGTCGAGCAGGCCGTCGCCGTAGGTCGCCGCCAGCACGGCGCGGTCAAGCTTCAGGCCCTGCAGCTGCTCGTGCACCGGCTCGCCCCCCGCCTCCTTCCGCCCTGTCAGCACGCGGTAGGCGCGCACGATCGGCGTGGCCTCGACCTCCGCCTCGACCTCGCCGCGGATGGTGGCCAGCTCGTCCTTCCACCAGCGCTCGCGCGCCCGTGCATCCGCCTCCTGCAGCTGCGCCATCAGGTCGGCCTCAGCTTGCTCACGCGCCGCCGCGACCTGCTGCTGGTAGTCAGCGAACTGGCGCTCGGTCATGCCCAGCGCCTGCGCTTCGGCCAGGTCTCGCGCGATCGGCTCGAACCCCACCCGGGCCTGTGCCGCTTCGATCTCTTCCTGGCTGGCCAGCATGCGGTCGAACACGCCGCGCACTTCGTCGGTCAGCTCCACATCGAGATTCCGCAGGCTGCGGTAAACCCCGAGAATCCACTGCTTGAACTGGCTGAACACCGATTGCAGCTCTGGCGTCGGCGCCCTGCCCTCGCCTAGGTAGGCCTCAAAGCCGCGGGCGAACTGTTCGTGCTGATCGACGCCGATCTGGTCAGCAGCCTCGACGCCGAACCACTTCAGCAGGGCATCCAGATCGGAGCGGATCTGCGGCGAGGCGTCCTCCGCCGTGGCTAGGTCGCGGTAGACCTCCAGGAAGAAGTGCCCGGATTCGTGCAGGAACGTGGATAGGTCGGCGCCCTTAAACAGGCTGATCTGCATGGCACGATCGGGCCCGATCTGAATCTGACCACGCGGTGCGGCGCCGCCTTGGAACAGGATGTCGCCGGCCAGCACCTCGCGCGCAGCGGCGTCCGGCAGCGCCACGCTCCAGGTCTGCCGCTGCCCTTCGATCGGGTCGTCTTGCACGATCTCGCCGCCGGTGCGTTCTGCTTCCGTGCGCGCTTGGTCCAAGGTCAGGAAGTCGCGGGCCTGGCCCTGCTCGTCGGCCAGAAACCACTGGCCCGCGCGCTGAACATAGGCGCTGCCCTCGCGCTCGATGGTCTGCTGCCCACGGCCATCGGTGGCCACCTGCGGCCGGCCGAACAGGCTGCGCAGGGCATCCATCCCACGCTGCATCAGGGTGCGCGGCTGGGACTCTGCGCCCTCTGCCGGCGCCTCGGCCGCATCGATGCCGGCCGCATAGCGCTCGTACAGCGCCACCGGATCCTGCCCGGTGACCTCGCCCAGTCGGCCGAACATGGCTCCCCACAGCTGCGCCTGGCTCTCGGCCTGCGCCGCGGTATACCGCTCGGTGCCAACCAGCTGCGCCATGACCGACTGTTGCACTTGCGCGCGGGCATTCGCTGCCGTGGCATCCGGCGCCGGCGCGTCCAGCGGCACTCCCAGCTCGCGAGCCATGGCGTCGATGTCGAGCGTTTCCAGCTCCGCCGGCGACAACCCGTCTGCGGTCGTGCGAGCGTTGCGCAGGATCTCGTCGCGGTTCGGCAGCCGCGGGACAGCAGCCATCCACTCGGCCATTGGGATCACGACCTGACCGGTCGCCAGCTGCTCGGCCAGTGCCGACTCACCGCCAACCATGTCCTGCAGCACCTGCGGTGCGGACTGGAACAGCGTCTGCGCCTGCTCCGCATCCAAGTACACCCGCGCGTCTTCGCCCGCGACCTGTGCGGTCAGCGCCTTCATGTCCTCTGGCGAGCGTTCGCCCAGCTTCAGCTCGCCGGCAAGCTCGGTGGCAGCGCGCAGCCGGTCGTTGCTCTGGCCCGACTGCATCACCTGGTCCAGGCGCTCGTTGATCCACCGCACCTGCCCGGACGCGCGCGCAGCACGGTAGTTGGCATGCACCTCGACCGCACCGGTGGGAACCTCGGCCAGGCCCTCCATGATGATGTCGCCCCACTTCAGGCGTTCCTCGGTCAGCAGCTGCGCCGTGGCCTCGCCGGCCGCTCCGCCACCCAGCTGGACGCCGGCCTCGGCGCCGGTGCGCAGGATCGCCGAGGACGCGCTGCGTCGGGCGTTGTTGATGAAGTGGCCCGCCACGCCGGCAGTCAGCGCGTCGAACACGCCGATCGCCACGCCGCGCTTGGCCGCCTTGTCGCGCGCGGCGGCCATCTTGTGCGGATCGCGCAGGAACTGGCCGACCGCATAGGCGTCGGTCGGGTCGACCTTCGCGTCCTGCATGGCGTCGGCGATACTGGCGCCGAACTCGGTCAGGCCCGAGCCGGTACCGGCCGAGGCCGCGGTCACCACGCGGCTACCGCCGCCCGTGGCCGCCGTCAGCGCCAGGCCCGGGGCGCCCATGCCGATCGACTGCCCCAGGGTGACCGCAATCGCGCCCAGCGTGTCGGTGCCGCCGCCGGCCAGCTCGCGCACGGCACCGCCGAAGCTGCCGGCCTTGTTCGCACGGTCGAACGCCTGGAACCCACGGTCGGTGCTCGCGCTGGTCACATCCGCGGCCTGCGCGCGGCGCTCCTGGTCTGCACGTAGTGCCGCTTCCTCCGCCGAGCGATCCGTGGTCATGCGGCCGGTCGCTGGATCCATCACAGCCGGGCCATCAGGCAGCAGGGACAGTGCATTGGCCTTGCCGCGCTGCCAGCCGCTGACGATGCCGCCGATGACCTGCTCCAGGATGTTCGGCTCTGCAGTCGCGCGGGCCTCGCCGGTCACCAGCGAGTTGGCATAGGTGGCCAGCTTCGGGGCCTCATCGCTGGCCAGCGCCATGCGGCGCGGATCGCTGAGGAAATCGCCTACGTGGGGCGACGCGCGGCCGGCGTCGTCGATCTCCTGCCGGCGCGCGTCCTGCTCGTAGTCGGCGAGGTTCGCCGCCACGACGCCGAAGGGCTGGCCAAGCTGGTCCGACAGCTGGTTCGCGCGCGCGGCTTCTTCTGGCTTCTGGCGGGTGCCGGTGTAGGCACTGCGCAGGGTCACCTGCCGGTTGCTCTCGATCTCATCCGACAGTTCGTCGAAGCCTTCCAGCACGTTGTCGATCACTTCTTGGCTCCTTGGCTCTTGCGGGCGAGGTACTGCGTAACCCAGGCATCGGTCGGCGGTCGGCCGTACTTGTCGGTGTATGCGCCCCGCACCGCGTCGCGGTCTGCCTGGCTGACCTGCAGGTCAAACTGTGCGGCGCTGCTGTAGAGACCCACCTTCACCTTCGGGTTGTTCTTGAACTTGCCGTCCTTCTCTTGGATCGCGCCGAGACGGCCGGCCTGCAGGTTCTGGGCGAACTGCTTGGCCGTCGCCGACAGCAGCACGTCCGCCTGCTCAGGCGTCGGCTTCTTTCCGGTGGACTGCACGAACGCCGTCTGGGCGTTCTGGTAGGCGATGCGGAACTCACCTCGCAGGGCGTCGCGCGGAGCGTTCTTGCCCTGCGACCCGCTACCCGATACATCCGTGTCCTTGCCGAACCCAAGCATCTGGAACCCGCGTTCCAGGCGCTCGTTGTCGGTCATCCAGTCGGCGCGCTTCGACGGGTCGTTCGCCTTCGTCTGGTCTTCAGCCAATGACTTCAGGGTCTTGCCGCTGAGCTTGTCGGCGTACTGGCCGAGCGGAAGCTTGGCGAACTCGGTGGGCTGCAGCGCTTGCATGCGCTGGATGGTCTCCAGTGTCGCGGGATCGTCCTGGACCACAGCGCCCTCGGCGACGAGCTTCCGGTAACGGTTGATCGACTCGGACAGGCTGGAATCCTTACCAACCAGCGCCAGCTCGGCCGGAGCCAGAACCTGTGACAACGGCACGCTCGCGCCGGCGGCAGCCACCTTGTCGTAGATGGACATGGCCGCGGCCTTCTTCGCCTGCTCGAGCTTGTCCTTGCGCTGCGCGTAGATGTCGCGCAGGTAGCCCTCGGCAGCAGAGCGCTGGTCCGGCGGCATCGTGCGCGGGATCGCAGCAATGGCATCGGCCAGCGTCGAGGGTGCGGCAGTTGCAGCGACAGCGACCGGCGCTCCAGATGTTGCGCCCTGCCCCATGGATGACGCCCACCGCGCAGAGCGCCCCATGACCTGCCGCACGTACAGGGCGGTCTTCGGGTTCTGCGCCGAGCGGCCGCGGTTCACCACGGCATCGGCCCCACCCTCTCCAGCGAAATGAGCGGCAATGGCGAACGCCCGGCCGCCCTTGGCCAGCCGTTCCTTGTACTCACGAGCTGCGCGCCGGGCAGACGCTGCAGCGTCCTTGCGGTCGATGCCGCCAGCGCTGGTGGCGCGGTACTGGAACAGGCCGGTGGCCTGGTCGCCGTCGTCCAGCACTTCAGGGTTGACGGCGTCAGCGCGGAATCCCGATTCCTGTTCGGCCAGCGCATACAGATCCGCGCGACCTGCTGCGTCCAGCCCCTCGGCCTTCGCGGCATCATCGATCGCCTTGGCGATTGCTGCAGAGGGTGTGCCCCTTGCCACTGGCGCCGGCAACGGTTCGACCGCACCTCGGCCATCGGCCAGAGACTGGGCCAGTTCATAGGCCGCGCGGTCCTTCACCACCGGGTATAGCGTGCGCTCGACCTGCGCACGGTCCTCTGGCGTCATCTGGTCCGCATAGCGGTGGTAGTAGTCCTCTGCCGCAAACGGGTCGCGGGTAGCCATCGCCGCAGCCGTCTGCTTGCGCACGGACGATACGATGCCGCGCTCACTGGCCTTGATCGCTTCCGCGCCCATGCCCTGCGTCTGATAGGCGGCGCTGGCGATGCCCACGGCTTCCTGCAGCCGCACGTCGGCCAGCCCGAAGTCGCCGGACATGCCGGCACTGACGGCGTCCTGTCCAATGTTGTCGATCGTCGCCTTGCGCTCGTTGGCCTCATAGGCGCTGTACTCGCGGTCGGCGTAACTGTTGAGACGGCCCTGGACGGAGTCGCGGAACGAGAACGACACCTGATCAAATCGCTGCTGCTGTTCCGGCGACAGCCGGCTGCGGATTGCCGACACTCGCTGGTCGAGGTCGCCCAGCAGCGCGTCGTGCGCCTGCAGCGCGTTCTTACCCTGGTACTTGGCGATGCCGTCGGCGTTGGCTGGGTTGAAGGTGGCGCCCTCCCAGTCCGAAAGCTCGCGGCGTGCCTCCATGACCGCAGTCAGGTCGGCGCGCTGCTTCTGCTGCTGGAACAGGTCGGCCGCCGCCTGGCCAACGGCACCTGCGGTACGGCTGAGCGGCGACAGGTCGACCTGGGCGGTGTTGCGAACCTGCGGACCCAGCTGGGCCTCGACCTGCGGGCCGCTGGTGCGGGGGATCAGGGTCGCCATGTCACAGCCCCCAGCCGCGCGAGATGCGCGCGTTGTTGCGCACGGTGATGCTGTTGGCCTGAGACGACAGGTTCCCACCGCCGCCAGCCACGCCCGCCCGGCTCATGCCACCAATGCCCATACTCGCGGCGCTGGCGAGCGATCCCAGGATCGTGCCGGTCGCCTGAGCGTTGCCGCTCCAGCGGGCCAGCTCGCCCTGGGTGCGCTGGTTCTGGGCCTGTGCGTTGAAGCCCCAGGCCTGCCGCGCAGCGTTCATGCGGATGGTCTGCTGATCGACCTCACCGAACATTGCGGTCTCGCCGAGGATCTCCGCCGGCGTGCCAAGCGTCGGGTCGATGTTGTTGGCAGCGATCGCGGCGCGCTGCTGGCCGAGCGCAATGCGCGTGCGCCAGGACTGCTGCTCCATCTCGCGGGTGGCCAGGGCGTTGCTGGCGTCGGCGTCCTGCTGCGCCAGCATCGCGTTGTTCTCGGCGATCTGCGCGTTGGCCTTGCCCTGCTTCTGCTGCTGATCAGCCTGGTATGCACCAGTTACAACGGTGGCCGCCAGAAGGGCGATTGCGGGATTGCACACGTTATGCGCTCCAGTAGAACGGAAGGAAAGGGGCGCTGTCCGGTCCGACCGGCACCGGCGCGAGGAAGTGGAAGCCCAGCCAATGCAGCCAGCGCTGCGCGGCCTCGTTGCGCTGGTCGACGACGTTGAACAGCATCGAAGGGAATGCCTGCTGCATCCGGTGCAGGGCCGGGCGAGACAGGCGCAGCAGTTCCTTCTGGACCGACAGCGGGTTGAGCCCCGTCGAGCCGACCATCCAGGGCGTACCAATGCCGCCGAGGATCGAGTAAGGGGTGGCGCCGAACATGCACACCGGCACGTCGCGCACCATCGCAGTCCATGCCTCAGCGCTGCCCGCCAGGCCACGCTGCAGGGCCTCCGCCGGCGTGGTGCGGGCGCATGCCCACAGCTCGACTACGTCTGCGGGCCGTGCCGCAGCCGCGATCATTTCAATGTGTCCAGCCTCGGCCGGTACCAGTTCTGCGGTGACCTTCATTCGGACGCCACCACCTGGGGCATCAGAGAAAGGATCTCCATCGGAAGCGGGTCGTCGCTCACGATGTGGAAATGACCGCTGTCCACGCCCCACCGGCAGGACATGTTCTTGCGCAGGACGCCCGTGTACGGGGCCGTGGGCTCGTCGTAGTCCTCAAAATCACGTTGCGCGATAGGGTCCAGCGTGTCCAGCGTGGTGCCGACGTAGACGCCGCGGGTGTTGCGTACCAGTAGCGCGACTTCGAAGGCGAGCTTCTTCATCGGGCGCAGCGGGTCGCCGCCATTGGCGTTGACCTCGAGCGTCTCGATGTGGGCGGTGTAAGGCAGGCCGATGTGCACCACGCCGCCCGGGCGCTGCAGCTGCACCTTGCCGTCGACCACCAGCAGGTCCTTCTGCACGTTGCCATCGACCAGGGCCACCACGGTCTTGCCCTCCAGGTGGCCCATGCCGGCGATCGTCGAGCGCTGATAAGTCCAGTCCTGCACAGCGACGCCGCGCAGCGCCAGCGGCACCGAGCCGATCGATTCCACCGTCGCTACCGTGGGCGACACATACGCCATTACCCGCACGCGGACGTGCTCGTCGCCAATTGCCAGCCGCAGGATGTTCCCCACGTCGCCTGCCCCGCTGAAGATCGCGGCGCCGGTGGTGGCGGTGATCACGGAACCCTCGTTCCACCCATCCGTGCTAGTCAGGGTCATGGGCGAGCCGTTCGGGCGCCGGCCGTCGTAGGTCAGGAGGCTATCGGCGTACTTCCAGTCGAGCGGATCGTCGTACCGGGTCGGGGCCATCTGCTCCACGTACTGGACCCATTCGCCGTTGATGAAGCGACGCACCAGCAGGTAGACCTCGGTTTCGATCTCGCCCGGCAGGCAGCACACGTCCAGCACCTGGCCATCGGTTTCGTGCGGATGCCAGCCGGTGACCTCCTGCTCGGGCATGTACGTGCAGCCGATCAGCACGCCATCGGTGCGCGGCATCCACAGGATCGGCCAAGGCGCGGTGCTGTACTCGATCCCGCGAAAGGTATAGCCCTGCACCAGGTGATCTGCCCAGATGCTGATCTCGTTGCCGCGGAAGCCGTCCTTCTCGAACTGATAGGCCAGATCGCGCACGCGCTGACCCTGTGCCTGCAGGAACACCGCCGACTCGCCCAACACGCGGGCCTGCAGGTCGCCGGTGCCATAGGCCGACTGCGGTTTGATCCCGATGGTGCTGGGCGTCACCACCGAGTCCTGGCCGCCGGTGACCTTCCACTCTCCGCCGGTCGTCAGAACCAGCAGGCTGTCCAGTGGAACCAGGTCGCGGATCGCATTCACTTGGCGCGCGTTGATCGTGAACGACACCGCGTCGCTGTCGACAATCGGCGAGCTGCGCCCGAAGTTGGGATAGTCGCCGATGTTGGACGCCCACACCGTCTGCGGGTCGCCGGGGCTGCCGGCGAACCAGAGGCGGTCGCCGAAGAACTCAACCTCACCGGGATAGCCGTAGCGGTAGGACCAGGCACCCACGGCCCACACGTCGGTGCCGCCATAGGCGCCCGCGGCGTACTGGGTCACCACGATATTGTCGGTGCCAGTCGGCGGCGCCTCGTAGAAGTTGATCAGGTCCGCGCCGGGATCGATCGTCCAGCCCTGTGCCATTACTGCACCTCCTGCGCGACGTTGCCGCCGCGGCCGATGCCACCACCGCTGGTGCCGCCGGTGCCACTGCCACCGGGGTAGTACGGATTCGACTGCACCGGCACGCCATCGATCTTGACCTGATAGTCCAGGTAGCTGCTGCTGGTGGCGCCAGGGATGGAAAACTGTTTCGTGGTGCCATCGCCGTTGAACGCCCACGGACCGGCCACCGGCGGCGGAACGTTGCCCACGATACTGTCGGGGATCCGCTCGATCACCGTGGCGGTGACCTCGAACGGGCTGGCGAACGCGGTGATCTTCATGATCCCGAACCCGCCGTGCACGTATTCCCATTCGACCCCGACGGCGTAGTCGTTGACGTTGTCGAACTTCACGTCCTGCGGGCCGTCGAACGCTCGGCCGCTGTCGTGCACAGGGCGCACGCTGCCGCAGACGTAGTACGGCGTTCCTTCCAGGCCGGTCACAACCGGGACGCTCACGCAGCGGTAGACCTTCTGGTCGCTCCGGCGGAGGGCACCCAGCGGCACGTTCTTCTCCGCCGCCACCCATGGCTTCACCGAGCGCAGTTCCTTTTCCTCGGCATACAGCAGCGAGCCGACCATCTCTGCGGTGAAGGTCGGGACGTTGGTCGTCACCGTCACCACGCCCTGGGTGCCGGACACCGCCAGCAGCGCGGCCTCGTCGTTGTTGAACGGGCGGAATGGACCACGCCGGTACTCGAAGTCCCGCAGTTCGAACTGGTCAACAGCGAGGCGGCGCAGCTCCTTCGGCGGGATCCACGGGTGCACCAGAAACAGCACGTCAGCCGACTGCGTGTGACGCACCTTGTAGATGTCCTCGCCGGTGTATGGCGTGGCCACCTCGACGATCTCCCCTGCCCCGTTGCGCAGCAGCGCGCCGCCTACCCAGAACCGCATGTAGCCGTCGCCCAGCTCGATCGCGTACTTGACCGTTGTCGAGTAGATGAACGGGATGAAGCGGGTGGCACGGTCGTTGTGCTTGGCGCCGCCGCGGAACAGGTAGCCCGGCCGTTTCTCTCCCCCGCCGGTGGGCTTGGTGATGACGTTCAGACACCGCTTCAGGCTGATGGCGTACCGCACCATATCGACGCGCCCCTGGAGCCCGGGCGACAACTCACCACCGGACATGCTCGGTTGCAGCAGACGTGCCATGGTCAGGCCCTCGCCATCTGGGCCATGGACGGCTGGCGCTCGTCCTCGTCGGCCTCGTTGAAGTCATGCGCCGCGGCCTGGCTGAGCGCGAGCTGGTACAGCTGCTTCAGGCCGGATTTGTTGGACAACCCGTTGGCACCGATGATCGTCGGCGCTCCTTCCTCGGCCAGCTTGCAGGCCAGCGCATCGACGAAGTGCGCTGGGTAGCGCTCCGGGTCTTCCACGCGCGCGACGTAGATCAGATAGGCCTCGGCCCGATCGCACAGCAGCGACGTGCCGTCCGTGCCCATCGCCTGCTCGAACTGGATGCCGTGGCACTGGCGGAACTGCGGCTCGCACCAGCGCGACAGGCGGCGGCCGGCGCGCATGCCTTGATCGTCGGTGATGGCCAGCACGGTGATGCAATCCGCCGGACGAGCGTAGCGGATCTCCCAACCCGGCATCGGTGCCTCAGCGGCGACGGCCAGGCGCTGGGCCTTCATCGCCCACGGCCACAGCCGGTCGGCCAGCACCAGGTCGCGCATCGGCTCCCACAGGCGCGAGAACACGCGCGCCTCTTTGGAGCGCTCGGTCAGCGAGGTGATCGTGATGTCCTGGGCCAGCTTGCCCAGGGCCAGGTTGCAGATTTGGACCTGGGACGTCATGGGTCAGCCCTCACCGTTCGGGTACAGCACTTCGCTGGGCTTCGGGCCCTTCGCGGCTGCCAGCCCCATGTCGGTGATCTGCAGCTCCAAACGGCGATGCACCTTGCCATCGCGCGTTTCCTCTCCGAGCGAAACCACGGTCGCGATCGCCTCAATGGCGACCTGTGCACCAGAGGCCGGCAGCTGCTTGATGCCCTGTGCTGCGATCTGGTCTTCGTCCAGGTTGATGCGCAGCCCCCACGGGTAATCAGGCTCGCTGCAACCTGACGGCGCCGTGGCGCAGCAGTCACAGCCGTGGTCGTGGCTGCCATCTTTTTTCATGGATACGAGCTTCATGTGCCGCTCCGGTAGTGGGGGCGCCCGAAGGCGCCCCCTGTGGTTGCCGTCAGGCGTTCGCCGACTTCTCGGCCACGGCCGCGTCGATCGCCTCGATCACGCCCTTGCGGGGCTTCTCGGCGGCAGCTTCCTGCTCGCGGTATGCGACCAACTGCTCGACTTCCAGACCGGCCAGGTCCGCCTTGATCAGGTCAGCGTTGCGGGCCAGGAACGGGTCCGCCGGCGGCGCCGACTTCTCGGCCACGGCCGCGTCGATCCGCTCCATCCAGGAGCCCAGCTGTTCCTTGCTGGCGATCTCGAACTCGTCGTTGACCTCGCGCTGCTCCCCGAAGAAGCCGCGCCGGGTCGCGCGCACGCGCAGGCCGGTCACAGGTTGTTCTCCTGGTGGCCGGCGACGATTCCCGCGGTGACCTTGCCCGTGGTCGGCGCGGTACCCACCAGGGTGTAGTTCAGGCGGACATAGCGCAGGTTGGTACCACGCGGCACGTAGTACAGGCCGCCGAACACAGAGCCAGCGGCCAGATCAGCCAGCAGCTTGGTCTGCGAGCCGACGACGACCGGTGCGGCGAAGTTCTCGGTGGCCGAGACCTGCAGCTCGACCTGCAGGCTGGTGGCGTTGTTGAAAGCCTCGACTACCTGCACACGCAGCGGGATCGGGGTGCCCGGGCCGATGTCGCGCTTGATCGGGGCGCCCTCGCCCTGCACGGTGCCGGTGGGGCCCAGGTCGATGACGTTGGTGGACACTGCGCTCGCCAGCACCGACTGTGCGTTCGAGAACAGGTTCTGCTGATCGAAGATCATGGTGGTTTGCTCCTTGGAGTGCGGTAGGGAGCGGGGCCGGAGCCCGCGCGCCCGATTCAGTGGCGGCGGATCAGACGACCCGGGCTTCGGTGTTCAGCAGCGCATCCGACTCGCGCAGCGGGATGCCGCGATAGGTCAGCACTTCCTCGCCCTCGATCTCCTTGCGGGTGAGGCGCACGAAGTTGTCGGTGGTGCCGCCATTGGTGGCCAGCGCGTCCAGCGCTTCCAGCATGTCGGTGTTGAGGTAAATGGCCGCACGGCCACCCATCACGCGGCGCTGCTTCAGCTTGTAATAGGCCTTGCGCATGAAGTCGTAGAGCTTCACGTTGCCGGCCTTCACGTCGGACACATCGATGTTGGCGATGCGGGACACGTAGCGGTAGTCGCGAACCGACAGGCCAATGTCCCACTGGAACTTTTCGCGGACCACGTCGAGGATCGACCCATCCGCGTTGGTCTTGGTCTGCTTGCCCTTGTCCTCACGATCGATGCCGGCCTTGCTGCCCTTCGGGTACAGGCCATGGACGGTGTTCTCACCCCAGACGATGAACCAGATCGAGGTGTTGTCCGAGCCGGTGCCGCCTGCGTCGACGATCTGGGCGCCCGAACCGCTGGTGGCGATCTTGTTGAAGCGGGGAGCAAAGCCAGTGAACTTCGCCGGCGAGGTAGCCTGGTCACCGTAGAACATCGAGGTGGCCACGCCCTGGTTCAGGCCTTCGAGGAATGCCTGGGCTTCGGACAGGCGCAGGCCGGCCGAGTCGCCGGTCATGCGCACCAGCTTCTCGTCGATCTCGCTCCAGGCTTCGATCATGCCGGTGGCATCGCGCACCTGGGCGGTGGTCGACTTGGTGGGCTGAACGCCCTGGTACAGCATGCGCCAGGTGCCTTCGGGAATGCCGGTGCGCACGGTCGTCAGGTGGGTGGTACCGTCATTGCACTCCTTGACGATCATGTCCTGCAGGATCGGGTTGTCCTGCGCCAGCAGCTCGATCACCGCAGCGATCTGCTTGTCGGCGTCGGTGCGCTTGAACACGTCCGCCAAGGTCAGGTAGGTGTTGCCGATGGTCGACATTGTTTGTCTCTCCAGATACGAAAAAACCGCCTTGCGGCGGCGGGTTGATGGGGTATTGCGTAGCGGCTATCAGCCGCCGTAGAGGATCGACTTCGGGTCGCTGGAAGCGCCCGGACCAGACGTCGTGGTCCCGCCCAGGCCATCCACCTTGCTGTCGCGAAGGAACCCGCCGAAGAAGGCGAACGCCTTGATCATGGTCGGATGGTTGCCCCAGCCCAGCTCGTTGAACGCCTTGGTCAGCTCGGGGTCGTTGATGGCCTTTACCGCGGTGGTGGCCAGGCCGACGGTTTCGTCGTACTTGGCGCCCAACTGCTGCTTGGCATCCACGCCCCACTGCTCGACCTGCTGCAAGCGCTGGGCTTCCATTGCCTGCTGCATCGCCGCCGCATCCTGCCCGGCCATCTGGGTGTACAGGTCAACGGCCTCCTGGGCCTGCTCCTGCGTCCAGCCTTTGGCCTTGAAGAACTGCGTGGCTGCGCCCAGTCGATCGCCTTCCAGGGTGAACCCTTCCGGCAGGTTGAACTGCCCGTACTGCTCCGGTGCCGCGCTGGTCTTACCGTCCTCGGGCTTGCCGGCTTCACCGCCGCCTTCACCCTCGTTCGGCTTTCCATCGTTGCCCGCAGCGTTGCCACCGCTGCCGCCGCCATCGGTCCCCGCCGGCGCACTGCTGCCGGGAACCTGCGGAGTTTCGGTCGTGGTGGTGGTATCGCCGGCGCCAGGATTGGGGTTGCTGGCAGTGTTGGCGTTGTCAGTCGACATCGTTGATTTCCTCGGGTTGCTGCAGCTGCGATTGCAGCCGCTTCATTGCACTGTTGGCCTCGGCGCGCATCTGTGCTTCGCGCTCCGGGCAGCTGTCACGGACGACGCGCAGCCACCACTGGCCGGCCTCCTGACGTCCGATTTTTCGGGACTGCGCCATCGCGTTGGTGTTGAACGCGCTGTCATCCACATCCATGGCCTGAATGAACAGCCACACCAGCCGGCGCCCGGCTGGATCGGCCAGCACTGCCCGCGCGTCCTCGCGCAGCTGGCTGTCCTGCAGGTCCGCGATGCGCTCGGCCACACGGCGCTGCTCTTCCTCCCGTGGGTCCATGCCGGGGCGCTTCATGCGGCACCCTGCATGGCGTCAATCAGCGCCTGGGCCGCCGAGCCTTCCTCGGGCACGGTGTCGCTGGCCGTCTTCAGCGCCTGCGCGGCGTCCTTCATGGGCTGGGCAGACGCTGCCAGCTGCTGCTGGCGCTGCTGCTGCGCGCGGTCTGCGCGGATCCTGGCCACTGCATCGTCGCTGCGGATGATCGAGGCCGGGCCGCCCACGGCGGCGGTGTACTCGTCGACCACCTGGTCGCTGTCCAGCTTGTCCATCACGGACGGGTCACCGGTGGCCTGCGCCACGTTGGCCACGAAGGTCATGGTGCGTTCGATCGACCCGACCGCTGCCGCCTTGGCGGCCTGCGCCAGGATGCTGGTGTATTCGATCTTCAGCGGCACATTGGCCAGCACCTGCGGCGGATCGGGTATGCGGCCCGCGCGCTCCAGCAGGCGGAACACCCGCACCACCACCGGGTCCAGCACCTCGTCGGTGATCGACTCCAGCGTCGGCGCCAGCACTGCCGCCTTCTCTTCCTTGCGGGTGACGATCTCGGTGGCGGTGCGGTCCGTCTTGTCGCCGAGCGCCTCCAGCATCAGGAACAGCTGGTAGAAGAACGCCCGCTGGATCCGCTGCTCGACGACCGAGATTTCCTCGCGGATCTGCGCCAGGCCACGCGAGTCGGGCATGTAGACCGGCGATACCGTGGCGTTCGCCGCGTCCTGCGGCAGGTATACCTGGCCACCTTTACGCAGCCGAGCCCCGCCAGTTCGGCGCAGGCTCTCCGGCATAGCGAGCGTCGGATCGGACATCTGCTCCATCAGGCGCAGCTTCTCGCCTTCCAGATACTGCAGCTGCTTGATGTCGCCCAGGCAGTTGATCGCCGGGCAGGACGAGTAGATGTCCTCCGCGACGGGGTTCCAGCGGGCCACGACGAACGGGGCCTCGTAGTGGCCGCCGATGTCGATCACGCCGTTCTGGCCGTTGGCCGCTCCATCAATCCAAACCACCTCGCGGTAGGGACGGAAGCGCGGAGCCTGCAGCCCCAGCGGGCCGATGCCGGGCCGCTCATCCGGGTTTGGCTCGATCAGGGACTCCACCCAGAACCTCTGGTCACCGTTCTTCGGCAGTGCGTCGCGCACCACCGACGGCAGCGCGTCTGCGCCGTAGCGTTCCTCCAGCTGCCGCGCCGTCTTCGGGTAACGGCGCCACAGCGAGTCGACCCGCCCCTGGTCGTCCAGCCCCACGGCGTAGTTGCCGGCGGTCAGCGCGTAGAAGCGGACCACCTCGCGCGAGTCTTCCAGCACCAGCAGCGGAGCAACGCCGAAGATTCCGTCCTCTGCGTATACCACCGGCATGGCCTTGTAGAAGTTGCTGCTGGCCAAGGTGTCGCGGATCCGCTGGGCGACATCGTCCAGCCACACGCGCACGCCGAACAGCTCGGCAATGGCCGGGTCAGGCGTGGTCACCTTGAACCAGGGCTGCGCCTTGGGCGTCATGTGCGACATCATGCCGGCCGCCATCACACCCAGCGCATCGGTGGCAGTGCTGTTGATCACCTTGGCCCAGTTGCGCTTACGCGGCTTGTCGTCCTGGTCACCGTAGAAGCGGCCGCGGGTCGGGTCGATGTACTCCGACGTTTGGCGCCACAGCGGCGTCCAGTCGTTCTGCGCCTCCTTCAAGGCGGTCTTGCGGCGCCGGCAATGCGCCTGCAGCTTCGCGATGTCCATCAGCCTCCCCCCAGCACGGTATTGCGCGGAGCCGTTCCACCCAGCGCAGTTGTGGTCTGCCCCAGCGATCGATACGCCACCGAGGATGCGCCGCTGCTGGCGTAGGTGCGGCGTTCGTCTTCGGCTTCCTTGCGAGCGCGGCGCACACGGCCGGTCGGATCACCCACGGCGGTTTTGGTGATGCCGAGCGGGTCGGCGTACTTGCCGGTTTTGTCGCCGAACAGGAGGCCACCCGGATCGATCACCTGGCGCGAGGTGCACATGGCGTCAGGCACCCAGCGCCGTCTTGACCGACGCGGTCGGCATCGCCGAGCTGGTGTCACCGGCCAGGATGGTCGACCGGCTGCCGAAGCGCAGGCGCTGCCGCTGGCGCTCGCGGTCACGCTCGTTCACGGCGGCATCGTCGATCGACTCTGGCGCCACTTCAGGCGCTGCGGCCACCGGCTTCACCTTGGGGGCGGAGTTGCACATGGGTTACCTCGTTACAGCGGGTTGTAGGGTTCGCCGGCCTGCTGGTCGGCTTGGTCATATGGCTGGATGGGCGATCCATCGGGGAAGCGCGGCCGGGGCATCACGGGGTATGCGAACGACAGCACCAGGGCGTCGGCCCGGTTGGGGCTCGGCAGGCCGCGGCGCTTCATGTCCTTCTTCGATTCCATCTGCAGCTTGCCGTCGAGGCGCGGCACGGTTTCGGGTGCCTGCAGCTCGTCGCGCAGCTGCGGGTCTTCAGGGATGGCGCCGCCTTCCTTCAGCCAGTCGCGGCAGGCTTTCCACATCTCGGCGCGCTTGTTGAGGCAGCCTTGGTCGCCCGACTCTCCCGAGAACCACACCAGGCGCCAGTCGCGGCCCATGGTTCGGCCTGCGGACACGATGCCGGTGCCGAACCCGCCATCGACGAACACAGCGTCGGCCTGATGCTCGTCCTCCAGCTGGGCGAGGATCGCCGCCACCGCCATGTCGTTGTCGTTCTTGGCCAGCGTGCGCAGCTGCCGATAGGCCAGGCCCTGACGCAGGCCGATCACCAGCTCGTCGTCGCCTTCCCACGCCGGGTCCAGCGTGAGGATCTTCGGCGCCCAGCTGTACTGCTCCGGCCGCAGGTGTCGCCCGTAGGCTGCCGCCACATCCGCCTCGGCGATGAACTGGCGGGCTGACATCGAGGGGAACAGGCCGCGGATACGGACCTTCACCACGTCGCTGTCCTCGCCGTAGTCGCGCACCATGCGCTCGGCCTCGACCAGGTTCACACCCTCAACGGTGCGGCTGTCGATCTGCTCGGTGTCCCAACTGGCCTTGAACCGGCGGAAGCACTCGCGGAACCGGCCGGTGTTGCGGGTGGTGTTGCCGAACGCAGCCCAGATGATCTCGGTGCCCTGGTCGGTCAGCGCACCCTCGGCCACTTCCCACACCTTGTCGGCGATGGCCGAAGCCTCGTCGAACACCAGCAGGATGCGCCGGCCCTCGTTGTGCAGGCCCGCGAATGCCTCGGTGTTGTTCTGCGACCACGGCACCGCGTCGATGCGCCAGGTCTTGTCGTGGCCCGGGGCGTTGCTGATCAGCGCGGTGGCGGTCAGCGTTGCCCAGTCCTTGGTGAGGCTGATTCCGTGCCACTTCGACAGCTCGGCCCAGGTCTTGGTGCGCAGCTGGTTATCGGTGTTGGCCGTGACCACGCCGCGGGTGTCTTCGAACGTGTCGAAGGCCCACTTGATGAGCATCGCCACCAGCGCGGACTTGCCGATGCCGTGGCCAGAGCCGACAGCCTGGCGGATCACCTCGCCAGCATCAGCAGCCCCGGCCTGCAGCTTCCTGCCAACCTTCTCCAGCTGCCGGCGCTGCCAGGCTCGCAGCTTCTTGCCATCCAGCGGGCCGCCTTTGACGCCCCAAGGGAAGTTGAACAGAACATAGCCCAGCGGGTCGTGCTGGAACGAGCCGATCGCCTCGACCAGCTGCTGCTCAGGACTCCCGGCCAGCTGCGCGCTCACGGGCGGCCCTCAGTTGGTCGGCCAGGTTGTCCTGCACGCCGTGGTCCAGGGCAACACGCTCGCCGTACTTCTTGGGCTGCAGCTTGCCGGCGTACCACTTCCGGGCATCGATCATCAGCTTGGAGCGCTCGACCATGTCGCCTGTCTGCCGCTCCAGCACCTTGCCCTTGCCGTCCTTCTTCAGCCGCTCGCCCAGCACCGCGTTGTCGGCGATGTCGAGGATCTCTTCGGCCAGCGTGTCCGCCTGCAGCTCGCGTGCACGCGCGTACTGGTTGCGAAATGCCTCGTTCTCGGCCAGCCAACGAATGACCGTGGAACGACTCGGCATCTTTGCCGTGGAACAGATCGTGCGCAGGCTTTTGCCATCAACCAGCAGGTCGCAGATCGCGTCGGCCAGCTGCTGGCTGTACTTGCTCGGCCGTGCCATTACTGCTCCCTGTCCGCCCGGATCACGGCTTGGCAGGCGCGGACGTGGTCGTCGGCGTCGCGGCCGATTTGAACAAGAGCGCCCGCGACCTCTGCTCGTAGTTGGGCTGCCTGGTCACGTTCGATGGTGCCGGCGACGGCTTGGGACAGGCGAGCGGTATTGCACGTGGCGAGGTCGTCGCGCAGCTGGAGGCTGCCATCACGCACGCCAGCAACAACAGCAGCAGGGACGGCCGCGGCCGCAGTGCGGTCTTCTTCATGCTTCGCTCCAATGGCGGCCAGTGTCTCGGCCTGGGCGTGCTCGGTGGCACGGGTCTGGTTGACCTGGGTGGCGACTGCCTCGGCGCTGGCGGCGCGCTGGTCGGCTTCCCTGGTCTCTGCCAGGTCGCCGCGCCAGACCCACCCCGCACCGAACATGGCTGCGGACCACAGGGTGAAGGCGGCGACTGCGATGGCGATGCGGTTCATTGCGTAGGCTCCGGGGGAATCACCGCGCCAACTCGGCGCATTGCGTCTTCCAGGGACATGACGCGCAGGCGCAGGCGGTGCGATTCCTCCTGCGCTGCCATGCGCAGCCGGATCTCGTCGGCCAGCTGATTGCTGGTGGCCACCTGGGATGCCTCCAACGACTTGACCCGCTCCACCAGACCATTGAGCAGGTCGACGTTGGCGTCGGTCTCGGTGCGCTCCTTGCGCCGGGACAGAATCGAGCCCCAGGTCTCGCGGACCACCCACAGCGCCACCGCGCCGCCAGCCAGCCACCAGGGTGCGGTGTCCTCCGCCATCAGCCTGCCGCCTGCATGGCCGCGGCGTAGCACTTCGGCCAGCGGTCGATGTGAGGCTTCCCAGGTCGCCAGGCGTCCAAGTACTGCTTCCACCCCATCGACACGTTCCCTAGCTCGGGCAAGCGCTGCGGTAGCGTGAACAGCAGCAACCTGGCGAAGCCCGCAGCCAGGATGTCGTCCAGTTCAAGCTGCAAATACACCGAAGCCTGATTGGCGCTGACACCCTGGGCTTTGCACAGTGCGGCAGCAGCCACGCGGGTCGACGGGTGGTTCAGCACCCCGCGAACGCCACCGCCTTCTTCGAACTGCCACAGGCCACGGGCTGGGCCCTTCACCTGCCGGCGGTGGGCCAGGCCTGACTCCTGCCCGGCAATGGCCAGCATCAGCACGCGAGCCTCGGGCGAGTCGTAGCGAGCGGCACCCAACAGGGCGAGCGCCGGCACGACCACGTGCTGCAGGCACTGCGCTGGGGTCATTGGCAGCAGCAGCTGTGACATGGGTGGATCTCCGGCGATAGGTGCCCGTCACCGCAGCCCGGCAGGCTCGGCGAATTGGTCCGGTGAGGGTGGACGGGCGTGGATGGTTGCGGGGGCCGGATTCGAACCGGCGAATCTCCGGGTTATGAGCCCGGCAGCCTGGACCTCTGGCCTACGCCCGCAGAAAGCGCAGTCCCGGAAACGCAGAAGCCCCGACGCAGGGCCGGGGCTTCAGGGACAATTCTTGACAGTTGCAGAATTAGGGCATTTGCTTGTGCAACTTGTCAAGCGGCAGAATCAGGCTCCACCAAAACCGAGTAACGGACTGCGCAATGGCAAATGGAATAATTCTTAAGGACGGCCGCCTGATCAACGTCGACTTCATCGCTTTGGTAACCAGCCCAAATGTTGCAGGGAACATCGCGTCTTTCACGATTGACCTCAGCGGCGTAAAGACAATCGAGGTTCGCGGCACCAAGGACGATGTTCTGAGGCAGTACTTTGAGATTCGCCGAGTGATGGGCATCTCTGATCAGAATACCCAGGGTTAAGCGGCTACAGACAGGCCTGATAGCCAGTCGACTCCGCGTTGCAACTCCCGGCGGTACTGCCAAACTGATAGCGTGCCGCCGTACTTCTCCGCCACCATGCGCGCCTTCACCGCCTGGCTGGCCGAAACCGTGTACTCGGTATGCAGCACCAATGCGCGAAGCGGGTGCTGCCGCATCATTGATGCGAGCGCACGCTCCACCCACATCAATGCCTCTGGGATACCTACATCGACGGCGATCTCGGGATTGTCGTGCGGCTTGTCGGCGTCGTTCGTCGACCGCACCGGGTCCACAGCCCATGCCGGCAGCATGCCCATGCCCTCCACGCCGCTGCGATCAGCCATGAACCTCCGGCGGCTGGAACCGTCTCGCCCCACCAGATCGCGCAGGGCCCTTTCCCGCGTGCCGGGCGCCATGTCGCGGGCCTTCTCCAGCACGTGCGTGCTGCGGTCAGCGTAGGTCAGCGCGAATCGGTTGGCCTGCGCATGGCCCCAAGCTCGCAGCTGCTGCACCAGGTAGTCATCAGTCGCCATCGCGCATCCCCTTCAGCACGTTCTCGTCGAATCGGAACACCGGCAGCAGGCCGTCGGTGTTGCAGCCGCCCTGCCGGTCTGGCCGGCGCTGGCAGTGCGCCGGGCTGCTGCCGCGCTCGCGCATGGTGCAGACGGCGCACACGCCATGCCGGCGCAGGTAGGCGTTGTATCGCTTCCGCGTGCGGGCCTCGGCAGTGGTCATGCGCCGCCCCTGATCAGGCTGTCGCCGTACAGGCCGATCAGCAGTGCATCGGCTCGACCGTTGTCCTTCTTACGTTGCAGCTGCGTCGCCGCGGCCGGGAATCGCTGGATAGCCAGCACGCGGCCGGCGTCCTTGCTCTTCCCCGACAGGTCGAATCGGCGCTTCCATACCGACGGCTGCACCAGCACTAGGTGCAGGCCCAACAGGCGCACGGTCGCCTTCAGTTGCCCGAAGCCCTCGGCCAGGTTGTGCCTGGCCACTGATCCCTCGATGGCCTTGCCCTCGTCGTTGCGCATCGGACGGGCGTGGATGCGTTCCAGAGCTACGGCGATCACCGCACCAGGATGGGCGTCCCGCTGTTGGCGAAGGAATGCGGCAACGGCGCGCGCGTCGACCTCCCCGTCCATCACCGGCATATCGACCATTGGGCCGGGCTCGCCGTCCAGCAGCGTCACAATGGCGCCTGTCAGGCCGGGGTCGATGCCGAACGTCAGGCGGCTTGCCATGGGCGCTTCTCCTTCATGTGCTTCTCGATCAGGGTGTTCTGGAGGTCCAGCAGGTATTCGTCGCTACCGACCTCCTGGCGGAACTTGCGGGGTTGGCGGGCGTACGACGGGCCGAACAATTCCTCGCAGCGGGCGGCGGACATGCCGCCGAACGGCTCGCCGCGGTGGGACCACGGATTCAGACCGATGGTGAAATCGTGGCCACGTCGCTTGGCGCCGTGCTTGCCGCCGACCGTCAGGTGGTGCACTTCGGCCGGTATAGGCCTGTCGCCCAGGTCGATGCCCAGGCCATGGGCTACGATGCAGCCTATTTCGCTGATCGCATCCATCCGCTGCTGCTGGGCCACGGTCGGCTTGCTGGTTGAGCGGCCGCGCTTCATGCTTGCCCCCAACAGACAGGGGAATTTGCATGGACTGCGTATACAACTGCATGGCTGAGACTGGGTCGGTCAACTGGTCGGCTTGGATCCAGACGGCAATAGCCGCCGCTTCTGTATTGGTCGCGGCATGGGTGCCCACCAGAATCTTCAGACACGATCAGCAGAAAGCAGTCATCCGTGAAAGAGCGCGAGCGCGATGTGCCTTCGCGCTCGCGATGGAACCATTCAACACTCAGCTTTTGGAGCTCTTTGAAATAGGCGTGAACCTCACTGGCAACAACCGCGACGACGAGCTTCTTCAGAGAGCCCTGACTGCAACCGAGATTTCCAAGGAAATGCGAGACGCGCTCGCGGTTGGGCACGAATTCCCTTCGCTTTCCGACAGCCTTGTGACCTTTGCCCTTCGCCTCAGTTCCGCCCGGTCGAGCGCCGTTTCCACCTCCAACTCTGCTTTTGCGCAGTGGCATGAAGGCAACGACCCATTCGGACTGGCGAAGACGATAGAAGCAGCAGTCGAAGCGGGCTTGGCCCTTGGCAAGGCCGTCGATGAGGTACTCGGCAGCTGACATTCCCATCACGCCACCCTCCTGTTCTGCCCAGCCATGTTCCAGAACTCGGCGCGCACGTCGTCGAGCATCACGTGGGCGTAGTGGTTGCCGATGTACTCGGTCAGTCCGTCGAACAGCTCCTGGAACCGGGCCTGTTCCATCTCATCGAATGACAGGCTCTCGGCGCGCTTGACCGGGATAGTGCGGATCTCCGGCAGCACACCGGCCAGCACTTTGCGGGCGCCTGCACCCAGCAGCGCCTCGGAGGCGTCCAGCACCGCGGCGATGACTGGCGTGGCGTCCATCTCCACGGTCTCGCAGCACACGCCGGCGTCCAGCTGCAGGCGCTTCACCGCGTCGTGCGCGTCCAGCTGCTCCCAGCCTTCCACGTTGTCGACCATCAGGTGCCCGATCTTGTGGATCAGGCGGTGCTGCCATTCCTCACGCGGCTGCTTCAGCTCGCCGCGGATCTCCCGGCCCACTCGGAACTTGCGATCGCGCAGCAAGCGCTGGTCGACGGCATTGGCCGGCACCAGGGCGCCCACCAGCTCGCCGGTGTTCGGGTCGATCAGCTTGGCCACCACCAGGTAGATCGGCCGGCGCGCACGCTTGGCGCGGATCTTCTTCGCTGCAGCGGTCTGGGTCATGCGACTTCCCCCAGCTCGTCGGCAGCGCTGCGGTTGACGTAGGACGTCGATCCGCCGTGCCACGTCACCGGAACCACGCCGATGTTCCCGTGCCGGTTCTTCACCACGTTGATTTCTGCCGCAGTACGCTCGGCCTGCGGGTTGGACAGGTCGCGCCACAGCATCATGATCTGGTCGGCTTCCTTCTCGATTTCTGAGCTGTCGGCCAGATGCTTCATCTGCGGCCGCTCGCCGTCGGCCTCGCGGTTCACCTGCGCCAGTGCCACCACCGGTATGCGCAGGTCGCGGGCCAGGTTCTTCAGGCTGCGGGTGATGCTGCCCACCTGCTGGTGCTTCGGTGCGCGCGACATCGATGCGATCTCGATGCGCTGCAGGTAATCGACGTACAGCGCGCGGATGCCCAGCTGGTGCTTCCACCGGCGGGCCTCGCGCACCACCTCGGTGATGTCTGGCGATGGCCGATCGTGGATGCGCACCGGAAGCGCGCCGTACTGCTCGGCGGCGTGCAGCAGCGAGCCGACGTCGTCGTGACGGAACTTGCCAGCACGCAGGCGGCCGACGTTTACGCCGGAGCCAGCCGCCAACCAGCGCAGGCCAACCTGGTCGGCGGGTTGCTCGCCAGAGATCAGGCCCACCGCCCCACCCTTCGCGCCGGCGGCAGTGGCGCCGAGCAGGAAGCCGGTCTTTCCCATCGCCGGACGGGCGCCAACGATGATCAGGTCGCTGTCGTGGAAGCCGCCCAACGCCTCGTCCAGGTCGAAGATCCCGCTGGAGACGCCGATCAGCTTCCCGCCATTGCGCTGCGCTTCCATGGCCTGAGCCACGGCCGCATCGAGTGCCGACTGCGACGTGTGCTCGTAGCTGCGGTCGGCGGTGTGAAGGGTCATCAGCCGCTGGATCGCGGCGTCCACCGCGTCCTCCTGCCGAGCCTGCGCGCCTTCCTGCAGCTCCCGCGCGATCGCCAAGGCCTCACGGTCCCGCCACGCGGACAGCAGGATCGACGCTTGATAGGCGGGCTGGCTGCTGGGGTAAAGATCGCGGTCGACGCCGATCAGCATCGCCAGTTCGCTCAGTCGCGGGCTGCCCATGCGGTCGGCCACGTCCGAGATCGTCACCGCGTCCACCGGCTTCCCGCCTGCGTCCATGCTGCGGATCAGCTCCCACAGCTGGCCGTGCGCCTCGTTGCCGAAGTGAGCTGGCTGCAGCGGCATGTCGGCGATGCTGGACGGCCGGCACATCGCCGTGTGCAGCACCTGGCGCTCGACCTGATGGATCGCCGCGCGGTGGTTGGCTTCGAGGGTCGTCATGCGCTGAGCCTCGGCAGTGCGCCCTTCTGCGGCGCTGGCGCTGTACCCGGCCGGGTCGGCGCCTGGTTCTGCGCGCGGCTCAGCCAGGAATTCACGAACCGCATGGCACCGCTGCGGGTTTTCCGATTCTTCGGATTGGAGATCGTCCAGGCCTTAATCGCCCGCAGGGTCTGCATCACGTCAATGGCCGGGTACAGCTCGGCGAACTCCCGAACTTGGGCCTCGGTGATTTCGAAGTCCCTGCCGTCGTTCAGCAGGAAGCTGACGGCCACTGGTGAAGCTGGCTCCGGTGGAAGCAGGTCAGCAGCCGGAGCCGGCTCGGCCGGCGCGGCGCAAGTGGTTTGGTTTGGGTTCTCTCTGGGTTGGGTTGGGTTGGGTTCTGTTTGGGTAACCGTTGGGGGAACCGTTTCGGAAACGGTTTCTGCAACCGTTTGGAGAACGGTTCGGTAGTCGTTACCCAAGTGCTTGACGTACTTCAGGATTGCGCCAGCCACACGGGCCTTTGCCTCCCCTTTCGGAAGCGCCTCGAACTCCGCCATACGCGCCGCCGCCACGTTCCCGTTGGCGACCTTGTTCCAGCGCAGGAATCCGGGCAGAAAAACAACCCCTTCGAAACGGTATGCGAAACCGTTTCGAGACAGTTCGGCAAACCCTTCCGAAACCCTTTCCAGAGACCACCCAAGGTCGGCCATCACGTAGCCGTCGGGGCAGCGGTAGCAGCCCAGCCCATTCGAGTGGGGGCCGGTCATCAGGTAGGCGGCCAGCAGCTTGCCGGCATCGGTCCACTCCTGGGCATCCTGGCTCTGCCAGAACGCGCACTGGATCTGCCCATACTCACGCATGGCCTGCCCCCTTCAGCAGCTGCAGGCAGCCAGCGATGAACCACAGCGAGCGAACGGCCAGCATCGCCTTCTCGGTAGCGTTCATGGCCACTTCGCTCCCAGGCTCTTGGCCAGCGGCTCCATCAGCGCGGCCAGCTTCGAGAACTGAGCCAGCGCCTCAGCGTGCTGCGCTTCGGGGGAGATCAGGTAGCGCTCGATCAGGTAGTGGATCGGCGTGACATCCTTGGTCTCGGCGATGTATCGCTCCAGGTCGTCGATCGACAGGCCACGCGGCTTGCCACCGCTGTCGCAGCCGGCCAGCTTCTCGCTCAGCTTCGAAGGGGCCATGTCGAGCCGACCGGCAATCGCCGTCACACCCGCGCCGGCGTACACCTGGGCCGCGATGTGCTCACGCAACGACCTGTTGCGCGCGATGCCGTCATCGTAGGTAATTGTTAGGCTTTTCATGCAGTTATCCCGTAGGTGGGAATGCTGGGGTCAACGTGTTCCCCTGCGTTCCCCTGACTGGTTCTGAAAATGGCCGCATCCCCAAATCGGAGTGCAGCCCTGTGGCGAAAACGAATCAGCTGGCCGGAGCCAACGTCCTGACGCTCATGCGGATGGGTGGGAAGTGGTTCGTGTTGAAGCGGGTCGGCGAGCGGGTCGACGTGAGGCCGGTTGGCAAGGTGGTGCGGCCGCAGCGGCGCCGGAAGGTGCCCGGGGTAGTGATCCCCTTCCCTGTCGCGGCGCAGTAAGTGGTCATGTCAGGCAGCCGCCTCGCTCTGCGGTGCTTCATTGGCAGCAGTGGCCGGGGGAGCGCCGAAGACGTCCGGCCGCAGCTCGCCGCGCTGGACGCGCCCGCGCGTGGCCCTATGGATCTCGTTCGCCAGCTTGGCGCTGGGCTGCTTGTTCCCGAGCGCGATCTGATACAACGTGCCCGCGCTGCAGCCTGCCTTTTTGGCCACCGATTCCAGAACCGGGCACTTAAGCGTCCCGGTTCCACCCTTGGATACCGCGTAGTTGGTCAGGTTCATGCTCGGCACATTACCGTTTTGGTTATGGACGGTCAACACCGTTTCGGTCATTTCGCCACAGGGCTGTACTTGTGACCATTACCCCTATGGACGCCAGCACAGCCAGAACCGAAAACATGCGCCGCTTGGTCGCCGAGGCCGGTGGTCCGGCGGACTGGGCGAGGAAATACGGCGGCAGCCGCTGGCAGCAGCCACAGGTCAGCCAGTGGATTTCGGAGACTTCGCCAAAGGGCATCGGCGGGCGGCTTGCCCGCGACCTGGAACTGGCAATGGGCATGAGCCGCGGCGAGCTCGACAGCCCGCCTTCCCGGCAGTCTCAGCCAGTGGGAATCGACATCGGTACCCTTCGCTCAGCTCACCGGCTGCTGCAGCTGGTGGCTGAGATCAGGGGGGAACCACCTGTCCCAGAAATCAACGTCACTGCCTTGGCCGTTGCATATGAGACGGTCCGCGCAGAGGCCGCGTCTCTGGACGACAGCAACGTCCTCGACTTCATGCGGGCCTTTGTGGCCCGGTTGGACAAGGCAAAGGGAGATGGCGATGGCACTGAGCGAAGAGCGGTTGAAGGAACTGGCTAGCCGTATGGCAAAGGCGATGGGTACCGAAACACCCACGCCACGGCCGCATCTGCGCCTTGTGACGCTTTCCACGCCCGCCAGACAACTGGACGACCTGACCAGGGAATCCCATTGCCGCATGATTCGCCACCTGCGGCGCCGCTGGGGCTACTCGATGCAGCTGATCATCGACCAAGCTACGTTTGGCTTGGCCGGAATCGAGCAACTCGACGACGAGCAGCTGATCCAGCTTCATCGCGATCTCGAGCGCGCCCAGGACTGCATCCACGATGGTGTTACGTTCGAAGATGCAGGACTTCTTCGTTCCCACTTCTGACCCGGAACCGCCCATGAAGCTGGTGCTGATCACCCTTTCCACTGCACTAGTCCTGTCGCTCGGCTTGAACGCGTACGCCCTCTATCGCATTGGCGAAGTGGAGGCCAGCGTGCCGACCAAGGTGGAGGATCTGGATGATTGGTACCCCAGCCACATGGAGCAGTTGGAAATGGCGAAGGAGAAGATCGACGCACTCGAGGAACAAGTGGACGATCTCGAAACCAAGGTCCGCAACCTGCCGAACTACTGACCCACGGCGTTCCCGCCCTATCAAAGCCCCGCTCTGGCGGGGCTTTTTCGTTCCCGGGGCCCGCCCCGGAAATTAATTACCGTTTTGGTATTGACGTGACGTAACCGTTTCGGTAATGCTATCCCCGTCGGCCCACCCGGGCCATATGACGGGGTTCACCATGGCAGTCCGCACCGCAAACGACTTGGCCCGCGCTGCCCAGCGCAGCCATGACGGCCGCGCACCGGCCGAACCGAACGACGAGGCCTTCCAGTTCGCCTGCGACCACGTGGCGGCGGAGCTGGAACGCGAGGGCGACGTCGCCCCGCTGGTCGAGAAGCTGAGCCAGGCTCGGCACGTGATGACCCACATCCTGACGCAGGAGGTTCCGGTCCACCTGTTGCCCCACTTCCGCGAGCTGGCCGACCTGGTCCGCGACATGTCCTGCCGCGTGGACGCCTCGATGAGGGATTTCGATGCCGGGCACCTGGAGGACGCCGCATGAGCGCCCCTGTCGATGTGCAGCGCCTGCGGAATGACCTCGCCTGGTGCCTGCTGATGGAGCGCGGTGCCAGTCGCCGGGCTCGGCACTTCGAGCGCCGGGCGAACAATCCGCGCAATCCGAACCGCGCAGCTTCTGCACGCGTCGCCGCTGGCTACCAAGGGGACGCGGCGAAAGACCGTCGCCGCATCGCCGAGCTGCGTGCCGAGCTGGCGAGCGTCAAAGGCGGTGCCGCATGACCGCCGCCGAACGCGAGCATCGCCACCACGTGGTGGCCACTGTCGTCGCCAATACCCTGGCGTTCTGCCTGGGCGTGCTGGCCACCGTACTGCTGCAGGCGGTGCTGTCGTGACCGCCGGTCTGCTGGACGCGCTGGAACACGCAATCGCGATGGCTACCGAGCGCGCTGAGATGCGCGAGTTCGAAGTTCTGCGCGATGCCCATGACTTGGCAACCGAGCTTCTTGCTGCGGCCCACGCCTCGCTGATTGCCCGCGACTTGGCCGACCAGCTTGCCGCCGACGACCGCCTGCGCGCCGCCCTGGCCGCGTGCGAATCGGAGGACGCATGCGCCTCCTGATCTTCTTCGGCTGCAGCAACTGGCGCCACTTCGCCGCCTGCCTCGCCTGCTACGCCATCACCGCCGCGCTCGCGGCCGCCATGTGCTGGCCGCTGGCCTGGTCCTGACTTCCCGCCGGCGCGGCCGGCTCCTACGAGAGGCACCACCGATGTTCCAACTCGATCAACACGATGCGGTGTTCTCGCATCTGAACCTGCGGAAGGAAAAGCACGGCGACGAAGACGCGGCCGCTGCTGACCTGAAGTTCTCGCTGAACGCTCCGAACACGATCCTCAACACCATCGACCCGGCCATCCTGCCGGCGTTCTGGAAGAAGGCCGACAAGGGCCAGCAGCAGAACCTGCCGATGGAAGGCAGCACGGACCTGGTGGCGCTGAATCTGCCGCTGCTGGGCGAGCAGGACATCACCGGGAAGTTCGAAGGCTACGAGCTGTCGATCGGCTCCCTGATGGACCACATCGAACCGGTGTTCTTCGCCGACGCCAAGGTGAAAAAGATCACCTGGAAGCCGCTCGAAGGCGGCAGCGTGGCTATGGGGTTCACCGTCTCGGTGCTGCTGGACGAGGACGAAGACGCCGAGCTGATCTCTGCTTGGCGCCGCGGTCAGGTGCGCCTGACCCTCACGCCGCCGAGCGCCGCCCCGCAGCAGGCCGACCTGGCCGCGTAACGAATTCCCCCGCCCTCGCGGGCCCCGCGCCGGCCGGGATTCCACGACGCCGGCATCCATTCCTCAGAACCCACGCCAACGGGAGTTCTAACCATGGCACTGCGCATCATCCGCTCCACCGACCCGATCACGGTCACCCGTCTTAACGTCTGCATCTACGCCGCACCCGGCCTGGGCAAGACGTCCATTTCGTTCACCGCCGACAAGCCGCTGCTGCTGGACTTCGACCGCGGCGCGCACCGTTCGGCCAACCGTAAGGACACCGTGCAGGTGGAGCGCTGGGAAGACGTGGCGCACATCACCGCCGACGATCTGACCGACTTCAACACGGTGGTGGTCGACACCGCCGGCCGCGCGCTCGACACGCTGACGCCGGACATCATCCGCCGCAATCCGAAGATGGGCCGGGGCGGCTCGCTGACGCTGCAGGGCTTCGGCCAGTTGAAGGCAGAGTTCGTGGCATGGCTGAAGCACCTCAACAGCCTGGGCAAGGACGTGGTGCTGATCGCCCACATGGACGAGCAGCGCAACGGCGACGAGATCATTGAGCGTCTGGACGTCCAGGGGGGCAGCAAGGGCGAGATCTACAAGGCGGCGGATGCCATGGGCCGGCTGTCGATCCGCGACGGCAAGCGCATGCTCAACTTCAGCCCGACCGATGCGTCGTTCGGCAAGAACCCGGGCCAGCTGGAGCCGCTGGAAGTGCCGCACCCGGAGCGTGACCCGCAGTTCCTGGCTCGCGTGATCCAGCAGATCAAGGACCGGCTCAACGCTATGACCGAGGAGCAGCGCGAGGCTCAGGCCGTGCTGGAGAAGTGGCGCGACCGCACGACCGCTGCCGAGGACGTCGCCGCGATCAACTCGTTGTTGCCCGAGGCGAAGGGCGGATCGCAGGCCATGAAGGTGCTGCTGAACGACCGTGCCGCCGCGCTCGGCCTGACCTTCGACAGCAAGGCCGGCCAGTACGCCGCGCCGAAGGCAGCCTGACCGTGCTGGCCCGCGTGTCCAACATCGAGGCGTTCCGGAAGTGGCGTGACGCCGACGACCAGCCGGTGGCAGACCTGGTGCGCTACATCACCGTAGATCAGCCCACCAAGGCGATGCTGGCCGGTACCGCGTTCCACGATGCTCTGGAACACGCGGGGCCGGGCGACTACGACGTGCTGCAGGCGATGGACCACACGTTCCACCTGCCGGACTGCGAGCTGGTACTGCCGACGATCCGCGAGGTTCGCGCCTATGGCGAGTATGGCGGCCTGACCGTGACCGGCAAGGTGGATTGCCTCGACGGCAAGCGCGTGGACGACCACAAGACCACCAGCCGGTTCGATGCCGAGCGGTATCTGGCCGGCTACCAGTGGCGGTACTACTTGGACCTGTTCGGCGCCGACGTCTTCCGCTGGAACGTGTTCGAACTGAAGGAGGTGGGCGAACTGGAGTACCGCGTCTCGGCACCGCAGCTGCTGGAGGTCACCCGCTACCCCGGCCTCCACGACGACTGCATGCAGCTGGCGCTCGACTACCTGGCATTCGCCGAGGAACACCTCCCTGCCAACTATCGCGATGAGGTGGCCGCATGAAGGGCCTGAACTACGTCTACCCGCACCGGGGAACGATCCGTGGTGGCAAGGCCAAGGCGGCGCTCTTCGCCCGAGTGGTCGAGGGCAAGAGCTACACCATGCGCCAGATCGCCGAGCAGCTGGGCGTTTCGCTCACCACCGCCGACAGCCGGGTGAAGCGCGGCCCCTACCCGCTCACCTGGGAGAACCTGATGAAGGCTCGCCTGCCATGAAGGCCTGCACGAAGTGCGCGGCCCGGCTGCCGCTGCGGTTCTTCCCCCTTGATCAACGGCAAGCACACCGCCGCGTGCGCGCCCTGCCGGAACACCGAGCGCCGCCTGCATGACCCGCTGCGCCCCCTGCGCCGCGATCCGCTCCAGGTGCGCCTGAACAACCTCACCAACCTGTGGCACGGGCCAGTGCGCCGCGTGCCGCTTCGGAGCCACGCATGACCACGGAACGTCTGACGGCCGCGATGGCCGAGAACATCACCCGCTCGAAGGATCCGGCCTTCGCTGTCGACACCATCCTGAAAGGGATAAGGGCCGCTGCAGTGAACGGGAAGCGCGAGTACATCACCCGCGAGTACGGCTTCGGCGACGGCTCCTGCTACACCGCCGAAGACAACTACCCGGCGCTGTGCAAGGCGATCCTCAAAGAACTGCGCGACCTTGGGTACAAGGCCGATATTGGCTCCAGCTGTGGCCAGTTCGTGGACGTGTGGCTGTTCGTGCGCTGGGGTGACCAGCCATGACCCACCACCGCTACGACCGCCGGCTGCCGAAGCGCACCGAGGGCTTCGCCTGGGGCCGGTCCATCGACAAGGTGCTGGGCGGCCACGTCCTCACCTACCGCCTGTTCCGCCGTGACCTGGCCGGAAAGCTGCACATCGAGACGCGGACGTTCCAGCTCAACGACCACCGCCGGCACATCGCGCTGCAGCTGCTGATCGCACGCCGCCAGCTGCGCGAACGCGTCGACGCCATCGGCTATGCCCTGATCGAGGTCGAGGCAGCACCGGCGACCCTGGTCACCGTGCGCCCCGGTGGGCGTGTGCAGCTGCCGCGGGTGGCAGCCCATGGCTGACCAGCTGCACACCACAGGTTCTACGAGCGCGCCTTCAGCGCTTGGAAGCGAGGCCCGCCACGTGTCGCTCAACCGCAGCCATTCCGAGCTGCATAGCGTCGCCCTTGCTCCTGATCACGCCCTCGGATCGCAACTCAACAGCGATGCCGTCGACTTCGGCTGTGTACGAGAAAACGTCGCCTGCGCTGCTCGTGATGGTCAGCACGAAATGGTAGCCATCGTGGAAACCGCGCAGGGTTCGATGAAAGCCACGAGTAGTCATGGGCGGGGCGCGGTAGGGGACGTCGTGCACTGTACAGCTGAATGCGGCAAGTCGTCAGCATCGAGTGTGGCGGCTGACCAGCTGCTCACCGCTGCAATGGTCCACGTGTTCGCCCTGGCCGGGTTTGCGGCCGGCATCGCCACCCTGTGGGCGATCAGCCGCGCATGCCGCGCCGCGCGCAATGGGCTGCGCTGGTGCTGGCGGAGGTGCGCTCATGGCTGAGGCAATCGACCACCGCGAGGTCGGCCGGCAGTTGGCCAGCATGTCCGGGGTAGACCTCGACTCGGCTCGGCCGGCGACCGTGCGCACCTGGGAGGCACGGGGCCTGGCCCTGCAGGCGCTGGCGCACGGCGACATGGCCGAGGCGCAGAAAGTCATGAATCACGCGAAGGGAGGCACCCCATGAAGGCTATCGATCTGTTCGCCGGCGGTGGCGGATTTACTGAAGGCGCCGAGCAGGCTGGCTGCGAAGTGGTGTGGGCCGCGAACCACTGGCCCGCAGCCGTCGAGACGCATGCGGCGAACCACCCGCGCGCCCAGCACGTCTGCCAGGATCTGCAGCAGGCCGACTGGACGCAGCTCCCCGACTTCGATCTGCTGCTGGCTTCGCCTGCATGCCAGGGCCACACACCGGCCCGCGGCAAGGAACGCCCGCACCATGACGCCACGCGCTCGACCGCATGGGCCGTTGTGTCGGCGCTGGAATGCAAGTCGCCCGAGGCCGCCCTGGTCGAGAACGTTCCGGCCTTCCTGAAGTGGAAGCTTTTCCCGGCATGGTGCGCCGCGGTCACTGCGCTGGGCTACGCAGTCAGCCCGCACCTGTTGGATGCCGCCGACTTCGGCGTCCCGCAGCACCGCGTCCGCATTTTCATCGTGCTCACCAAGAGCAAGCATCCGCTGGAGCTGACGCTGCCGAAGATGCCGCATGTTCCTGCGAGCAGCTTCATCGACTTCGACGCCGGCACTTGGACGCCCGTTGAACGGCCTGGCCGCGCCGCGGCAACCATCGCCCGGGTGCGCGCAGGCCGCGCGGCATTCGGCGATCGCTTCGTGGCGCCCTACTTCGGCACCGGCTCCGGCCTGACTGGTCGATCGCTGGACCGCCCTATCGGCACGATCACCACCCGTGACCGCTGGAGCATCATCGACGGCGACCGCATGCGCATGGTGTCGGTCGAGGAATCCAAGATCGCCATGGGCTTCCCGAAGCACTACCTGCTGCCCACGAACAAGAAGGACGGCATGCAGATGATGGGCAACGCGGTGTGCCCGCCAAAGGCCTGTGAAGTCATTCAGGCACTGAGGGCCGCCGCATGAACACCGCCACCGAGCAGCTGCGCGCTGCGCTGGCCACGAACTGAAGGAGACCAGCATGCAACTGATGACCCCCGAGCGGTGGCTGGACCGCTACTTCGAGGAAGGCAGCCGCCCGTCCATGCAGGTACTGCAGCGGCTGATGCGCGAGGGCAAGCTGCCCGGCCGCAAGGTCGGCGGCGCCTGGTACATCGACGAACACGAGTGGCTGGCCGGCGGCGACGACCTGATCGCGCGCGTCCTGGCCGGTGCGGCGTAACCTGCCATGATGGGACGTGTCCGCAAGCCCGGCCGCCGTGACTGGCCGCAGAACCTGTATGCCCACCGGGACGGTTTCAAGTACCGGCACCCGATCACGCGCAAAGAGCATTCGATGGGCAAGGACAAGGCCAAGGCCTTCGCCGCGGCCAAGAAGCTCAACGCCATGCTGATGCCCAGCAACGACTTGGTATCGAAGGTGCTGACGCCCGGCGAGACGGTTGCCGATGCGATCGTTGTGTTCCGCCGCGATGACGTGCCCGGCAGGAAGTGGGCGCCGAAGACGGCCGAGGTCTACGAAAGCGTGATCCGCCGCATCGAGGCCGGGCTGGGCTCGAAGCCGGTAGCCGAGGTGACGGTGAAGGTGTGCGCCACCTTCATCCGCGAGGTGACCGAATCCGACCGTGCGCGGCAGCAGTTCCGGCTGGTGCTGGGCTGGATCCTGGCCTGCGCCGTGGAGGAAGGCTGGATCGATACCAACCCCGCGCTGGCGACTCGCCGGTTCCAGCACGAGCGGAAGCGCGTGCGCCTGACCTTGGACGTGTACCGGGCCATATGGGACCAGGCCGCGCCGTGGCTGCGCAACGCGATGGACCTGTCGTTGGTGACGCTGCTGCGCCGCGAGGACGTGGTGACGGTGAAGTTCGCCGACGTGCGCGACGGCCACCTGTGGGTGGTGCCTTCGAAAACCGAGGGCTCGACGAACGTTCGGCTACAGATCGCCGTGGCCGGGCCCCTGGTCGACCTGCTGGCCCGGTGCCGCGATGACGTGGTTTCGCCGTTCGTCATCCACCGGCTGCCGGAGAAAGCCAGGCCCAGCGACAAGCGCGCAAAGGACCGAGCGCACCACACGCAGGTTTTGCCCGAGCAGCTGTCGCGTGCGTTCGCAAAGGCGCGCGATGCTGCCGGCGTTGGCGGCGAAGCGCCGCCAACTTTCCATGAGATCCGCAGCCTGGGTGGCGCGCTGCTGCGCGATGCGGGCTGGACCACGGAACAGATTCAAGCGCTGATGGGGCACGGCAACGCGTCGATGACCGAGCATTACCTGGGTGGCCACGAAGCGCCGTGGCAGTCGGTTACCACGGGTATCGCGCTGCCGCGATAGTGGTGGAATAGTGGACACGTAGTGACCACAACGAAAAAGGGCCTGCACCGTATGGCGCAAGCCCTTGTTCTATCGCTGCTTTTGGTCGGGACGGCCGGATTCGAACCGACGACCCTCTGCCCCCCAGGCAGATGCGCTACCAGGCTGCGCTACGCCCCGACTGATGCTGCGATGTGCCCGCCAGTGCGGCGGGCCGTGAAGTATAGCGGATTACGATGGAAATGGGATCAGCGGCGCAACAACTGCAGCACTTCTTCCAGTTCCATGCGCACCTGCTTGATGATCTGGTTGCTCAGCGCCGATTCCTCGCGGGCATCGGGGCCGTCCAGACGCAGGCGTGCACCACCGATGGTGTAGCCCTGTTCGTACAGCAGGCTGCGGATCTGCCGGACCATCAGCACGTCGTGGCGCTGGTAGTAGCGGCGGTTGCCTCGGCGCTTGGCCGGCTCAAGGCTGGGAAACTCGGTTTCCCAGTAGCGCAGGACGTGCGGCTTGACGTCGCACAGCTCGCTGACTTCACCGATGGTGAAGTAGCGCTTGGCCGGAATCGGCGGTAGTTCGCGGTTACTGCCCGGATCCAGCATAAGCTTCCACCCTCTCCTTGAGCTTCTGGCCCGGACGGAAGGTGACCACCGTACGGGCGGAAATCGGAATTTCCTCGCCGGTCTTGGGGTTGCGACCCGGGCGCTGGTTCTTGCGCCGCAGATCGAAATTACCGAAGCCCGACAGCTTCACCTGACGTCCCTGTTCCAATGCTTCACGCAGCACATCGAAAAACGCGTCGACGAATTCCTTGGCTTCCCGCTTGTTCAGACCGACTTCGTCGAACAGCTTTTCCGCCATCTCCGCCTTGGTCAATGCCATTGCCTGCTACCCCCGAGTGCTGCCCGCTCAGCCGCGGATCCGGGCGTGGTGTTCACGCTCGATGGCAGTGACCGCCTCGGCCACCACCGCTTCCACGTCGCGGTCCGTCAGAGTGCGCGACTTGTCCTGCAAAATCAAGCCCATAGCGAGACTCTTGAATCCCGGCTCGACGCCCTGGCCGACATAGCGGTCGAACAGGTTCAGGTCGCGCAGCAACGGGCCGGCGGCCTGGCGGACGGTCGCCGCCAGATCGGCCCAGGCCACCTGTTCAGGCACCAGGAATGCCAGGTCGCGGCGCACCGCCGGGAAGCGCGACAGTTCGCCGGCACGCGGCAGGCGGCGGGCGGTCAGCGGTTCCAGGTCCAGTTCGAAGGCGTAGACGTCGGCTTCGATGTCCATCGCCCTGGCCAGGCGCGGGTGAACCTGGCCGATCCAGCCGATCGCCACGCCATCGCGCAACACCTCGGCCGAACGCGCCGGGTGGCCGTAGGCGCGGATGGACGGACGGAACTCCAGCTGCGCGCCACTGGCGGCCGCCAGCGATTCGAGGTCACCCTTCAGGTCATGGAAATCGACCTTGCGGGTCGGCAGGCCCCACTGCACCGCCTGCGCATCACCGCAGACCGCAGCGGCCACGCGCGGGGTTTCCAGCGGTGCCGGCTGGCTTTCGCCAAGCGACGCATCTCCGGCCTGCTGGGCGAACACCCGACCCAGTTCGAACAGGCGCACGCGGCCGAGCTGGCGAGCGGCATTGCGGCCCAGGGTGGCAACCAGGCCCGGCAGCAGCGACGGGCGCATCACCGCCAGTTCGGCCGACAGCGGGTTGGCCAGCGGCACCAGGGCGTCGCGCAGCTGCCACTGGGCCAGCAGTGCGTCGTCGACGAAGGCGAAATTGACGGTTTCCTGCAGGTCGCGAGCGATCAGCTGGCGGCGCACGCTCAGCGCGTCCAGCTGGGTCTCGCTCGGCATCGCCACGCGCGAGGCACCGCCCGGCAGCGTGGTCGGGATCTGCTCGTAACCGTGGATGCGGGCCAGTTCTTCGATCAGGTCCTCTTCGATGGCGATATCGAAGCGGCGGCTCGGCGCGGTGACCTGCCAGCCGTCGGCGGTGGCGGCCACGTCCATGCCCAGCGCACGCAGGATGCGCTCGACTTCGGCATCGTCAATGGTGATGCCAAGCACGCGGGTGATGCGCGTGCGGCGCAGCACGATCGTGGCCGGCTGCGGCAGATCGGCCTCGCGCACAGCTTCGGTGACCGGCGCCGGGGTACCGCCGGCCAGGTCCAGCACCAGGCGGGTGGCGTACTCGATCGCGGTACGCGGCAGTGCCGGATCGACACCGCGCTCGAAGCGGTGGCCGGCATCGGTGTGCAGGCCCAGCTTGCGGCCACGGCCCATGATCGCGGCCGGCGCGAAGTGCGCGGCCTCCAGGAACACGGCGGTGGTCGCGTCGGTGACACGGGTGTCGAAGCCGCCCATCAGGCCGGCCAGGCCGACCGCACGATCGGCATCGGTGACCAGCAGGAAGCTGTCGTCCAGCGCGGCATCGCGGCCGTCCAGCAGCTTCAGCGTCTCGCCCGCGCGCGAACGGCGCACGGCAATGCTGCCCTGCAGGGTGGCCAGGTCGTAGGCATGCATTGGCTGGCCCAGTTCCAGCATCACGTACTGGGTGATGTCGACCAGCAGCGAGACCGGGCGCACGCCACTGCGGCGCAGGCGCTCGGCCATCCACAGTGGGGTCTTGGCGGCAGCGTTGACGCCCTCGATCACACGGCCCAGATAACGCGGCGCTTCGGCGCCAGCGTCGAGCTGGATGGCCAGCTCACGGCTGCCGGCAGCCGGAATGGCGTCGGCGGCGAAATCCAGCACTTCACTGCGGGTAGCGGCGGCGACGTCGTAGGCGATGCCGCGCAGGCTGAAGCAATCGGCGCGGTTCGGGGTCAGCTTGATTTCGATACTGGCGTCCGGCAGGCCCAGGTACTCGACCAGGGCCTGGCCGACCGGGGCGTCATCGGGCAGTTCCAGCAGTCCGGAGGCATCGTTGTCCAGGCCCAGCTCCTTGGCCGAGCACAGCATGCCGTTGGACTCGACGCCACGCAGCTTGGCCGGCTTGATCTTCAGCTCGCCGATCTGCGCACCGACCATCGCCAGTGGCGCGACCAGGCCCGCGCGGGCGTTCGGCGCACCGCAGACGATCTGCAGCAGCTCGCCCTGCCCGGCATCGACCTTGCACACCTGCAGGCGATCGGCTTCCGGGTGGCGCGCGGCCTCGACGATGCGTGCCACGACCACGTGGTCGAGGCCTTCGCCCAGCGCGGATACTTCTTCCACTTCCAGGCCGATGGCGGTCAGCACCGCGCTCAGCTCATCGCGCGAGGCGGAGGTCGGGACGTGGCTGCGCAGCCAGTTTTCGGAGAATTTCATGGTGTCACCCTGGTGGGAGGCGTGCCTCCCGTTGCGGTTTTTGTGGTCGCCCAGCGCATGCGCAAGGAGGCGTCCATCCAGAAAGGCAGCCGAGCATGGCCCGGCTCTACATGGTTGCGGCTTACGCGAACTGCTTCAGGAACCGCACATCGTTCTCGAAGAACGCGCGCAGGTCGTTGACGCCGTAGCGCAGCATCGCGAAACGCTCCACGCCCATGCCGAAGGCAAAGCCGGTGTAACGCTCCGGATCGATGCCGACATTGCGCAGCACGTTCGGATGCACCATGCCGCAGCCGAGCACTTCCAGCCAGCGGGTGCTGCCATCGGGCTGCTGCCAGGCGATGTCCACTTCCGCACCCGGTTCGACGAACGGGAAGTAGCTGGGACGGAAGCGCATCTCGAAATCGCGTTCGAAGAACGCGCGCACGAATTCCGCCAGCGTGCCCTTCAG
This sequence comes from Stenotrophomonas maltophilia group sp. LNF247, assembly GCF_054083135.1. NCBI lineage: Bacteria > Pseudomonadati > Pseudomonadota > Gammaproteobacteria > Lysobacterales > Lysobacteraceae > Stenotrophomonas > Stenotrophomonas maltophilia group sp. LNF247. The sequence goes on from NZ_JBSRQL010000003.1 coordinate 242,819, forward strand.
GTCGGCGAAGGTCGAGTGCTCGTCCACCAGCAGGCCTTCGACCTGATGGAACATCGGCGAATGGGTCTGGTCGCTGTCGCTGCGGTACACCTTGCCGGCAGCGATCATGCGCAGCGGCGGCGCGTGGTCGCCCATGTAGCGCACCTGCACACCGGAGGTATGCGTGCGCAGCAGGCGGCCGTCGCCGAAGTAGAAGGTGTCGTGCATGGCGCGCGCCGGGTGGTGCGGCGGGAAATTCAGCGCCTCGAAATTGTGCCAGTCATCCTCGATCTCCGGCCCTTCCGACAGCTCGTAGCCCAGCCGGCCGAAAATACCGGTGATGCGTTCCAGGGTACGGGTGATCGGATGCAGGCCAGCACGGTCGCCATTGCGGCCCGGCAGGGTGATGTCGATGGCTTCGGCAGCCAGCCGCGCGTCCAGTGCGGCGTCTTCCAGCAGCGCCTTGCGCTCGGCCAGCGCACGGGTCAGTGTGTCGCGGGCCTGGTTGATCGCTTCACCGGCGGCCTTGCGCTCCTCGGCCGGCAGGGTACCGAGCTGCTTGAGCTGCGAGGTGATGCTGCCGCTCTTGCCAAGCAGGGCCACGCGCAGCTGTTCCAGCACGTCAGGGCTCTGTGCGGCGGCCACATCGGCCAGCGCCTGGGTGGTGAGGGATTGGATGTCGCTCATGGGGGGCCGGAACTCCAGTCGATCTGCCATCGCGATGCGCGAAGGGCCGACCCCTGTCGCCACCGCCGTCCCCGCGCTGCCGCTGTGGCCGCACCGGGACCCAAAAAAGAATGGGGAAGGACTTGCGCCCTTCCCCATGCATTGCCTTGACCTGACACCGTTCCGAGTGAACGGTTACGGCATCGGGAAGGACTTATGCCGCCAGCGCGCCCTTGGCCTTTTCGGCCAGCGCGGCAAAACCGGCTGCGTCGTGCACGGCGATGTCAGCCAGGACCTTGCGATCCAGGGTGATGCCGGCCTTCAGCAGGCCGTTCATGAAGCGGCTGTAGCTCAGGCCGTTGATGCGGGCAGCCGCATTGATGCGGGTGATCCACAGCGAACGGAAGTTGCGCTTCTTCTGCTTACGGCCGATGTAGGCGTACTGCTGTGCCTTGATGACCGCCTGCTTGGCAACGCGGAAGACCTTGCGACGGGCGTTGTAGTAGCCCTTGGCGAGATCCAGAATCTTCTTGTGGCGGCGACGCGCCTGTACGCCACGCTTAACTCGTGCCATTTTTCAGTTCCTCAGAGGTAAGGGAGCATGCGGTCCAGACGGCCTGCGTCTTCTGCACGGACATGGCCCGTCTGACGCAGATTACGCTTACGCTTGGTCGCTTTCTTCGTGAGGATGTGGCTACGGTTGGCGTGGCCGCACTTGTACTTGCCCGAGGCGGTCTTGCGGAAACGCTTGGCCGCTGCCCGGTTGGTCTTGATCTTGGGCATTGCAATGTCCTTGATGGGATTTGACCCTGGTTTCTGACTGATCTGGCGGCGGCCTGGGCCGCTCTTTCCGTCCTGCCATGATCGGCGTACGACCCGTCCTGGGTGGGTCGAGCCGGGCATGATACAGGCAAAACGGCCCTGCCACCAGCCCCTGCCCGCCTTTCATCCGCAACCCGCCGGCCCGCCACAAAAGCAAAGGGACGCCAGCGGCGCCCCCTTACCCTGAACCATTCAGCCAGGCGCCCCGAAAGGCAGCCCGTCAGGCCTCAGGTCTTCTTCTTCGGCGCGATCATCATGACCATCTGACGCCCTTCCAGGCGCGGACGGGATTCAATGACGATGTCCTCGCCCAGATCGGCCTCGATCCGGTTGGCCATTTCGCGGCCCAGCTCCTGGTGGCTCATTTCACGGCCACGGAAGCGGATGTTGACCTTGATCTTGTCACCATCTTCGAGGAACCCGCGCATCTTGCGCAGCTTGATCTGGTAGTCGCCCTCGTCCGTGACCGGACGGAACTTCACTTCCTTGATCTCGACCTGCTTGGTCTTCTTCTTGGCCTCGCTGGCCTTCTTCTGCGCTTCGAACTTGAACTTGCCGAAGTCCATGATCTTGCAGACCGGCGGATCGGCCTGCGGCTGGATTTCGACCAGGTCCAGACCTTCATCTTCGGCCATGGACAGCGCTTCGTCGCGCGACAACACGCCGATCATTTCTCCGTCACTGCCGATCACGCGGACGCGCGGCACACGGATTTCCTGATTCTTGCGGTTCTGTTTGTTGTCAGGGGTGCTGATATTACGTTCTCCCAAGGGTATCGAACCGGCCCGGGTGCCTGTGCCCCCGGACCGGACCTTTGCTTACGCGCCCTCGGCGTGGAGCCGCTCGATGAAGGCCTGCAGGCTCATGCTGCCCAGGTCTTCGCCAGAACGCGTACGCACCGCCACAGCCCCATTTTCCTTCTCGCGGTCACCGATGACCAGCAGGTAGGGCACGCGCTGCAACGTATGCTCGCGGATTTTATAGCCGATCTTCTCGTTACGCAAATCCGAGCTGACGCGGAAGCCTTGCTCCGCAAGGGTTTTGGTCACGCCCGAGACATAGTCGGCCTGGGCGTCGGTGATGTTGGCCACCACCACCTGGGTCGGCGCCAGCCAAGCCGGGAACTGGCCGGCATGGTGCTCGATCAGGATGCCCAGGAAACGCTCCATCGAGCCGACGATGGCCCGGTGCAGCATCACCGGGTGCTTCTTCTGGCTGTTCTCGTCCACGTACTCGGCGCCCAGGCGGCCGGGCATCATGAAGTCGACCTGCATCGTGCCCAGCTGCCAGGTACGGCCGATGGCATCCTTCAGGTGGTACTCGATCTTCGGGCCGTAGAAGGCGCCCTCGCCCGGCAGCTCCTGCCATTCCACGCCACAGGCGGTCAGTGCCGAGCGCAGCGCGCCTTCGGCCTTGTCCCAGGTGGCGTCGTCACCCAGGCGCGATTCCGGGCGCAGCGCGATCTTGATCTGGATCTCGTCGAAGCCGAAGTGCTGGTAGACCGCCAGCGCCTGCTGGTGGAAGGCAGTCACTTCCGACTCGATCTGGTTTTCCGTGCAGAACACGTGGCCGTCGTCCTGGGTGAAGCCACGCACGCGCAGGATGCCGTGCAGCGCGCCGGACGGCTCGTTGCGGTGGCACGACCCGAACTCGCCGTAGCGGATCGGCAGGTCGCGGTAGCTGTGCAGGCCCTGGTTGAACACCTGGATGTGGCCCGGGCAGTTCATCGGCTTGACCGCGTAAGTGCGTTTCTCCGATTCGGTGAAGAACATGTTGTCCTGGTAGTTGTCCCAGTGGCCGGACTTCTTCCACAGGCTCACGTCCAGAATCTGCGGGCAACGCACTTCGCCATAGCCGCTGTTGCGGTAGACCTTGCGCATGTACTGCTCCACCACCTGCCACAGCGCCCAGCCCTTCGGGTGCCAGAACACCAGGCCCGGGGCTTCTTCCTGCAGGTGGAACAGGTCCTGCTGCTTGCCGATGCGGCGGTGGTCGCGCATTTCGGCTTCTTCGATGCGCTTGATGTACGCCTCCAGCTGCTTCTTGTCGGCCCAGGCGGTGCCGTAGATGCGCTGCAGCTGCTCGTTCTGCGCGTCACCGCGCCAGTAGGCGCCGGAGATGCGGGTCAGCTTGAAGGCCTTCAGGAAGCGCGTGTTCGGCACGTGCGGGCCGCGGCACATGTCCACGTATTCCTGGTGGTAGTACATGCCCATCGCCTGGATGTCGTCGGCCATGTCCTCGATCAGGCGCAGCTTGTAGTCCTCGCCACGGGCCTTGAAGATCTCGACCACTTCGGCGCGCGGCGTCATCTTCTTGATGACGTCGTAGTCCTGGGCGATCAGTTCACCCATGCGCTTCTCGATCGCGGCCATGTCGTCCGGGGTGAACGGGCGCTCGGAATAGATGTCGTAGTAGAAGCCTTCGGCGATCACCGGACCGATCACCATCTTCACATCCGGGTACAGCTGCTTGACGGCGTGGCCGACCAGGTGGGCGCAGGAGTGGCGGATGATCTCCACGCCCTCCTCGTCCTTGGCGGTGATGATGCGCAGGCTGGCGTCGTGGTCGATGACGTCGCTGGCATCGACCAGCACGCCATCCACGGCACCGGCGATGGTGGCCTTGGCCAGGCCGGCGCCGATCGACTGGGCAACCTCCATGACGCTCACAGGGTTTTCGAATTCGCGGCGGCTGCCGTCGGGAAGGGTAATGTTGATCATCGCAGTGGCTTCGTGCGGGGCCCGCCGGGCGGGCTGGAAAGCGTTCCCGGGCCGTTGCCCGGGCAATAAAAAAGCGCCGCGAGGGCGCCTGGAACGCAGGGCCTTCGGGGGCAGGTCAACAGTGGGCGGTGGTAGTGCTCATGTCGCACGCTCGGCCGGCGCTGGGCGCGGGCCACCTTGTTCCAGTCAGGGGTTCTGCGATGATCTTAAACCAGCGCACCGGAAAGCCCAAGGGCCACCGTACGGCCCGCTGAATGAGCCGCGCTGGCGGCGTGAAAACGCAATGATTACCATGTGCGCGCAGCCCGCCCCGTGCCAGCCTGCCCGCTTTCCCCCAGGACCTCGTGATGCGCCACCCGCTTCGACCGGCTGCCGCCGGCCCCGCCCGTGCCCCGCGTTCGCCGACCCGCCGCCGCGCAGGCTGCCCGCGATGATCACCGTCGGCCTCTCCACGCTGGGTTTCTGCAGCCTGGGCATGCTGGCGGCGATGTTCTCGGCACTGGCCTTCTATGCGGCCTCGCCCCACTGCCGCTGGCCGCGCCTGCGCCGCGCCGGCCGCCTGGGCCGCCAGATCGGCCTGGTCGCCGCTGCCGCCGCGCTGTGGCTGTGGATGGCCGAGCTCGGCTTTGCCGCCGGCCTGGTGGCGATGTTGTGCACCTGGATGCTCGCGGCGATGCTGCTGCCGGCGCTGGCCGCCTGGCACCGACCGGGCACGGAGTTGCCCTGATGTGGGCGCGCGCCTTCGCCGGCATCATCGTCGGCTTCCTGCTTGCAGCCGCCGTTACCGGCCTGCTGGCCTGGCTTCCGCCGGGCCCTTGGCAGCGAGCGCTGGTACCTACCCTGATCGCCTTCATCCCGCTGTGGATGCTGGCCGCCCTGTGGGCGTTCAGCTTCCGCAGCGCGCTGCGCGCCTGGCTGGTGCTGGGCGGCAGCGCCGCCACCGGCTTCGTCGTGCTCGGGCTGCTGCGCCTGACCGGCGCGGTGCAATGAGATCCACGCCATGAAGTTCAGTTCGCAGACCCTGCGCACGTTCACCACCCTGCACACCTGGGTCGGCCTGGCGGCCGGCTTCGGCCTGTTCGTGGCTTTCTACGCAGGCTCGCTGACCCTGTTCCACCATGACCTGCCGCAGTGGCAGACACCGGGCGCCGCCACGGCACTCCCGGCCAGCCTGGATGACGCCCAGTACCTGCTGGAGGACGTGCTGGCGGCGCATCCGGAAGCGCGCCGCCACGTCGGCATGACCTTCCCCGGCACCGAACACCCGCAGCCTCTGGCCTACTGGCAGGCCGATGACGGCAGCTGGCGCTATGCCTGGCCCGGCCAGATCGCCGGCAGCCCCACACCACCGCAGACCGGACTGGCCGAACTGGTCAACGAGCTCCATTACAGCCTCGGCCTGCCCGTGGCCGGGATCTACGTGATGGGCATTGTCAGCCTGCTGTACGGGATGGCACTGCTCAGCGGCCTGGTGATCCATCTGCCGAAGCTGCTCGGCGACCTGTTCGCGCTGCGTCCGGGGCGCAACCTGAAGCAGCTGTGGCAGGACGCGCACAACGTGGTCGGTGTGCTCAGCCTGCCCTTCCACCTGATGTTCGCGGTCACCGGCGCCCTGCTCTGCCTGGTGTTCGTGCAGATGGCCCTGCTCAACCCGCTGATCTACGACGGCAAAGCGCTGCAGGCAGTACCGACTGCGATGGACACCGCGCCGGTGCGAAATGCCAGTGGCATCCCGGCACCGCCGGGCAGCCTGCGCGTGCTGCATGCGCGCGCACTTGAAGTGGCCCGCGCACAGGGCGTGGCCAACTTCGAACCGGCCTATCTGAAGCTGGCCAATGGCGGCGATGCCAACGCGACGATCGAGATCACCGGCGAGGCCAGTGGCACCCTCGGCCCGCTTGGTGCCGTGGCATTGGACGTCGCCACCGGCAATCTGCTCGCGTCGCAGCTGCCGGGCCAGCGCGACGCCAACCACGCCACGCTCAGCGCCGCCTACGCGTTGCACTTCGGCGAATTCGGCAATGGCGTGGTGGTCTGGCTGTACTTCCTGCTCGGACTCGGCGGTGCGTTCCTGTTCTACTCCGGCAACCTGCTGTGGATCGAGTCGCGGCGCAAGCGTCGCCAGCCGCAACAGCCACGTGCCGGTGTGAACATGGCGCGGGCCACGGTCGGCGTGTGCATCGGCCTGTGCGTGGCGATCTCGATCGCGTTCGGCACCGCACTGGTGCTGGAGCGGCTGGCACCGTCGGCGGTCGACCACGGCATCCGCTGGGCCTGCTTCGGCAGTTGGGCGGCCTGCGCGCTATGGGCCGCGCTGCGCCGCCCGGCGCAGGCGGCACGCGAACTGCTGTGGGCGGCGGCGGTCAGTACCGCGCTGGTGCCGGTGCTGCACGGCGCACTCAATGGTGACTGGCTGTGGCGCGCCGCCGCAGGGGGGCACTGGCCGCTGTTCTGGGTCGATGCCATCGCGCTGGCGATGGCCTTCGGCTTCGCGCGTCTGGCCGTGGCCAGCCAACGCCGCGCCCGCAACGGCGATCCCAACAGCGTCTGGGCCGATTGAGCCTTCGCCGGGCATGGCCCGGTGCTACTGGAAGTCGGCTTGGCATGGGCAACGACGTACACCGCAGTGTGTGTATCAGATCGGTGACGTTGCGGCATGGGCCCAGCACGACGCGCCACCCGACACTCAATCGCCGATGCGCGCCTTCTGCCAGGGGCCCAGCATGGCATTGAGCAGGCTGGCCTGTTCGTCATCGCCGGTCAGTTCCCACATGAACACCCCGGCCAGGCCCTGCTCACGGGCGAACTGCGCACGCAGCCCGATCGAGCGCGGGTCTTCATAGCTGATGAAGATCTTCTGCGCGGCGTTGTACAGCCACGGGCTCTGCGCCTGCGGCTGCCAGTGTTTCGTCCAACCCGGCTGGTCGAGATAGCGCGCCTTGATCACCCGCCAGTCGCCCGCATCGGCCGGTGCGCTGTAGGGCTGGTACAGCCCATCCGGGGCGTCGCCGGTGACCTTGAAGCCGCGCCCGTAGAACGGTACGCCCAGCACAAGCTTCCCGGCCGGCACGCCGTGCTCGCGGTAGAACTGCACCGCGCCGGCCACGTTGTTCCAGCGCCGCAGCTCCGGCGCCAGCGGATCGGCCGGCACTTCATGCAGAGGCGCATTGAAGGTCGACACCGAGGAGAAGCCGGTGCCCATGTCGTAGCTCATCAGGTTGATGAAATCGAACACCTTGGCCAGCGCCGGCAGGTCGTAGCTCGCCGCCGGATCGTAGGGGCCATCGGTCTGCAGGCGACCGGCGGCCAGCGCGGCGGTCAGCAGCATCGGCTGTCCCATCTTGCGACCGCGCGCATCGAGTGCCACGCGGAACGCCTGCGCGAGCCGGGTCAGGTTGGCGCGGTCCTGCGGGCGGTGCGCCAGCTCCTTCGGGCCACCACTGACCGGGAACTCCCAGTCGATATCCACGCCATCAAAGCTGCCGGCGTGACGATCAAAGAACAGCGCCATGCACGAATCGACCAACCGCTTGCGGCTGGCCTCGCTCAGCGAAGCATCGGAGAACCCACCCGCACCCCAGCCACCGATCGAAATCAGCGTGCGCAGGTGCGGATGCGCCTTCTTGAGTTCGGCCAGTGCGGCGAAATTCTTCGGCGCTTCCGCACCGATCGTGCAGCGCCCGTCCTCGATGGTGGAGAACGCATAGAACAGATGTGTCAGGCGCTCGGCTGGAATGCTCGAGACCGGATAGCGTTCGGCCGAGCCGCCCGGGTAGTAGGCGCCGAAGATCGGCGGCTGCGCGGGCGCCGCGTGCGCGGCGATGGGCAAGACACCGGCAATCAGCACGGCAAGGACGGCCACGGTCTGGCGGAACATGGAGATCTCCCGGTTCGAAGGCGCCGCCACGTTAGCAAACCGATGGGGCTGCGGTACGGGTATCGCGGCATGTCGTCCCATGGACAGGCGCGATCCGTACAACCGAGACAGAACGATGGCCGCGTGGCGGCGATCATGCACTGCAGCAGGACATGCAGCGACCTGGATGAGCTTCTTTTCGCAACATCGAGGCAAAGAAAAAGCGGGCCGAAGCCCGCTTTTTCATTTGCGAAAGCGTGAGGACCAACGGTCCTCACCCACCGCACGATCAGCAGTACCGATTATTCGGCGCTGGCGCCTTCGCCTTCTTCGACTGCCTTCATCGACAGGCGGATACGGCCCTGCTTGTCGACTTCCAGCACCTTGACCTTGACCACATCGCCTTCCTTCAGCTTGTCGCCGACCTTCTCGACGCGCTCGCTGGAGATCTGCGAGACGTGGACCAGGCCATCCTTGCCCGGCAGGATGGTGACGAACGCACCGAAGTCCATGATCTTGGCGACCTTGCCTTCGTAGATGCGGCCCGGCTCGACGTCCGAGGTGATCTGCTCGATGCGGGCCTTGGCAGCCTGAGCAGCGATGGCGTTGACCGACGCGATGACGATGGTGCCGTCGTCCTGGATGTCGATCTGGGTGCCGGTTTCCTTGGTGATGGCCTGGATGGTCGAGCCGCCCTTGCCGATCACTTCGCGGATCTTGTCCGGGTGGATCTTGATGGTCAGCAGGCGCGGCGCGTAGTCCGACAGCTCTTCACGCGGAGCGGTCAGGCCGTGGGCCATCTCGCCCAGGATGTGCAGGCGGCCAGCCTTGGCCTGCTGCAGGGCCTGCTTCATGATTTCTTCGGTGATGCCTTCGATCTTGATGTCCATCTGCAGGGCGGAGATGCCCTCAGCGGTACCGGCCACCTTGAAGTCCATGTCGCCCAGGTGATCTTCGTCACCCAGGATGTCGGACAGAACCACGAAACGATCGCCTTCCTTGACCAGACCCATGGCGATACCGGCCACCGGGGCCTTCACCGGCACGCCGGCGTCCATCAGGGCCAGCGACGAGCCGCAGACCGAGGCCATCGACGAGGAACCGTTCGACTCGGTGATTTCCGAAACGACGCGGATGGTGTACGGGAAGGCTTCCAGCGACGGCATGACAGCCAGCACGCCGCGCTTGGCCAGACGACCGTGGCCGATTTCGCGGCGCTTCGGGCCCATCATGCGGCCGCACTCGCCCACCGAGAACGGAGGGAAGTTGTAGTGGAACAGGAAGTTTTCCTTGTACTCACCGGCAACGGCGTCGATGACCTGGCCATCACGGGCGGTGCCCAGGGTGATGGTCACGATGGCCTGGGTTTCGCCGCGGGTGAACAGCGAGGAACCGTGGGTACGCGGCAGCACGCCGGTCTTCACGGTGATCGGGCGGACGGTGTCCAGCGCACGGCCGTCGATGCGGACCTTGGTGTCCAGCACCGAGTCACGCATGGTGCGGTATTCCAGCTCGCCGAATTCCTTCGACAGCTCGGCCGGGTTCCAGCCTTCGGCGGCCACGCGGCCCGCCAGGGCTTCGAATACGTCCTTCTTGATCGCCGAGATGGCGTCGCGGCGCTGCAGCTTGTCACGCACCTGGAAGGCTTCGCCCAGGCGCGGGCCGATGGCTTCCTTCAGGGCGGAGATCAGCGCGTCGTTCTTGGCCGGGGCTTCCCAGGTCGACGGCTTGGTGCCGGCTTCGACGGTCAGCTCGTTGATCGCGTTGATGACCTTCTGCATTTCGCGGTGACCGAAGGTCACGGCGCCCAGCATCACTTCTTCGGACAGCAGCGCGGCTTCGGATTCGACCATCAGCACGGCGTTGGAGGTACCGGCGACGACCAGTTCCAGCTGCGAGTCAGCCAGTTCGCTGACGGTCGGGTTCAGGATGTACTCGCCGTTCTTGTAACCGACCTTGGCAGCGCCGATCGGACCCATGAACGGGGTACCGGCCAGGGCCAGGGCAGCCGAGGCACCGATCAGGGCCGGGATGTCACCGTCCACGTCCGGGTTCAGCGACATCACGGTGGCGATGATCTGCACTTCGTTCTTGTAGTCTTCCGGGAACAGCGGGCGGATCGGACGGTCGATCAGGCGCGAGATCAGCGTTTCCTTCTCGGTCGCACGGCCTTCACGCTTGAAGAAACCACCCGGGATACGGCCGCCGGCGTAGAACTTTTCCTGATAATCGACGGTCAGCGGGAAGAAGTCCTGGCCTTCGCGCGCGCTCTTGGCGGCGACGGCGGTGACCAGCAGTACGGTGTCGTCCATCTTGACGATGACGGCACCGCTGGCCTGGCGGGCGACTTCGCCGGTCTCAAGCGTGACGGTGTGCTTGCCGTACTGGAAGGTTTTGGTGATTTTTGCCACGGAGGGTGTCCTTGGGGATGCTGTCTGCGAATTTGGACCGTCGGCGACCCTTGCCGCCAGCGGGTGACCGGATCGTTCCGGCCTGAATCGGGGATTGCGGTACTACAAAACAAAACCGCGGCGCATCGCTGCGCCGCGGGGAATTCGTTGCTTAGCGACGCAGGCCAAGCTTCTCGATCAGGGCCTTGTAACGCTCGACGTCCTTCTTCTTCAGGTAGTCGAGCAGGCTGCGACGGCGGTTGACCATCTGCAGCAGGCCGCGGCGGCTGTGGTGGTCCTTCTTGTGGGTCTTGAAGTGGCCGGTCAGCAGTTCGATGCGGGCGGTCAGCAGGGCCACCTGGACTTCCGGGGAGCCGGTGTCAGCGGCGCTGCGCTTGTTGTCTTCAATGACCTTCTGGGTGTCGATCGACATTTCTTTTTTCTCTGTGATGCGTGGCCGGCAGGAACGCGCTTCGCGCACCGCCAGGCTCGCCGTGGACTACGAGGATGAAACCTGCACGAGGCAGGCTGCCGGAAAACGGCCGCGAAATTGTAACGGCCAGGGGCTTCCGGGACAAGGACCGGGGCTGAACCGCCCTGGCCCCGGTCAGAGGTTGAAACGACGCTGCGGAGCCAGCAGGCCACTGCCATCGACCTGGCCCAGCCCCTGGACAGCATCGCCCGGACCGAACACCGCCACCAGGCCGTGGGGCCAGGACGGGTCGCGCTGGCGCTGGCCGACGCAGAAGCGATGGGTCTGGTCGGCATCGAGATCGACCCGCGGGTATTCAGCCAGGCCGGCCGCCAGCGGCAGCAGCAGCGCATCCATGGCCGCCTCGTCGCCGGCCTCGGCCATCGCCCGCAGCTGGTCCAGGGTGACCATCGCCGGTTCGCGGAACGGCTCCACCCAGAGCCGGCGCAGCGCACTGATGTGTGCGCCACATCCCAGCGCCTCGCCCAGGTCGCGGGCCAGGCTGCGGATGTAGGTGCCCGAACCGCAGGTCACGCGCAGCCGCAAGCGCTCAGGCTGCTGCTCCAGCACGTCGATGGCGTGCACCTGCACCTCGCGTTCCGGCGCCTCGATGACGTCACCACGGCGGGCCTTCACATACAGCGGCTCACCACCCTGCTTCAGTGCCGAATAGACCGGGGCACGCTGGCGGATGTTGCCGGTCAGCGGCGCCAACGCGGCCTGCAGGGCCTCGGCACCGATCGCCGGTACCGGGCGCTGCAGCAGCACCTGGCCCTCGGAATCGTCGGTATCGGTCGTCTGGCCGAGCACGATCTCGGCATCGTAGGCCTTGGCCGACCCCAGCAGCAGCCCAGCGATCTTGGTCGCCTCGCCGAAGCACAGCGGCAGCAGACCGGTGGCCAGCGGGTCGAGGCTGCCGGTGTGGCCGCCCTTCTCGGCACGGAACAGGCGACGGGCCACCTGCAGGGCGGCGTTGGAGCTCATGCCGGTCGACTTGTCGAGCAGCAGGATGCCATCCAGGCGGCGGAACTGAATTCGGGTCATGACAGATACGGGTAGCGCCGGGCCATGCCCGGCGAGCGCGAAGCGCGGCCAGCGTCCGGCCTCGCACGGTCAGAATGAAAAGACGCCGGGCATGGGCCCGGCGCTGGCTTATTCTTCGTCGCTCTCGCGACGCTTCTCCGCGGCCAGCGTATCGGGCAGGTCGCGCAGGAGGTTGTCGATATGCTCGCCACGATCGACCGAGTCGTCGTAGTGGAAATGCAGCTCCGGCACATGGCGCAGCTTCATCGCCCGGGCCAGGTCCATGCGCAGGCGGTAGCCCAGTTCCTTCAGGCCGGCCACCGCTTCCGCCGAACGCTCCGGCATCAGCGCGGTGACGAAGACCTTGGCATGAGCCATGTCGCGGGTGATTTCCACGTCGGACACGCTCACCGAGGGCAACCCGTGCTCGCGCACGGCGTTGTGCACCAAGGTGCCGAGTTCGCGGCGCAGCTGGGCAGAGACACGGTCGGTTCGATGGAAAGTCTTGGGCACGAGGAGCTCTTGGTTCAGTTGTCGCCCGACCAACGGTCGGGCGCTACCTTAGATTCGATTGTCGCCCGGCCAACGGTCGGGCGCCATCTTTGATTCGATTGTCGCCCGGCCAACGGTCGGGCGCTACATCTACCATGGTACCCGACCGTTGGTCGGGTTCTACATCACGGTAGGGCCCGACCGTTGGTCGGGCCGCCTTGCAGCATTACAGGGTGCGCGGCACTTCGATACGCTCGAAGCACTCGATCTGGTCACCCGGCTTGACGTCGTTGTAGGCCTTCACCGCGATACCGCATTCGGTACCGTTGCGGACTTCCTCGACGTTCTCCTTGAAGCGACGCAGCGATTCCAGCTCGCCCTCGAAGATCACCACGCTGTCGCGCAGCACGCGGATCGGCTTGTTGCGCTTGACCACGCCCTCGATGACCATCGAGCCGGCAACAGCGCCCAGCTTGGAGCTGCGGAAGACGTCGCGGACCTCGGCGATACCGATGATCTCTTCGCGGATCTCCACGCCCAGCAGGCCGGAGGCCACCTGCTTCACCTGATCGATCACGTCATAGATGATCGAGAAGTACCGCAGGTCCACGCCGTTGGATTCGATGATGCGACGGGCCGAAGCATCCGCACGCACGTTGAAGCCGATGACGGTGGCCTTCGAAGCGGCCGCCGAGTTGGCGTCCGACTCGGTGATGCCGCCCACGCCGGAGTGGATCACGTTGATGCGGATGTCGTCGTTGGACAGCGCGACCAGTGCCTGGCTCAGGGCCTGCACCGAACCCTGCACGTCGGCCTTGATGACCAGGTTGAGGACCTGCTGGCCCTCGCCCTTGCCCAGGGTCGCCATGATGTCTTCCATGCGGCTGCCCGCGGTGGCGACCAGGCGCGATTCACGGCGCTTGGTCTCACGCTGCTGGGCAACGTCCTTGGCCAGGCGCTCGTCCTCGACGACCACGAAGTCGTCACCGGCTTCCGGCACGCCGGACAGGCCCAGGACCTGCACCGGGATGGACGGGCCGGCGAACTCCGGCTGCTTGCCGGTTTCGTCGAACAGCGCACGCACGCGGCCGTACTGGATGCCGCACACCAGGTAGTCGCCCTTCTTCAGGCGACCCTGCTGCACCAGCACGGTGGCGACCGGGCCACGGCCCTTGTCCAGCGACGATTCGATCACCACGCCCGAGGCCCGGCCTTCGTCGACCGCCTTCAGTTCCAGCAGTTCGGCCTGGATCGAGATGGCGTCCAGCAGGTCGTCGATGCCCAGGCCGGTCTTGGCCGAGATCTCCACCATCTGGGTGTCACCACCGAAGTCCTCGGCCACGACCTGCTCGGACAGCAGTTCGTTCTTGACCCGCATCGGGTCGGCGTCGGACTTGTCGATCTTGTTGATCGCCACGATCAGCGGCACACCCGCCGAACGGGCGTGCTGGATCGCTTCCTTGGTCTGCGGCATGACGCCGTCATCGGCAGCAACGACCAGCACCACGATGTCGGTCAGCTTGGCGCCGCGCGCACGCATCGAGGTGAACGCCGCGTGGCCCGGGGTATCCAGGAAGCTGATCACGCCCTTGGGCGTATCCACGTGGTAGGCACCGATGTGCTGGGTGATGCCGCCGGCTTCGCCGGTGGCAACCTTGGTGCGGCGGATGTAATCCAGCAGCGAGGTCTTGCCGTGGTCGACGTGGCCCATGATGGTGACCACCGGCGGACGCTGGGTGGCTTCGCCCTGGTTTTCACCGGCCGAGGCCAGCAGCGCGTCTTCGGCGTCGTTGTCGTTGGCACGGATCGCCTTGTGGCCGAGTTCTTCGGTCACCAGCGCGGCGGTGTCATGGTCGATGGACTGGGTGATGGTGGCCATCACGCCCATCTTGAACAGCGCCTTCACCACCTCGCCACCCTTCAGCGCAAGCTTCTGCGCCAGGTCGGCCACGGTAATGGTGTCGCCGATCGCCACTTCACGCACCACCGGTGCGGTCGGACGTTCGAACGCGTGCGGGCCGGCGTTGTTGCCACCACGCGACATGTCGCGACGGCCACCGGCCTGGTTGCGGCCGCCCGGACGACCACGGGTGTTGCTGTTGTTGCTGTTGCCACGACGCGCACGATCGGCCGCAGACAGGTGCATCTGGCCGGCGAAACGATCACCCGGGCCACGCTCGTTGCGCGGCGCGCTGCGGTTGTTGCGGTCGTCGTTGCGCGGCGGCGGCGCAATGCGCGGCGCAGCCGGGGCTGTCGCCGGGGCGCGCGGCGGGCGCGGCGCGGTTTCGTCGATCGGAGCACGCTTGGGCTTGCTGGCAGCCAGCGTCTCGGCCGCCTTGGCGGCAGCCGCAGCTTCCTCGGCGGCCTTCTTCTCGGCCTCGGCGCGTTCCTTGGCGGCGGCCTCTTCCTCGCGGGCACGGACGATGGCTTCGTCGCGCAGACGATCCTTTTCGGCCAGCGCCTGCTGTTCGGCGAGGTTGCGCGCACGCGACTCTTCCAGCTTGCGCAGGATGTCGGCGCGCTCTTCGTCCGGCGTCATGGCGCGAGCACCATCCTTGACGTAGGTACGCTTCTGGCGCACCTCGACATTCACGGTCGTCTTGCTGCGACCGGAACTGACCGTCACTTCCTGCTGTTTCCGGCGGTTGAGCGTGATCTTCTTTGCAGACTGATCCGTCTCTTCCGGGGCCTGCTCGGGCTTGCCGTGCGAACGACGAAGGAAGCCCAGGAGCTTCACCTTCTCGGTACTGGTCACGACCTGGTCGGGACCGCTGAACTTCATGCCGGCACCGGCCAGCTGTTCCAGCAGTTTTTCGACCGGCGTGTTGACCAGTTCGGCAAGCTTGCGGATGGTGGTTTGCTGCGACATTCGGATCCTATGATCTTGTGGGCGCCCCCCCGCATCTGGAGGTGGCGCGGATTCTACGCCCTGAGCGGCTCAGGGCCCTGTTCATTGCCGGCTCATTCGCCGCGTTCCAGTCGGGCGATCTCCTCGGCACGCGCGGCCAGGATCAGCGCCGCAGCGCGCTCCTGGTCCAGCCCTTCAATGCCGAAGTCCATGACCTCGTCGGCGGCCAGGTCGGACAGGTCCTCGCTGGTACGCACGCCGTGGCCGGCCAGCGCATACGCGGTGGCTTCGTCCATGCCCTTCAGGGACAGCAGGTCCTGCGCCGGCTGGCCGTCTTCAAGGCCTTCCTCGACTGCCAGGGCCTCATTGAGCAGCGCATCGCGGGCACGAGCGCGCAGCTCTTCGACGATGTCTTCGTCGAAACCTTCCACGGCCAGCAGTTCGCCGACCGGGACATATGCGATTTCCTCGACGGTGCCGAAGCCTTCGCTGACCAGGATGCCGGCGATCTCTTCGTCCACTTCCAGCTTGTCCATGAACAGCTGGCGTGCGGCGGCCTGCTCGGCCTCCGACTTGGCGGTGACCTGGTCCTGGGTCATCACGTTGAGCTGCCAGCCGGTCAGGCGGCTGGCCAGGCGCACGTTCTGGCCGCCCTTGCCGATCGCCTGGGCGAGACGGTCTTCGGCAACGGCCAGGTCCATCGAGTGCTTGTCTTCATCGACGATGATCGACTGGACTTCGGCCGGCGCCATCGCATTGATGACGAAGTTGGCCGGATTGTCGTTCCACAGCACGATGTCCACGCGCTCGCCGTTGAGCTCGTTGGACACGGCCTGCACGCGCGAACCGCGCATGCCGATGCAGGCACCGATCGGATCGGTGCGCTGGTCGTGGGCCAGCACGGCGATCTTGGCGCGATCGCCCGGATCGCGCGCACAGGCCTTGATTTCCACCAGGCCCTGGCCGACCTCCGGCACTTCCAGCTTGAACAGCTCGATCATGAATTCCGGGGCGGCGCGGCTGATGAACAGCTGCGGACCACGCGGTTCCGAACGGACCTCGGCCAGGTAGCCGCGCACGCGGTCACCGGCGCGCAGCACGTCGCGCGGGATGCCCTTGTCCTTCGGAATGAAGCCTTCGGCGTTGCCGCCGAGGTCGACATAGATGTTGCCACGCTCGGCGCGCTTGACCACGCCGGTGATCAACTCACCGACACGATCCTTCCACGCGTCCACGACCTGCTGGCGCTCGGCTTCGCGCACGCGCTGGACGATGACCTGCTTGGCGGCCTGGGCAGCAATGCGGCCGAAGTCCGGGTTCTCGATCTGTTCTTCGATGTAGTCGCCGACCTCGACGCCTTCGGCTTCGTCGACGGCATCCATCAGGCGGATCTGGCGGTCGGGCGACTCCATGACCACATCATCGGCCACCACTTCCCAGCGGCGGAAGGTTTCGTAGCTGCCATCCTTGTGGTCGATGACCACGCGGGTCAGCACTTCCTCGTCGGGATAGCGCTTCTTCGCTGCCGAGGCCAGAGCGGCCTCGATGGCATCGAAGATCACTTCACGCGGCACGCCCTTCTCGTTGGCGACTGCGTCGACTACCAGCAACAGTTCCTTGCTCATTGGCTCACTCCGCGCGCGGCTTCTTTGCCGCCGGCTCGTTGGAAGAAGAATTCGTGTTCGGCTTCGGACGCTTCGGTGCCGGACCGGTCGGCTTGCTCGGGGCCAGCCCCAGCGCCACCCAGTCGGGCATGATCCGTGCCTTGTCGATGTTGTCGGCCGACACCACCACTTCGGCCTTGTCGACGATGAAGGTGATGGTGCCCGCAGCCTCGTCGGTCGCCTCGATACGCCCCTGCAGGCGACGACGGTTGTCCTGCGGCAGCTTCAGCGTGACCTTGGCCGATTCACCCTGGTGGCGAGCGAACTGCTCCAGGTTGAACAACGGGCGATCCACGCCCGGCGAGGACACTTCCAGCGTGTAATTGCCGCTGATCGGGTCTTCGACGTCCAGCTGCGCCGACACTTCGCGGCTGACCCGCTCACAGTCGTCGACATTGATGATGCGCTCGGGCTGTTCAGCCAGTGGCACGTCGATGTAAAGGCGCAGGGTCGCACCGCCGGGGGCCGGCAGATACTCAACGCCCAGCAGCTCCAGGCCCAGCGACACAACGGTCGGGGCGAGCAGATTCGCGATGTCGGTTGCCTTGTCGCTCACAGCCTGCCTTGATCTCTTGGTTGGGTGCCGGCCTTGGCCAGCGTGAAAACATGACGCCCCGGAAACGACAAAGGGCCCGCTGGGCCCCTTTTCCGGAAAGACTCCGGTGACTGGATTCCGGTTGCAACCTGCATTGCCTGCCGGTCGCGGCCCTCCTTCCGGATCCGGACTCCCGCTGGGAGGCCGCCTTCAGGGGTACTGCTAGGCCGCTGATGATAGCGGCTGCACCGCGCTGGTGCAAGGTGCGGGCCTGGGGGCAGCCCCTTTTCCGCACCGGCAGTTCGGGCATGGCTCGACTCTACAGAAACGGGCCACAGCCCAAAGAAAAACGCCTTCGAAGGAGGACTTCGAAGGCGATCTCTTTACTTGGTAGCGGGGGCAGGATTTGAACCTGCGACCTTCGGGTTATGAGCCCGACGAGCTGCCAGACTGCTCCACCCCGCATCAGGAGCGGAATTATGAGCGATTGCTTCGAAACATGCAAGCTTTCCCTCATCCATCAAATCGGTTGGCGCCGATCCGACGTTGGTAGCGGGGGCAGGATTTGAACCTGCGACCTTCGGGTTATGAGCCCGACGAGCTGCCAGACTGCTCCACCCCGCACCGGAAGTGTTTGAACTGTTGCCGCGCTCTTTCGAGGACGGCTACCGCAACGATGTTCTGGCTGAACCGCTGCAGTGACAACTCAGGCTGCGCATATTACACGAATCGCGCAGCTTTGTGTCAATTTTTATGCAAGATGCGCAAATGCCTGCTGGCACCAGACCATGATCGGGTTCCAGGCAAGGCCCAGCGCCAGCAGTGCCAGCGCGTTCACGCCCAGCACCAGGCCCAGCACGCGGTCGTTGCTGCGCGGCATGGCCTCGCCCACCGGCTCATCGAAGTACATGACCTTGATGACGCGCAGGTAGTAGAAGCAGCCCACCACGGCGCACAGCACGCCAAGGATGGCCAGCCACAGCAGGCCGCCGTTGACGGCCGCGCCCAGCACCGCCAGCTTGGTCCAGAACCCCAGGAACGGCGGGATGCCGGCCAGCGACGCCATGATGCACAGCACCAGGCCGGCCATCCACGGATTGCGGGCGTTGAGCCCCTTGAAGTCCTCGATGTTCTCGGCTTCGAAACCGGCGCGCGACAGGGCGATGATCGCACCGAAGGCAGCGGTCGACATGATGGCGTAGGCCAGTGCGTAGAACAGCGCGGCGGCATAGCCCTGCGCGCCGCCACCGGCGATGCCCATCAGCAGGAAGCCGATGTGCGAGACGGTGGAGAACGCCAGCATTCGCTTGAGGTTGCTCTGCGCGATGGCCATCAGGTTGCCGATGACCAGCGAGACTGCGGCCAGGCCGGCAATGAGCAGCTGCAGCTCGGTCGACAGCGGCCCCACGCCCATTTCCAGCAGGCGGTAGGCCATGCCGAAGGCCGCCAGCTTCGGCGCCGAGCTGATGAACAGCGCGATCGGTGCCGGGGCACCCTGGTAGACGTCCGGCAGCCACATGTGGAACGGCGCGGCGCCCAGCTTGAAGGCGACGCCGGCGATCATGAACACCGCACCGGTGATCAGCAGCACGCGCTCTTCCGAGTGCGGGATGGCATCGCGGATGACGTCCAGGTGCAGGCTGCCGGTGGCGCCGTAGATCAGCGACATGCCGTACAGCAGCAGGCCCGAGGCCAGCGAGCCCAGCACGATGTACTTCATCGCCGCTTCCGAGGCCAGGCCGTTTTCACGGTTGCTGGCGACCAGGGCGTAGGAGCACAGCGCCAGCAGCTCCAGGCCCAGGTAGACCATCAGCAGGCTGCCGGCCGAGACCAGGATCATCATGCCGGCGGTACCGAACAGGATCAGCACCGGGATCTCGCCCTGGAACAGGTTGCGGTCACGCAGGTAGCGCCAGCCGTAGATCAGGGTCAGGCCGCTGAGCAGCACGATCCCGGTCTTCATCACGTCCGCGGCGGTATCGCGCACGAACATGCCATGGAAGACCTCCCCCTGCCCGCCCACGCCGGTGGCCAGCATGAACAGCACCACGGCCAGCGCAGCGAGCGCGAACAGGTGGGTGACGATCTTGTTCCGGTTGCTGACGAACAGGTCGAGGATCATCAGGGCGAAGGCGCTGCCGATCAGCACCAGCTCGGGAGCGAGCGGTGGCAGGTCAGCGGCGGTCAATGGCAGCAGCGGCGAGGTGGTCATCATCAAATCCTGGAATTACAGCAGCTTGCTGGATGCGATCTGCATCGCCAGCTTCGCGATCGAGGGCTCCATCAGGTCGGTCAGCGGCTTGGGGTAGATTCCCAGGGCCAGCACGCCGATGGCGAACACGCCCAGCACCAGCCATTCGCGGCCGTTGATGTCCTTCAGTTCGGCCACATGGCTGTTGGCCACTTCGCCGAAGAAGATGCGCTTGTACAGCCACAGGGTGTAGGCGGCGCCGATGATCAGGGTGGTGGCCGCGCCCAGGGCGATCCACGGATTACGCTGGAAGGCCGAGAGGATGACCATGAACTCGCCGACGAAACCGCTGGTACCCGGCAGGCCAGCATTGGCCATGAAGAACAGCATGGCGAAGGTGGCGAACCACGGCATCACGTTGACCACGCCGCCGTAATCGGCGATGCGGCGGCTGTGCATGCGGTCGTACAGCACGCCGACGCAGGAGAACATGGCGCCGGACACGAAGCCGTGCGAGATCATCTGCACCATGGCGCCCTGCAGGCCCAGGCGGGCGGCATCGGCGTTGCCGGCTTCACGCACCAGCCACAGGGCGATGAAGGTGCCGAGGGTGACAAAGCCCATGTGCGCGATCGACGAGTAGGCGATCAGCTTCTTCATGTCGTCCTGCACCAGGGCGACCAGGCCGACATAGATCACTGCGATCAGCGACAACGCGATCACCAGCCAGGCCCATTCCTGCGACGCGTCCGGAACGATCGGCAGGTTGAAGCGCAGGAAGCCGTAGCCACCGATCTTCAGGGCGATCGCGGCCAGGATCACCGAACCGGCGGTCGGCGCTTCCACGTGGGCGTCCGGCAGCCAGGTGTGGACCGGGAACATCGGCACCTTGACCGCGAAGGCGATCAGGAAGGCGAAGAAGATCCAGGTCTGTTCCTTGGCCGACAGCGGCA
Organism: Stenotrophomonas maltophilia group sp. LNF247; assembly: GCF_054083135.1. Classification (NCBI taxonomy): domain Bacteria; kingdom Pseudomonadati; phylum Pseudomonadota; class Gammaproteobacteria; order Lysobacterales; family Lysobacteraceae; genus Stenotrophomonas; species Stenotrophomonas maltophilia group sp. LNF247. The sequence goes on from NZ_JBSRQL010000003.1 coordinate 263,430, forward strand.
GTGCGTACAGGTCGGCCAGCTGGAAGCTTCCGCCCTTCATGTACAGGTAGATCAGCGCCACCAGCATCAGCACCGAGCCGAGGAAGGTGTACAGGAAGAACTTCAGCGCGGCGTAGATGCGGCGCGGGCCGCCCCAGACACCGATGATCAGGAACATCGGAATCAGCATCGCTTCGAAGAACACGTAGAACAGCATCGCGTCCGTCGCAGCAAAGATGCCCACGGTGACGCCTTCCAGGATAAGGAAGGCCGCCACGTACTGGTTCACGCGCTTGTCGATGGCGCTCCAGGCGCCGATCAGGGCAAGCACGCTGACCAGGGTGGTCAGCAGGATCAGCGCCACGGCAATGCCGTCCACGCCCAGGTTGTAGCCGATCTTGTACGCCGGGATCCAGGCGTGGGTCTCGACGAACTGCAGACCGTCGACTCCCGCGTTGTAGCCGCTCAGCAGCGAGAGGCTCGCCACGAACGTCAGCACCGCTACGCCCAGCGACGCCCAGCGGGCGGTCTGCGCATCACGGATCGCAAGAATCAGGGCACCACCGATGATCGGCAGCCAGATGAGGACACTGAGTAGAGGCCAGTTCGACACGTCTTCTTATTCCGTACAGGTCATCAACGCAGGTAATGCATCAGCACGCCCAGCAGGGCAATCAGGCCGATGATCATCGCGAAGGCGTAGTGATAGAGGAAACCGGATTGGGTACGACGCAGCACGCCGGCTGCGACGTCCACAACACGTGCCGAGAGATTGACCACGCCGTCGACGATGTTGCTGTCGATCCAGCGCGAGACCTTGCCCAGCTTGACGCTGCCACCGGCAAAGCCATCGATCCACAGCTTGTCGAAGCCGTACTTGTTTTCCAGCACCGAAACCAGCGGAGCGAAGGTCTTGCGGGCCTTGCCCGACAGGTCCGGCTTCCACAGGTAGAACAGTGCGGCCAGCAGGAAGCCCGCAACGGTCAGCACGAACGCCGGCGCCATCATGCCGTGCAGCGCGAACGCGACCGGGCCATGGAACTCCTCGCCCAGGAAGCCGATGGTGTTCTTGGCCGGATCGTAGAAGTCCACGATGCCGGTGAAGAACGTATGCGCCTGTCCCTTGATGGCGTCGTGCGCGTGGTGGCCGGCCCAGTCGGTGCCATACAGCATCGGACCGATGCTGAAGAAGCCGATGGCGATCGAAGGGATGGCCAGCAGGATCAGCGGCAGGGTCACCACCCACGGGGTTTCGTGCGGCTCATGAGGACCGTGGCCATGGCCGTGGTCGTCGTGATGCGCATCGCCGTGGTGGGCGTCGGCGGCATGGTGCTCGTCATGGCCATGGCCATGCGCGTGGTCATCATGCGTGTCGCGGAATCGTTCCTTGCCATGGAAGGTCAGGAACAGCAGGCGGAAGCTGTAGAAGCTGGTGACGATCACGCCGCCCAGTACGGCCCAGTAGCCGTAGGTGGCCACCCAGTTGTTGGACAGGTGCGCGTGCAGCTCGGCCGCCTCGATGATGGTGTCCTTCGAGTAGAAGCCGGAGAAGAACGGCGTACCCACCAGCGCCAGGGTACCGATCCACATGGTGATGAAGGTGATCGGCATGTACTTGCGCAGGCCGCCCATCTTGCGCATGTCCTGCTCGTGGTGCATCGCGATGATGACCGAGCCGGCGCCCAGGAACAGCAGGGCCTTGAAGAAGGCGTGGGTCATCAGGTGGAACACGGCGGCCGAATAGGCCGACACGCCCAGTGCAACCGTCATGTAGCCCAGCTGGGACAGCGTGGAATACGCGACGACGCGCTTGATGTCGTTCTGCACGATGCCGATCAGGCCGGTGAAGAACGCGGTGGTGGCACCGATGAACAGCACGAAGTTCAGCGCGGTCTGCGACAGCTCGAACAGCGGTGACATGCGGGTGACCATGAAGATACCGGCTGTCACCATCGTCGCGGCGTGGATCAGTGCCGAGATCGGGGTCGGGCCTTCCATCGAGTCCGGCAGCCACACATGCAGCGGGACCTGGGCCGACTTGCCCATGGCACCAATGAACAGGCAGATGCAGATGACGGTGGCGATCGACCAGATCACCGGCTCGTTCAGCAGCTGCATGCCCAGGATGGTGCCGTCCCAGATCTGCAGCTGGGCGCGCGGGTCAGCCAGCATGCCGGCCTGCGAGAACACCTGCGAGTAGTCCAGGGTGCCGAACACCCACAGCACGCCGGCGATGCCCAGCAGGAAGCCGAAGTCACCGACGCGGTTGACCAGGAACGCCTTCATGTTGGCGAAGATCGCGGTCGGGCGCTTGAACCAGAAGCCGATCAGCAGGTACGACACCAGGCCCACCGCTTCCCAGCCGAAGAACAGCTGCAGGAAATTGTTGCTCATCACCAGGGTGAGCATCGAGAAGGTGAACAGCGAGATGTAGCTGAAGAACCGCTGGTAGCCCGGGTCGTCCTGCATGTAGCCGATCGTGTAGATGTGGACCAGCAGCGACACGAAGGTCACCACTACCATCATCATCGCGGTCAGCTTGTCGACCATGAAGCCGACGTGCGCCGAATACTGGCCGACTTCAAAGAACGTGTAGATGTTCTGGTTGAACGGCTGCGCGCCACCCCACATCAACTGGTAGAACGTGTACATCGACAGGCCGCAGGCCACCGCGACGCCGAGGATGGTGATGGTCTGCGCGCCGAAGCGCTTGACCTGGCGACCGAACAGGCCGGCGATGATGCTGCCGAACAGCGGTGCGAGCACCACTGCGATCAACAGACTCTTGGAGAGAGTGATTTCCATCTGTGGATCAGCCCTTCAACGAATCGACTTCGCCGACATTGATCGTGCGGCGGGTACGGAACAGGGTCACCAGGATCGCCAGGCCGATGGCGGCTTCCGCGGCGGCGACGGTCAGGATGAAGAACACGAACAGCTGGCCGGACGGATCGCCCAGCTGGCGCGAGAAGCCGACGAAGTTGATGTTCACCGACAGCAGCATCAGTTCGATCGACATCAGCAGGACGATGACGTTCTTCCGGTTGAGGAAGATGCCGGCCAGGCTGATGGCGAACAGCACCGCGCCAAGCGCAAGGATGTGGCCAAGGGTAATCACGGCTGGGTCTCCTCGCCGGTGGCCGGCTTGCTGTTGCTGTGCACGACCGGGGCCTCGGCACCCATCTTGACCATGCGCAGACGCTGGCCGGCCTTGACCATGGTCTGCTCACCCGGGTTCTGGCTCTTGACGCCGGTGCGGCGACGCAGGGTCAGCATCACGGCAGCAACCACGGCCACGGTCAGGATGACGGCGGCGAACTCGAACGGAAGCAGGTACTCGGTGAACAACGTGCGCGCCAGCCAGGTGATGTTGGACGTGTCGGCGGCGACCGCAGCGGCGTTGTCGGCCGGGAACGGCGTGGCCGAACGCGCCTTGACGCCGATCAGGATCAGCATCTGCACCAGCATCGCGACGGCGACGATGAGGCCGACCGGCAGGTAGCGCACCCAGCCCTCACGCAGCTTGGTGGGGTCGATGTCCAGCATCATCACCACGAACAGGAACAGCACCATCACCGCGCCGACGTAGACCAGCACCAGCGCCACACCGAGGAACTCGGCGCCCACCAGCAGCCACACGCAGGCAATGGAGAAGAAGGTCAGCACCAGGCAGAGCACGGCGTGAACCGGGTTGCGCACGCTGATCACCGCACCGGCCGAAACCGTTGCCGCGATGGCGAACACCCAGAAAGCGATATTTACCCAATCCATCTCTCGACCTCAGCGGTAAGCGGCATCGGCGGCACGACGCTCGGCGATCTCGTTTTCGAGACGGTCGCCCAGGGCCAGCAGCTGCGGCTTGGTAACGATGTTTTCGCCACGATTCTCGAAGTGGTACTCGAGGATGTGGGTTTCGACGATCGAGTCCACCGGGCAGCTTTCCTCGCAGAAGCCGCAGAAGATGCACTTGAACAGGTCGATGTCGTAGCGCGTGGTGCGGCGGGTTCCGTCCTCGCGCTTGGCCGAGTCGATGGTGATGGCCAGCGCCGGGCACACCGCTTCGCACAGCTTGCAGGCAATGCAGCGCTCTTCGCCGTTGGGGTAACGGCGCAGCGCGTGCAGGCCACGGAAGCGCGGCGACTGCGGGAACTTCTCCATCGGGTACATCATCGTGTACTTCGGCTTGAAGCTGTACTTCAGCGTCAGCCAGAGGCCCGCCAGCAGTTCGAGCAGCAGCAGGCTCTTGAAGTAATGGGTAATCCTGTTCATCACTTTAGACGCCCTTTTGAATCACGCCGAAGAACACCATGACGGCGGTAACCGCGATCCACAGAATGGCCAGCGGGATGAAGACCTTCCAGCCCAGGCGCATGATCTGGTCGTAGCGGAAGCGCGGGAAGCTGGCACGGAACCAGATGTAGGCACTGGCGAAGAAGAACACCTTGACGAACAGCCACGGCGCGCCGCCCTTCCAGACCCAGTCGACCAGCGGCGAGACATCGCCGAAGTTGACCCAGCCCTGGACCGGGCTCAGCCAGCCGCCGAGGAAGAAGATCGAGATCAGGAAGCTGATCAGGATCATGTTCGCGTATTCGGCCAGGAAGAACAGGGCGAACGCGCCGCCGGAGTACTCGACCATGTGGCCGGCGACGATTTCCGATTCGCCTTCCACCACGTCGAACGGCGCGCGGTTGGTTTCAGCCACGCCCGACACCCAGTAGATGACGAACAGCGGGAACAAAGGCAGCAGGAACCAGTCGAAGAAGCCGGAACTGCCGGCCTGCGCCATCACGATGTTGCTCAGGTTCAGGCTGCCCGAGGCGATCATCACGCCGACCAGGGCAAAGCCCATGGCGATTTCGTAGCTGATCATCTGTGCCGAGGCGCGCATCGCACCCAGGAACGCGTACTTCGAGTTGGACGCCCAGCCGGCCAGGATGATGCCGTAGATGCCCAGCGAGGTCATCGCCAGCAGGTACAGCAGGCCGGCGTTGGCGTTGGACAGCACGATCTGCGAATCGAAGGGGACCACCGACCAGGCCGCGAAGGCCGGGGCCAGGGTGATCAGCGGGGCCAGCAGGTAGATCGCCTTGTTGGCGCTGCTCGGCTGGACCACTTCCTTGAACAGCAGCTTGAAGACGTCGGCGAAGGCCTGGAAGATGCCCATGCCCACATACATCGGGCCGTGGCGGACGTGCATCCAGCCGATCAGCTTGCGTTCCCAGACCACGTAGAAGGCCACCGAGATGATCACCGGAACGGCGATCACCAGGATCTTCAGGATGATCCAGATCAGCGCGCCGATGTCACCGAGGCCCAGCAGCCACTGGTGCAGCGGGTCGACCGCGTTCAACAGCAATTCGTTCATGCAGCCACCACCGATACGCGAGCGGCACCCAGCGGCGCGGTCGCGCCGTGGCCCGATTCAATCCAGACCGAACCCGCTGCGACGCGGGCGTCGACCACCACCGGCAGGGTGGCCTTGCCGGCATCGGTGCCGACCTTGGCCATCTGCCCTTCCTGCAGCTGCAGGCGAGCGGCATCTTCAGCGTTCAGCACGATGCGCGGGGCGTTGTTGAGCGGATGCGACTGCAGCGCCGGCGCGCGACGGACCACCGCATCGGTGCGGTAGATCGCGGCGGTCGAAGCCACTTCCAGTCCCTCACCGGCAACCGCCGGCTGTGCCGAAGCGGCAATACTGACCGACACGGGGGCCAGGCTGGCACGCAGTCCGGCCAGGTCGGTGAAGTCGAAACCGGCCAGCGCCATGTCGCCGCCCAGGGCGCGCAGCACGCGCCAGCCTTCACGGGCCTCGCCCGGCAGCTTGCCGCCGGCACGGGCCGACTGCTCGCGACCATCGAGGTTGGTCAGGGTGGCATCGATTTCCGGCAGCGCACCGATCGGCAGGATCACGTCTGCAACGTCGCGGGTCGAGGCGCAGGCGAAGTGGCTGAACGCCACCACCTGGGCACCCACCAGCGCCTTGCGCGCGGCCGGTGCATCGGCGAAGTCCAGGCCCGGCTCCAGCCCGTACACCACGTAGGCCTGGCGCGGCTGCGCCAGCATCGCGGCGACGTCCTTGCCGGCCGGCAGCACGCCGGCGCGGGTCAGGCCCACGGCGTTGGCGCCCTGCGGGATGCGGCACAGCTTGGCACCGGTCGCTGCGGCGAAGTCACGCGCCGCGGCGCGGATCGCGGCAGCCTGCGGGTGATTCTCGGCGATGCCACCGACGATCAGCACGGTGTTGTTGCCGCCCTGCACTGCCGAACGCAGCTCGCTGCTGGCCAGCGCATCGACGAACTTGGACGGTGCGACGATCTGCTTGCCGGCAATGCTGAAGGCAAAGTCGAAGTCCACCGGATTGATGACGTGGATCTTCGCGCCCTTGGTGGTCTGCGCCTTGCGCAGGCGGGCGTGCAGCAGCGGCAGTTCGTGGCGGATGTTGCTGCCCAGGACGACGATGCGGTCGGCGCCTTCGATCTCGGCCAGCGGCAGGCCGAACACTTCGGCGGTTGCGGCGTCGGAGAAATCGCGGTTGTTGATGCGGTGGTCGATGTTGCCCGAGCCCAGGCCCTTGGCCAGGCGGGCCAGCAGCGCACCCTCCTCGTTCGAGGTCGACGGATGCACCAGCACGCCCAGGTTGTCGCCCTGGTTCGCCTTGAGGATCTCGGCGGCTGCGGCCAGGCCTTCGGCCCAGCTCACTTCCTTCCACTCGCCATTGACCTTGCGCAGCGGCTTGACCGCGCGGTCTTCGCTGTACAGGCCCTGGTGCGAGTAGCGGTCGCGGTCGGACAGCCAGCACTCGTTCACCGCTTCGTTGTCGCGCGGCACGGTGCGCAGCACTTCGCCGCGACGCACGTGCAGGAACAGGTTCGAACCCATCGCGTCGTGGTAGCCCAGCGACTCGCGCGCGGTCAGCTCCCACGGGCGGGCGCGGAACTGGAACACCTTGTTGGTCAGCGCGCCGACCGGGCAGACGTCGACGACGTTGCCCGACAGCTCGGTGGTCAGCGGCTTGCCGTCGAAGGTGCCGATCTGCAGGTTCTCACCGCGGTACATGCCACCCAGTTCGTAGGTACCGGCAACGTCGGCGGTGAAGCGGACGCAGCGGGTGCACTGGATGCAACGGGTCATCTCGGTGGCCACCAGCGGCCCCATGTCCTCGTCCGGCACCACGCGCTTGCGCTCGTTGAAACGGCTGACCGAACGGCCATAGCCCAGCGATACGTCCTGCAGTTCGCACTCGCCGCCCTGATCGCAGATCGGGCAGTCCAGCGGATGGTTGATGAGCAGGAACTCCATCACCGAGCGCTGGAACTTCAGTGCCTTCTCACTGCGGGTGGCGACCTTCATGCCGTCCATCACCGGGGTAGCGCAGGCCGGCGCCGGCTTCGGCGACTTCTCCACGTCCACCAGGCACATGCGGCAGTTGGCGGCGATCGGCAGCTTCTCGTGGTAGCAGAAGCGCGGAATCGGAATGCCGGCCTTGTCGGCTGCCTGGATGATCATCGAACCCTTGGGCACGACCAGCGACTTGCCATCGATCTCGATGGTCACGTGGTCTGGTGGCACGTTCGGGTTTACGGGTTGCGCGCTCATGCGGCGGCTGCCTCCACCTTCTTGCCGTCAACCATCGAATGACCGTTGACGATGTAGTACTCGAATTCGTCCCAGAACTGGCGCAGGAAGCCCTGGATGGGCCATGCAGCCGCTTCACCGAACGCACAGATGGTGTGGCCTTCGATCTGGCCGGCCACCGCCTTCAGCTGGTGCAGGTCTTCCATCGTGGCCCTGCCGGCGACGATGCGCTCCAGCACGCGGTGCATCCAGCCGGTACCTTCACGGCACGGCGTGCACTGGCCGCACGATTCCTTGTGGAAGAACTGGCTGATGCGGCAGGCGAACTTGACGCAGCAGACGCTGTCGTCGAGCACCACGATGGCCCCCGAACCCAGGCCGGAGCCCAGCGCACGGATGGTGTCGTAGTCCATCGGCAGGCCCTTCAGCTCGGCCGCGGTCAGCACCGGCATCGACACGCCGCCCGGAATCGCGCCCTTGAGCTTGCGGCCCGGACGCAGGCCACCGGCCATTTCCAGCAGGTCGTCGAAGGTGGTGCCCAGCGGTACTTCAAAGTTGCCGCCGTTCTGCACGCAGCCGGACACCGAGAAGCACTTCGGGCCGCCGTTGGCGGTCAGGCTCAGGCCCTTGAACCACTCCGGGCCGTTGCGGATGATCGCCGGCACCGAACCGTAGGTTTCGGTGTTGTTGATCGTCGACGGCTTGCCGTAGAGGCCGAAGTTTGCCGGGAACGGCGGCTTGTAGCGCGGCTGGCCCTTCTTGCCTTCCAGCGATTCCATCAGCGCGGTTTCTTCACCGCAGATGTAGGCGCCGGCGCCCAGCGCACCGTAGATGTCGATGTCCACGCCGCTGCCGAGGATGTTCTTGCCCAGCCAGCCGTTCGCATAGGCGTCGGCCAGGGCCTGCTCGAAGTGCTCGAACGGCTCGTGGTGGAACTCACCGCGCAGGTAGTTGTAGCCCACGGTCGAACCGGTGGCGTAGCAGGCGATCGCCATGCCCTCCACCACCGAGTGCGGGTTGTAGCGCAGGATGTCGCGGTCCTTGCAGGTGCCCGGCTCGGATTCGTCCGAGTTGCAGAGGATGTACTTCTGCATGTTGCCCTTGGGCATGAAGGACCACTTCAGGCCGGTCGGGAAGCCTGCGCCACCGCGGCCGCGCAGGCCCGAGGCCTTGACCATCTCGATGACCTGCTCCGGCGGGATCTTCTCTTCGAGGATCTTGCGCAGGGCGGCGTAACCACCGGTCTTCAGGTAGCTTTCGTACGACCACGGGGTGTCGTAATGCAGGGTGGTGTAGACCACCTGGTGCGGCAGCGGCGCGGGGCCGACCGGACCCTTGGATTCGTGGTGATGTGCCATGCCCTTACTCCAGCCCGTCCAGCAGCTCGTCGACCTTTTCCAGGGTCAGACGCTCATGGTAGTGACCGTTGATGACCATCATCGGTGCGCCGCCGCAGCCTGCCAGGCACTCTTCCTCGCGCTTGAGGTAGACGCGGCCATCCGGGGTCGATTCACCGTGCTTGATGCCCAGCTTCTTCTCGCAGTGGCGCACGATGTCTTCGGCGCCATTGAGCCAGCAGCTGATGTTGGTGCAGATGGCCACGTTGTTGCGGCCCACCTTCTCGGTCTCGAACATCGAGTAGAAGCTGGCGACCTCGTAGGCCCAGACCGGCGGCAGGTCCAGGTACTTGGCCACGGCGGCGATCAGCTCGTCGGTCAGCCAGCCCTGGTTCTGCTCCTGGGCCGCATGCAGGCCCTGCAGCACGGCAGAGCGCTTGCGATCCGGCGGGAACTTGGACAGCCAGTGATCGATGTGAGCGCGGGTCTTGTCGCTCAGCACCACCATCGGGTCGACGTCGCGCGCCGCCTCGAAATTACCTGTCGCCTTCATCGGCCGACCTCAGCGAAATGCATAACGTGAAATTCCAGAAACTGCGGCGCCGGCTTGCGCCGGCTGCCTGCAGCGGGCGTTGGCGTAGCGGACGGCATTACCGGTCAACCTCGCCGAACACCAGGTCGTAGGTACCGATCATCGCCACCACGTCGGCCAGCATGTGGCCGCGCACGACCGAATCGATCGAGGACAGGTGGGCGAAGCCCGGCGCGCGCAGGTGCACGCGGAACGGCTTGTTGGCGCCATCGGAGACCAGGTAGCAGCCAAACTCGCCCTTCGGGGCCTCCACCGCCGAGTAGGTCTCGCCGGCCGGTACGCAGTAGCCTTCGCTGAACAGCTTGAAGTGGTGGATCAGCGCTTCCATGTCGTCCTTCATGTCCTCGCGCCTGGGCGGAGCGACCTTGAAGTTCTTCACCATCACCGGGCCCGGGTTGGCCTTCAGCCACGCCACGCACTGCTTGATGATGCGGTTGGATTCGCGCATTTCGGCAACGCGGACCAGGTAGCGGTCGTAGCAGTCACCTTCCTTGCCCAGCGGGATGTCGAAATCGACGGCATCGTACTTGGCGTACGGACGCTTCTTGCGCAGGTCCCAGGCAATGCCCGAGCCGCGCAGCATCACGCCGGTCATGCCCCACTGATGGGCCAGCTCGGGAGTGACCACGCCGATGCCGACGGTACGCTGCTTCCAGATACGGTTGTCGGTCAGCAGGGTTTCGTATTCGTCGATGCGCTTGGGGAACTCGACGGTGAAGTTCTCCAGGAAGTCCAGCAGCGAGCCTTCGCGCGAAGCATTGAGCTGCTTCAGCGCCTTGCCCTTGTGCCAGCGCGATTCCTTGTACTTCGGCATGTGGTCCGGCAGGTCGCGGTAGACACCGCCCGGACGGTAGTACGCCGCGTGCATGCGCGCGCCGGAAACCGCTTCGTAGCAGTCCATCAGCTCTTCGCGTTCGCGGAAGGCGTACAGCATCACCGCCATCGCGCCCAGGTCGAGCGCGTTGGAGCCCAGCCACATCAGGTGGTTGAGGATGCGGGTGATTTCATCGTACATGGTGCGGATGTACTGGGCACGCTCCGGCGCCTCGATGCCCATCAGGGTCTCGATCGCGCGCACGTAGGCGTGCTCGTTGCACATCATCGACACGTAATCCAGGCGATCCATGTAGCCGATCGACTGGTTGAACGGCTTGGACTCGGCCAGCTTTTCGGTACCACGGTGCAGCAGACCCACGTGCGGGTCGGCGCGCATGATGGTTTCACCGTCCATTTCCAGGATCAGGCGCAGCACACCGTGAGCGGCCGGATGCTGCGGGCCGAAGTTCATGGTGTAGTTGCGGATTTCCTGCCGGCTTTCGGCGGCGTTGCTGGCGAACGCTTCGCCAGCCTGGTGTACGTGGCTCACTTCACTGCCTCCTGCGCGCGCTCACCTTCTGCGGTCTGCAGACGGGCGTCGTCGCGGATCACGCGCGGCACGCCGACACGCGGCTCCACCGAGGTGACCGGTTCGTAGATCACGCGCTTCTTTTCTTCGTCGTAGCGGACTTCGACATTGCCGATCAGCGGGAAATCCTTGCGGAACGGATGGCCGACGAAACCGTAGTCGGTCAGGATCCGGCGCAGGTCCGGGTGGCCTTCGAAGATCACGCCGTACAGATCGAACGCTTCGCGCTCGAACCAGTTCAGGCCCGGCCAGATGCCGGTCAGCGAGGACACCACCGGCAGCGCTTCGTCAGGGGCGAAGCAGCGCAGGTGCATCATCAGGTTGTGCTGGTACGAACGCAGCTGGGCGACCACGGCGAAGCGCTGGGTCGGCATGTGCTGCGGGCGGGCACCGTCGGCACCGTTTTCCTCGGTGGGGAACTCGCCCCACGCGAAGCGGCCCTGGGCCTTGCCTTCGACGCCACGGCTGAAGCCCTGCGAGGACACATCGGCGGTGTCCCACTCGTCGGAGCCGTAGCCAAGGTAGTCGACGCCGCACAGATCCACGGCCTGCTCGAAACCAAACTCGTCACGCAGCGCCAGGGCGGTGGCGTGCCACTCGGCGGCAGGCACTTCCAGCGTCACTTCGCCGCGGGGTTCGACCACGATGACCTTCGCACCAGCGAAACGTGCGGACAGTCGGTCGATGAAGGATGCTTGCTCTGCCATGGGGGCTTGGCGCGCTCTTGTCAGGTGAAGGGGTCAGCGGGCGATGGTCTGTGTACGCCAGATCTTCTTCTGCAGCTGCAGGATCCCGTACACCAGCGCCTCGGCGGTCGGCGGGCAGCCCGGGACGTAGACGTCCACCGGCACCACGCGATCACAGCCGCGCACCACAGAATAGGAGTAGTGGTAGTAGCCGCCACCGTTGGCGCAGCTACCCATCGAGATGACCCACTTCGGGTCCGGCATCTGGTCGTAGACCTTGCGCAGCGCCGGGGCCATCTTGTTGACCAGGGTGCCGGCCACGATCATCACGTCGGACTGACGCGGCGACGGGCGGAACACCACGCCGTAGCGGTCGAGGTCCAGGCGCGCGGCACCGGCGTGCATCATCTCGACGGCGCAGCAGGCCAGGCCGAAGGTCATCGGCCACATCGAGCCGGTGCGCGCCCAGTTCAGCAGTGCATCGACGCTGGTAGTGACGAAGCCCTTCTCCAGCAGCGGGTTGTCGCCTTCCGGCCGCAGGATGTCATCAACCCGGCCTTCCGGCGTGGGGTTGTTCATGAGGCCATCGAGAGTCTGAATCACTCCCATTCCAGCGCTCCCTTCTTCCAGACGTAAATGAAACCGAGGAACAGCATGCCGACGAACAGGCCCATGGTGATGAGCGAGCGGGCGCCCAGTTCCATGAAGACCTGGGTCCACGGCACGATGAAGATGATTTCCAGGTCGAAGACGATGAACTGGATCGCGATCAGGTAGTAGCGCACATCGAACTTCATGCGCGCGTCTTCGAAGGCCTCGAAGCCGCACTCGTACGGCGAGAGCTTTTCCAGATCGGGGCGGCGGGGACCGAGGAATCGACCAACCAGCATCAGCGTAACGCCGATACCGGTGGCAACGATCAGAAACAGCAGAGACGGCAAATATTCGGCCAGCACAGCGATTCTCTCTTGCCTCTGCCGCCGCGCCTGCAGGCGCTTTGGCATGGGGGAGTGGACGGGAATCTGCCTGGCGCCTTGCGCGCCAGACGAACCCGCTTTACTTACAAATGGTGCCCAAGAGGGGACTCGAACCCCTACGACTTGCGTCGCTACCACCTCAAGGTAGTGCGTCTACCAATTCCGCCACCTGGGCAAACGATCACATCAGACTATCTTCCCGATGCGCCGCGTATTGTAACCGGCTTCAGTGTTTCTGGGAGCCTTCCGAAGGCTTTTCTTCACCAGAAACCGAAGATTCCGCCTGAGCCGGCACATTCGCCGCCGGAACCGGGGCGGCCGGGACCGCATCGGCCTTCGGAACGGCCGGCAGTTCGCCCGCCGGAGCCGCCGGCGCGCTGGCCGCCGGGGCGGACATCAGGCCCAGATCCTGGTCGGCCGCCGGGCGGCTGCCGTGACCGGCATACCAGGCCATGAAGAGACTGATGCCGAAGAACACCACGGCCAGCCACTTGGTCGACTTGGACAGGAAGTTCGAGGCGCCGCGCGCACCGAACACCGTGCCCGAGGCACCAGCACCAAAGCCCGAACCTGCCGCCGCACCCGAGCCACGCTGCATCAGGATCAGCGCGATCATGGCCACAGCGACCAGCACGTAGACGACATTGAGGATCAACATCAGCATTGGAAACCGCCCTCGGACAATACTTCTAGGATTAGTTCGCGGCCGCCGCCCGTGCGATGGCCAGGAAGTCCGCGGCCACCAGGGAGGCGCCGCCGACCAGCCCACCATCGACATCCGGCTGCGCGAACAGTTCCCCGGCATTGTCGGGCTTCACGCTACCGCCGTAAACAATGGGCAGTGAATCAGCGATTCTAGCATCGATGCGCGCGACTTCGCCACGGATGAACGCGTGCACCTGCTGTGCCTGTTCCTTGCTGGCGGTACGGCCGGTACCGATGGCCCAGACCGGCTCGTAGGCGACCACAGCATTGGCGAAACCTGCCGCGCCGACCAGCTCCAGCACCGGCGCCAGCTGGCTGGCGATGACCGCTTCGGTCTGCCCGGCCTCGCGCTGTTCCAGGGTCTCGCCCACGCACAGCACCGGCACCAGGCCGGCGTGCTGGGCGGCGGCGAACTTGCGCGCGACCAGCTCGCTGCTCTCATGGTGGTACTGGCGGCGCTCGGAATGGCCGACCAAGCCGTAGCGGGCCCCAACCTCGACCAGCATGGCCGCGCAGACCTCGCCGGTGTAGGCGCCCTTCTCGTTGCTGCTCACGTCCTGCGCGCCGAAGGCCAGGCCGGTCTCGCCGAAGTCCTCGACCAGCTCCCCCAGGTAGGGCAGCGGCGGCAGGATCACCACGTCCACCCCCTCCAGCGGAAGCCCGGCGGCCACCTGCCCCAGCAGTTCATTGGCGAATTGACGGCTGCCATGCAGCTTCCAGTTTCCGGCGACGATCTTGCGGCGCATGAGCGGGTGGCTCCTGTGTGAAGTCAGCCGAGCATGATACCCGCTGCGGCAAAAATCCGTTTCCTTGTAAGCGGTTACATGGATTTTCAGCCAACGGCGCAGCCCCTCGTGGCGGAGGGGGGGGGCGGGGTTTGGTTGGTCGCGGAGAGCCCGGCTAGATCTGGGGCTTGGCCGGGCGGGTGGGACTGCGCAGGGGGCGCTGCAAGTACGTCCATGTAAGCTCGATCGCCGCATCCATGCTGCTCACGCCCCTGCGCAGCCCCACCCGCCCGGCCTTTGACACATTCCGGCGGTTCCGCCCGCCACGGAAAGAAAAAAAGAAGAGCAAGAGCAAAGGCAAAAGCTGCATCCCGGGTTGATGCTGGCTGGACCAACCCCCTACCCCACTTCGAACAGAGATATCTCATCCACGCATGGCGTGGATCTACCGCGTCGACCAAGGTCGACACCCACCGGGAATCGCGATTTACCCACCGTCACCGGGAAGCTGTCGGGAACGGGGCGGTGTGGGTTGGCAGGACCGTTGGCGCCATGGGCCCGAGGCATGCCTCGGGCGGGTTGGGCAGGACGCCCAACCCCGGTCTTGCCGTGTGCGCAGGACAGCGCACACGAGCAAGGCGCCATCGAGCCCCCAGGGGTGAGGTCGCTTTGCTTGCGAAGCACTGCTTCGCAAGCGCCCGAACGCACAGCCGCCAGCGGCTGGGCCGGTCTGGGGGTTCACGGCGTGTCCTGCCAACCCACGCCGCCCCGCCCAACACGCAGAAACCCAGAGCCGCTTTGGCTTTGGGTTTGCCGGCCAGCGGCCGGCACTACCGCGGGTGCAGGGTGCAACCCTGCAAAGAAAAAGGCCGCCTTTCGGCGGCCTCACTTCTCTTTACTTCAGCTTGATCTCGCGCAGGCGCTCCTCGAGGAAGCCGTGGGCGGTGATCGGCTCCGGGTACCGGCTCGGGTTCTCCGGGGTGATGCACGAGGGCAGCACGTCGATCAGGAAGTCCGGGTTCGGGTGCAGGAAGAACGGCACCGAGTAGCGCGGCTGGCGCGCCAGCTCGCCCGGGGGATTGACCACGCGGTGGATGGTCGACGGATACACGTGGTTGGTCAGGCGCTGCAGCATGTCGCCGATGTTGACCACAATGGTGTCCGCGTCTGACGTGAACGGCACCCACTCGCCATCATGCGACTGCACTTCCAGGCCTGCGGCACTGGCACCGACCAGCAGGGTGATGAAGTTGATGTCGCCATGGGCACCAGCACGCACGTTAGGGATGTCGTCGGTGGTGATCGGCGGGTAATGGATCGGGCGCAGGATCGAGTTGCCGAAGTTGGTCTTGTCGGCGAAGAAGTCTGCAGGCAGGCCGATATGCAGGGCCAGCGCCGACAGGACGCGCGACCCCAGGTTGTCCAGTGCCTGGTACAGGCCGTAGCCGCGCTCACGGAAGCCCTCGACCTCGGTCGGCCACAGGTTCGGCGCCATCACATCGCGGTACTTGGAGTCGTCGGCGATCTCGCGGCCGATGTGCCAGAACTCCTTCAGGTCGAAGTGCTTGGAGCCCTTGGCGGTCTCCACCCCAAACGGGGTGTAGCCGCGGGCGCCGCCGCTGCCGGCCACGTGGTACTTGCGCTTGACCTCTTCGGGCAGGGCGAAGAAGGCCTTGAAGGCATCGTAGGCCGCATCGATGTCGGCCTGCGGAATGCCGTGGTTGCGGATGCCCGCGAATCCCCATTGGCGGTAGGCCGCGCCCAGCTCGGCCACGAAGGCCTCGCGGTCGCTGTCGAAACGGGTGATGTCGAGGGTGGGGATCTGGCTCACAGCGGTTCCTGGCTTGTCATTGGGTCTGGGGGGCCAGCGCATTCATGGCCCACCTGAACATTGTGACAGATCGCCCGGGGGACGCCACCCGATACGAAGAAACAAACAGATACAATGCGCGACCCGCGCGCGGCCCCACGATTCCGTCACCCCGGGGATCCCGCCGCCTGCATCACCCGCCGCCCCAGTCCCTCATGCGCCCTGCTGCTCCCTCTGCCGACACCGCCCTGCCCTCCGGCCCCGCACGCCACTGGCGCCGCCTGGCCTGGTGGTCGCTGTTCGTGGCCGGCAACGCGCTGCTGGCCATGGCGATCACGCTCGGCAACGTACCGCTGGCCGACAACCCGGGGGGCAGCGTGGGCCTGGCCTATCTGGCCGTTGCCCTGCCCGGTCACCTGCTGGCATTCGGCGCCCTCGCCGGCCTGCTGCCGCTGCTGATGGGCCTTTGGCCGCGCAGCGCACGCCCCCTGAGCCTCAGCGCCGTGCTGCTGCAGGGCCTGTGGCTGTGCCTGTTGCTGGTTGATGCAAAGGTTTTCACTCTGTATCGGTTTCACCTCAATGCCATGGTGGTGAACATGGTGTTCGGCGGTGCGCTGCAGGACCAGGTCGCGTTGTCGTGGAAGACCTGGCTGCAGGCCGGACTGCTGGTGGCCGCCATCTTCACGGCTGAAGGACTGTTGGCCTGGGCATGCTGGAAGCTGCTGCCCGCCCGGCCGCGCCGCCGCCGGGTCCTGCAGGGGTGGGCCATCGTTGCGCTGCTGATGGCCGGCGGCCAAGCCGCCACGGCCTATTACGATGCCCGCGGCGACCGTGCCGTCATCGCGCAGTGGAACTACCTGCCCTGGGCACAGCCGATCACCGCCAAGAGCTTCATGCGCAGGCTCGGGGTCATAAGCGAACAGCAGGCGGGCCTGCCCGACCCGCGCCATGCGCAGCTGCTGTATCCGCTCCAGCCCCTGCGTTGCCAGAACCCACACCGCCCCAATGTGCTGATGGTGGTGCTGGAATCGCTGCGCCAGGACGTGCTGACGCCGCAGCTGATGCCCAACACGTCGGCGCTGGCGCAGGACGCGCGCGTGTTCGATCGCCATTTCAGCACCGGCAATGCCACCCGCTACGGCCTGTTCGGCCTGCTCTACGGCCTGCCCGGCGGCTACTGGCAGAGCATGCTGGACGAACAGCGCGGCTCGCAGCTGTTCCAGGTGCTGGGCCAGCAGGGCTACGACCTGCACCTGTACGGCAGCGCGCCGTTGTACAGCCCGGAATTCGATCGCACGGCATTTGCCGATGTGCGCGACCAGCTGCACCAGGGCCCTTCCGCCATGACCCCCGACAAGCGCGACGCAGCCATCGTCGCCGCGCTGCGGAATGACATCCGCAGCAGCCAGGCGGCGCAGCACCCATGGTTCGGCTTCGTGTTCCTCGACTCCACCCACGCCGGCTACCACCTGCCCGCCAGCTACCCACCGGTAGCCACGCCGATGGCCAAGGAGATCGACTTCCTGTCCTTCGGCCCGGACCACGACCCGACGCCGGAACTCAACCGCTACCGCACTGCCGTGCACTATGCCGACAGCCTGATCGGTTCGCTGCTGGACGACCTGCGCGCGCAGGGCCTGGCCGAGGACACCATCGTGCTGGTCACCGGTGACCATGCCGAAGAGTTCAACGACCTCAAGCTGAACTACTGGGGCCACAACGGCAACTTCTCCGATTACCAGCTGCAGGTCCCGTTCGTGCTGCATTGGCCAGGCAGGGCCGCTGGCCGCGACGTCCGCACCAGCTCGCACGAAGACTGGGTACCGACGCTGATGCGCCATGCGCTGGGCTGCGAGAACGCATTGACGGACTTCAGTACCGGCCAGGACCTGCTGGCCACGCCCGCCGCCAGCGAACGTGCACTGGTGGTGGAGAGCTGGTCGCAACGCGCTGTACGCCATGGCGATGCCATCTACGTATTCGACAAGTTCGGCAACGCCACCGCGCTCGACCGGCACTACCGCCCGCTGCCGCAGCAGGCTCCGGACGCCGCAGCCATCCGCTCTGCATGGGAAGCGCTGACGCGCTTCCGCAACCGCTGATCTTCAAGGACCGATCCTGCATGAACCGTCCTCTGCGCATCCTGCATACCGAAGCCGCCAAGGGAATGGGCGGGCAGGAGATCTACATCTTCCGGCACATGCAGGTGATGCGCGCGCGTGGCCATGAGGTGTCATTGCTGTGCCAGCCCGATGCACGCCTGGCCACACTGGCACGCGAGGACGGATTCACCGTGCATCCGCTGCGCATGGGCGGCCTGGCACGCCTGCTGCGCGGCATGTGGTCGGTATCGCGGCTGGTGCGCCGCGAACGCTTCGACGTGGTCAATACCACCAGCCGCCGCGATGCGCTGATCGCCGCCGCCGGTGCACGCCTGGGCGGCACGCCGCTGGTGGTGCGCTCGCGCCATCTGATGAGCCCGGTCAACTCGTTGCTGACCTATACCGGGCTTCCACACCGGGTGCTGACCGTCAGCAGCTTCGTCAAGCAACTGCTGGTCGACCGCGGCATTCCAGCCGAGCGCATTGGTGTCGTGCCGCCGATCGCGGTGCCTCCGCGCTGGAGTGATATCCGCAAGGCCGATCCTTGGCAGTGCCTGCAGGACGTACGTGCGGAGGTGCGTGCCGAGCTTGGCTTCGGCGAGCAGGACATCGTGGTCGGCTGCGTGGCCGTGCTGCGTGAGCCCAAAGGCCATGCCGACCTGCTGCAGGCGATGGTGCCGCTGTGCAAAGCCAACCCGGACCTGCACCTGGTGATTGTCGGTGATGGCCAGGCCGTGACGGAACGACTGCAGGCGATGTGCGCCGAGCACGGGCTGCAGCGCCAGGTCCACCTGCTCGGCTACCGCGATGGAGCCTGCAGGCTGATGGCCGGCTTCGACATCTTCGCACTGGCTTCGCACAAGGAAGCGGCCGGCACCGTATTCCTGGAAGCGGCCTACGTGGGCGTACCGATCGTCGCCACGCGGGTGGGCGGCGTGCCGGAGATGGTGATCGATGGCAGCAATGCGATCCTCACCCGTTTGGGTGACAATGCCGCCCTGACAGGTGCATTGCGCCTGCTGGTGGACGACCCGGAACGGCGACGGCAGATGGGGCGCGCTGGCTGGGAGTGGATGCACGGCGCACATCGCTTCACGCCGGACGGCCACGGTGAAGCGACCGAACACTACTACCACCAGTGG
This sequence comes from Stenotrophomonas maltophilia group sp. LNF247, assembly GCF_054083135.1. Taxonomy (NCBI): domain Bacteria; kingdom Pseudomonadati; phylum Pseudomonadota; class Gammaproteobacteria; order Lysobacterales; family Lysobacteraceae; genus Stenotrophomonas; species Stenotrophomonas maltophilia group sp. LNF247. The sequence goes on from NZ_JBSRQL010000003.1 coordinate 282,468, forward strand.
CTGAAGGAGCTGGGACATGGCTGATGCACGAACCGTTCCGGTGCTGATGCACCACCACGTCAGCCCTTCGCCGGGCATGATCACCGTGTCGCCGGAGAACTTCGAAAGCCAGATTGCGTGGCTGGCAGCCAATGGCTGGACCTCACTGACGCTGGAGCAGTACGCCGGCTTCCTGGCCGGCAAGCCGGTGCCGCGCAAGTCGATCGTCATCACCTTCGACGATGGCTATCTCGACAACTGGGTGTATGCGCACCCGATCCTGCAGAAGTACGGCATGCACGCGGTGGTGTTCGTGGTCACCGGCTGGATGGGCGAAGGCCCGGAACGTCCGCACGCCGGCATTGCCGGCGCGGCACTGCCGTCGACGCCGGACCATCGTGGCTGCGAAGCGGCGATCTACGAGCAGGACCGCAGCGACGATGTGATGATGCGCTGGAGCGAAGCACGCGCAGCCATTGCCGCCGGCACCTTCGAAGTGCATTGCCATACCCACACCCACACCCGCTGGCTGCGCCGCGACGATCTGGACCGTGCGCAGCGCCGTGCGGGCCTCAGCCGGGATCTGGCGATCTCGCGCGACGTCCTGCAGGACAAGCTCGGCGAGGTGTCCGATACGCTGTGCTGGCCCTACGGCGATTTCGACCAGGACCACATCGAGGTGGCACGCGAGCAGGGCTTCCGCTACCTGCACACCACCCACCCGTTCGGCCGCAACGTGGTCGGCGGTGATCCGGAGCGGATCTACCGCTTCGCGATCCGCAACCGCCCGGCCAGCTGGCTGCGCAAGCGCATCGCGCAGAGCTACAACCCGCTGATCGCGCCACTGTTCAATGGCTTCAAAGCGCGCCAGAAGAAGATGGTGCCGGGGCCATAAGCACCACGCCCCTGCCGGTTGAATGAAAAACGCCCCGGCTTTGCGGGGCGTTTTTCGTTGGTGCGAATGTGCACGCGCTTCAGGCAGCGGCTTCACGCACCGCTGCGGACAGGCGGTCCAGCGTGTCCTGCATCAGCGTGGCGTCATCGGCCTCGACCGTGACCCGCACCACCGGCTCGGTACCGGACGGGCGCAGGAACGCGCGGCCACGGCCGGCGACAGCCTGCTGCGCCACAGCCAGCGCGGACTGCACGCTTTCAGACTGCACCGCAGTCTTGGCCGGGACATTGCCCAGACGCACGTTCACGGTCTTCTGCGGTACCCGCACAAGGCCCTTCAGCGCCTGGCGCAGGGTCTGCCCACTGTTGCGCAGCGCGACCAGCACCTGCAGGGCGCTGACGATGCCGTCCCCCGTGGTGGCGCGGTCCAGGCACAGCAGGTGGCCGGAGGCTTCACCGCCGAGCACACCACCGCCTTCGATCAGCGCCTGGTGCACGTAGCGATCGCCGACATTGCTGCGAACGAATGGAATCTGCAGGTCGGCGAGGGCCTTCTCGATGCCATAGTTGCTCATCAGCGTGCCGACCACCGGGCCGCGCAGGCGGCCTTCGGCCTTCCAGGCACGGGCCAGGATGTACAGCAGGTCATCGCCATCGACCGGGTTGCCCTGGTCGTCGGCCATCAGCACGCGGTCGCCATCACCATCGAAGGCGATACCGAGATCGGCGCCGGTCTCGCGGACCTTGGCCGCAAGGTTGTCGATATGGGTGGAGCCCACGCCGGCGTTGATGTTGATGCCATTGGGCTCGGCGCCGATGCCGATCACCTCGGCACCCAGTTCGCGGAACAGCAGCGGCGCGATCTGGTAGGTGGCACCATGCGCGCAATCCAGCACCAGGCGCAGGCCACGCAGATCGAATGTGCGCGGCACGCTGGCCTTGCAGAATTCGATGTAGCGGCCGACCGCTTCGCGTGCACGGAATGCCTTGCCCAGCTTTTCCGATTCGGCGGTGGTGAACGGAACGTCCAGCGCCGCCTCCAGGGCCAGCTCGGTCGCATCGTCGAGCTTCTCGCCCTGGGCCGAGAAGAACTTGATGCCGTTGTCGTAATGCGGGTTGTGCGAGGCGCTGATGACGATGCCGGCGTCCACGCCCAGCGTGCGGGTCAGGAACGCCACCGCCGGGGTCGGCATCGGACCCAGCAGCTGCACGTCGGCACCGGCGGCGACCAGGCCGGCCTCCAGCGCCGCCTCGAACATGTAGCCGGAAATGCGGGTGTCCTTGCCGATCACCACGATCGGCCGGCGTCCGTCCTGGCCACGCTGGGCGAGCAGGACACGGCCCAGCGCATTGCCCAGGCGCAGCACGAAGTCGGCCGAGATCACGCCCTGCCCGACCCGGCCACGGATGCCGTCCGTGCCGAAGTACTTGCGGGCACCCATCAGGCTACCTGCGGCGCGGGCTGCCGACCCAGCATGGCGAGCAGATCGGACAGGCGGTCGCGCAGTTCGCGGCGATCGCAGATCTGGTCGATGGCACCGTGCTCCAGCAGGAACTCCGAACGCTGGAAACCTTCCGGCAGCTTCTCGCGCACGGTCTGCTCGATCACGCGCGGGCCGGCGAAGCCGATCAGTGCCTGCGGTTCGGCGATGTTGATGTCGCCCAGCATCGCGAACGACGCCGAAACGCCGCCGGTGGTCGGATGGGTCAGCACCGAGATGTACGGCAGCCCGGCTTCACGCAGCTTGCCCAGCGCAGCGGAGGTCTTGGCCATCTGCATCAGCGAGAACAGGCCTTCCTGCATGCGCGCGCCGCCACTCTGCGAGAAGCACACGTAAGGCGCACCGATCTCGACCGCGGTTTCTGCAGCCAGCGCGAAACGCTCGCCCACCACCGAGCCCATCGAGCCCCCCATGAAGGCGAAGTCGAACGACGAGGCGACCAGCGCACGGCCCTTGAGCAGGCCGCGCATGGCGATCAGCGCGTCGTATTCGCCGGTGTTCTTCTGCGCGATCTTGATGCGCTCGCTGTACTTCTTCTGATCCTTGAACTTGAGCAGGTCGGTCGGTCCCAGGCGCGCACCGATCTCGGTGGTGCTGTCGGCGTCGAACAGGGCCGCCAGGCGCGCACGCGCGCGGATCGCCATGTGGTGGCCGCACTTCGGGCAGACCTCCAGGTTCTCTTCCAGTTCCGGACGGTACAACGCGCTGCCGCAGTTGCTGCACTTTTCCCACAGGCCCTCGGGGACACTGCGCTTCTTGCTGGGGGTGTTGTCGGTGCGGATGCCGGACGGCATCAACTTGCTGAGCCAACTCATGCGGGAGGACACTTCCGTTCAGGGCGGCCCATGGGCCGCAAAGGCGGACAGTCTAGCTCCGCTTTCCCCGGCCGTGCACCCCCTTGCCAGCTACGGGGCAGCCGGAAAAACCATGCTGGGACGTACGTTTAGGTGCTGCGCGGTGCCGGCCGCTGGCCGGCGGCCCTGCACGCGGGTGGGTACGGACGATGCCGGCCAGCGGCCAGCATTACCGCTACGCGTCCAGCGCCTGCCGCAGCGGGGCGAGGAACGCCCGCGCACGCTGGGCCGCGTCTTCAGCCGAGCCCGCTTCGGCCAGCGCCGCCACCAGCGCACTTCCGACCACCACGCCATCCGCCTGGCGGGCCATGGCTGCGGCACTGCCGGCGTCCTTGATGCCGAAGCCCGCCACCACCGGCACCGAGGCGCGCGCGCGCAACGCCTGCAGGCGGGCGCTGGCGGCGTCGCTGTCCAGGCGCTCGGAGGCGCCGGTCACGCCGGCAAAGCTGACGTAATAAAGGTAACCACGGGCCAGGGCCAGCAGCTTGTCGGCACGCGCCTGGCTGGTGGTCGGCGACGCCAGCAGGACCAGCGCCAGGCCCGCTGCATCGAAGGCCTGCTGCGCTTCAACGGCTTCTTCCGGCGGAAGGTCGACCAGCAGCACCCCGTCCACGCCAGCCTGCACGGCCGCCCCGGCGAAGGCAGCGTAGCCGTGGATCTCCACCGGGTTCAGGTAGCCCATCAGCACCACCGGGGTGTGCGCATCACGCTCCCGGAACTGCGCCACCGCCTGCAGCACATAGCGGCTGCCGGCTCCCCGCGCCAGCGCGCGTTCGGAACTACGCTGGATGGTCGGGCCATCGGCCATCGGATCGGAGAACGGCACGCCCAGTTCAATCACGTCGGCACCAGCATCGACCAGCGCGTGCATGACCGGCACGGTGGCTTCCAGCGAGGGATCACCTGCGGTGATGAAGGGAATCAGCGCCTTGCGCTGCTGTTCGCGCAGGCGCTGGAAGCAGGCATCGAGTCGGGATACGGACATGTCAGGTACATCCTTCGATCAGGTCAACGGCGCCGCTGGCGCCCCAGTACATTCGGGAGATGGTGCCGTCGACGATCTCCACACGGATCGCCAGGTCGGAACCGGGGTCCTGCCAGAGCAGGCTCTCGCCGGCCTCCGCATCATCACCATAGGGTTGCGTGGAAACGCCCTTGGGCAACTGCTGGAAGGCCTGCGCGCGTGGCATGCCCAGATGAAGGCCGAACGGCCCCGGCTGCAGCACCACCTGGCCGGAATCGTCGATGGGGGCCAGGTCGAAGCGCACCACGTCGCCGTCCTGCACCATCATCGCCACGCCCTCGGGCAGCGTGCCGCGCTCGTAGTACTCGCAACGCCCAGCGGTCGACTCGCCCAGCCCGGCCGAGTGCCACTGCGCCTCGCCCTGCAGTTCGCTGAAGGGCTGGCCGATCAGCACCTCACCGGCATGGTCCAGGGCCACCGACACCACCGCCCGGGCCGCCTGGTCCTCGCCGCCATCGCCTGCCGTGAACATCGCCGGGCCCTCGATCGGGCGATGTGCGGCCTCATCGTCGTTGCTGGCCGGTTCGCGTGCCGGGGCGATCGCCGCGGGGGCGGCCGGGGCCGGGGCAAGCACCGGTGGATCGGGCGGCGTGCAGCCGCCCATGCCGATCACCAGCACCAGCGCCCCGCCGTGGCGCAGCACGTGATTCACAGCACAAGCCCTTCGCGCGCGGCGATGGTGTGCACGTCCTTGTCGCCGCGGCCGGACAGGTTGCACAGCACGATCTGGTCACGCGGACGCTCACGCGCCAGCTTGATTGCCTGTGCCAGCGCATGGCTGGATTCCAGCGCGGGCAGGATGCCCTCGGTATGCGCCAGCAGATGGAAGGCCTGCAGCGCTTCCTCGTCGGTGATGCCGAGGTAGCGCGCGCGGCCGGTATCGGCCAGGAACGCGTGCTCCGGGCCGACGCCCGGATAGTCCAGGCCGGCCGACACCGAATGGGTCTCGATGATCTGGCCGTCATCGTCGCACAGCACGTACGTGCGGTTGCCGTGCAGCACGCCGGGGCGGCCTGCCGCGATGGAGGCGGCATGGCGACCGGTACTGATGCCATCACCGGCGGCTTCGGCGCCGACGATCTCGACCTGGCGATCGTTGAGGAAGGCGTGGAACAGGCCGATGGCGTTGCTGCCGCCGCCGACGCAGGCGGTGATCGCATCGGGCAGGCGGCCGTACTCGGCCAGCATCTGCTCACGCGCTTCGCGGCCGACGATGGCATTGAAGTCGCGCACCATGCGCGGGTACGGGTCCGGTCCAGCCACGGTGCCGATGATGTAGAAGGTGTCCTGCACGTTGGTCACCCAGTCGCGCATCGCTTCGTTGAGCGCGTCCTTCAGGGTGGCCGAGCCGGAGGTGACCGGCACCACCGTCGCACCGAGCAGCTTCATGCGGTAGACGTTGATCTTCTGCCGCTCGATGTCGGTGGCGCCCATGTAGACCACGCATTCCAGGCCCAGACGCGCCGCAACGGTGGCACTGGCCACGCCATGCTGGCCGGCACCGGTCTCAGCGATGATGCGCTTCTTGCCCATGCGTGCGGCCAGCAGTGCCTGGCCGATGGTGTTGTTGATCTTGTGCGCACCGGTGTGGTTCAGGTCCTCGCGCTTGAGCAGGATCTGCGCGCCGCCGACGTGATCGCTCAGGCGCTGGGCGTGATAGATCGGGCTCGGCCGGCCCACGTAGTGCGCCAGGTCGCGGTCATAGGCCGCCTGGAACGCGGGGTCCTGGCGGGCCTGGTCATAGGCCTGGGCCAGTTCCTGCAGCGGGCCGACCAGGGTTTCGGCGACGAAGCTGCCGCCGTAGCGGCCGAAGTGGCCCTGGGCATCCGGGAAGGCGTGGTAGTCGGCAATGGGGGAGGCAGACATGGATACGACCGGTGGTTCAGACAGGTGGATACTCTAGCGCACGGGTCATGACCGGAAAATGGATATTATCTGGCACATATCGTCAGGAAATCTCACGTGAGCCGCTCCCTGCTGCCTCCCCTCAATGCGCTGCGCGCGTTCGAAGCCACTGCCCGCCTTGGCGGCGTCGGGCGCGCCGCACAGGACCTGCACGTCACCCACGGCGCGGTCAGCCGGCAACTGAAGCTGCTGGAGGATCATCTGGGCCTGGCGCTGTTCCAGCGTGCCGGTCGCGGCCTGCGCCTGACCGCTGCGGGCACGCGCCTGCAGGCAGCGTGCAGCGAGGCCTTCGCCGGGATCGAAGGCTGCGTGCGCGAGCTGCGGCGGCCCGCGACCTCCCCAGCACTGGTACTGGGCTGCAGCGGCAGCGTTCTGGCGCGCTGGATGATTCCGCGCCTGCCCGTGCTGCAGGCCGCCCTGCCCGGCGTGCGCCTGCAGTGGTCGGCGCTGGACGGCAGTTTCACCGAAGCGCAGGCGGCGCTGGACGCCGTGCTGTTGCTGGCGCAGGGACCGTGGCCACGGGGCTGGCAGGTCCGCGAGCTGGCACCGGAACGGGTCGGTGTGGTGGTGGCCCCGTCACATCCGGCGGCGCAGCGCCTGCGGCAGGCACCGCCCTCGGCACTGCTGCAGGAAACCGTGCTGCACACCACGTCACGTCCACAGGCTTGGCCCGCCTGGGCGCAGGCACACCGCCTAGACCCGTCAAAGCTGCAGCTGGGCACCGCTTTCGAACATCTCTATTACCTGCTGGAAGCAGCCGTGGCCGGGCTGGGCCCGGCAATCGCGCCCGAGCCGCTGGTGGCCGAAGATCTGGCAGCAGGCCGGCTGGTCGCACCGTGGGGGTTTGCGGCCACCGGCGGCTTCTGGGTGCTGGCGCGGCCGGATGGCCCGGCCGATGCACGGGTAGACGCCCTGGCCGACTGGGCAGCAGCGCAACTGCGATGAGACGAGGCCCCGGGCGGCATCCACCTCCCGGAGCCGGCAATGCAGGCCTCAGCGACCGCCCATCGCGACCCGCTGCTGCTCCTCATGCACCTGCTGCTGGTGCGACGGATCTGCCAGCAGCTTGGCACTGGTCTGCTCCAGCGGCGGCAGCGCCTGGGCCAGATCGACAGCGGTGCGGAAGCCCGGCGTCGTGCCCATCACGAACGGCTTGCCATCCTGCACCGTGATGCTCTGCAGCTTGTGGGCCGCGTCGATACCGTCCTGCTTTGCATGCAGGGTGATATTGGCCGCAGCCTCTTCGGAAAACACGCTGGGAAGCTTGCTGCGGACCGCGTTGTGCAGTGCGTGGTCCGGATGCGATGCATCGTTGAGCGACGGCCCTTTGGGCACAGCCGCTGCGGGTTCATGACCCTGCACACGCCCCGCCGCCAGGGCGGCAGCGGTGTGGCGACCGACGATGCCGTCGGCGGACAGTCCCTGGTTGAGGGTCTGCTGCAAGGCTCACCGTCGACGATGACATCCCGGCGCCCCTCAGGTGACGCGGATCACTCCAGGACGGTGCAATCGGCGCGCCGCACTTCCTCGACGAAGGTGCGCATCTTGTAACCGTCCTTGATGCCCGGCTCCAGTTCGATACCGCTGGAGACGTCCACGCCCCACGGCAGCGTCGCCAGCACGGCGTCGTAGACGTTTTCCGGGTTCAGGCCACCGGCCAGCAGGAACGGCCGATGCAATCCGGTCGGGACGCGGCCCCAGTCGAACGCCACGCCGGTGCCGCCACCGCCACCCGGCGCGTGGCTGTCGAACAGGAAGCCGGCAGCGCTGGGATAACGCAGTTGCAGGGTGCGGGCATTGACCTCTTCGCGCCCCCCCATGGCGATCGCCTTCAGGTACGGCATGTTGAAGCTGCGGCAGAAGCTCTCGTCCTCCTCGCCATGGAACTGCAGCAGCGTCGGTCGTACCGTGCGCAGCACCTCGCGCACTTCTTCCTTGCTGTTGTTGCGGAACAGCGCAACCACGTCGACCATAGGCGCGATTGCCTGGCGCATCGCGCGCGCCTCGGCAGGCGCGACCCGGCGGCTGCTCTCGCGGGCAAAGATGAAACCCACCGCGTCCACGCCCAGCTCACCGGCCAGGCGGACATCGCCGGCGCGGGTCATTCCACAGAACTTGATGCGTGTACGGTAGTAGGAACGGCTCATAGCGTGACCTCGGCGGGCAGATGCCAGTTGTCGGGGTACAGGGGCCCAAGGAACACCAGGCCCTGCGGCGGTGCGGTGGGACCAGCTACGGTGCGGTCGCGCCCAGCCAGCAGTTCGGCGATCCATTCCACCGGTTTTTCGCCGCTGCCCACCAGGATCAACGATCCGACGATATTGCGGACCATGTGATGAAGAAATGCATTGCCACGCACTGCGACTTCGATCACTTCGCCCTGGCGGCTGACCTGCAATGACTGCAGCTCACGCCGGGCATGCAGCGCCTGGCACTGCACCGAACGGAACGCGCTGAAATCGTTCTCGCCGAGCAGGGCCTGGCCGGCGGCGTGCATCAGGGTCTCGTCCAGCGCGCGGCGCTCCCAGCTCAGGGTCTGCCGGTCCAGCGCGGGCCGCACCTCGCGGTTGAGCAGCCGATAGCGGTAGCGGCGCGCACGTGCCGAGAAGCGCGCATGAAAATCATCGGCCACCGGCACGCACCAGCGCACCGCGATCGAACGCGGCAGGCGGGTGGTGGTGCCGAGCATCCAGGCGCGCGGGTCACGCACCACGTCAGTGTCGAAATGCACGACCTGGCACTGGCCGTGCACACCGGCATCGGTGCGGCCGGCGCAGACCACCTGCAGCGGCGCATCCGCCACCGATGACAGGGCCTGCTCGAGGCTGGCCTGCACGCTGGGACCACCCTCGCCCAGGTTCTGCCAGCCCCTGAAATCGCTGCCGTCGTACTCGACGCCAAGCGCATAACGCATGTGCTACCTCGATGTTGCGGGTGGGGCGGCGCTCAGGCCGGATCGCGTTCGGACCAGACCGCCAGTTCGTTGCCACCGGGCTCGACGAACTGGAAGCGGCTGCCACCGGGGAAGGAAAACACCGGGCGTACGATCTGGCCGCCGGCGTCGCGCACGGCGGCCTCGACCGGAGCCAGATCGTCGGCATACAGCACCAGCAGCGGTGCACCGCTGTCGTCGGCCCGCTGCGGCTGGCCACGGAAGAAGCCGCCCTGCAGGCGGCCATCGTCGAAAGCCGTGTAGTCGCTGCCGTAGTCGACGAATGACCAGCCGAACGCCGTTTCGAAAAAGGCACGGCTGGCGGCCGGGTCGCTGGAGGCGAATTCAACGTAGTCGATACGGCGCTCGCGGCTCATGGCAGGGTCCTTGTCGGCGGGTTCGGTCACGGCAGGCGGGCAAGCAGTTCGCGGGCCTGCGCCTGGCTGTGCAGGTCACCGCCCTCGGCCACTTCCAGCAACAAGGTGCGCGCCGTCTGCGCGTCACCCAGATCGAGGTAGGCAATGGCCAGTTCCAGGCGCTCCTGGCCGGCACGTGGCGACCAGCCCGCGTCATCGGCAGGCGCGGGTGCGCTCGACGCGGTGTCGTCGGAATGAGCAGCCTCGGTGCTGCCACGGTCGATGCCGTCGATGGCTTCGGGACCTGCGGCATGCGCCGGAGACGGGTTCTCATGCGCGTCGGCCGGCAGATCGAACACCCCGCGGAACTGCGGCTGCCGTTCGGCATGCAGTGCGTAGTCTGGCACCACCACTTCGGCCGGCACCTGCGGTACAACGCTATCGTCCTGCACCGGCTCGGCCGGGACCACCTCGTCGCCGGTGGTTGCGGGATCGTCCCAGCGCGGCAGATCGGTCACCGCTTCAGGCAATGCCACCGCGTCCTGGTCGCGCAGCGTGTCGGCCTCCTGGTCGGCCCGCACCGCGTGCTCAGCGGTGGGTTCGGCGACCACCACGTCGTGCACTTCGGTTCCGGTCGCCCACGCAGGCATCGCCGGTTCCTGGCGGCCGTTGCCGGCATCAGGCGACGACCACGAGGACTGCTCGGCCAGCGCATCCAGCGCGGCACCTGCCGGCACCGCTGCGGCCAGGCCGGCGGCATCGTCTTCCTCACGCAGCGGCGGCAACGGCGACGGCTTGCGACGACGCAGCAGCCAGGCCGCCCCCGCCACCAGCAGCAGTACCGGCAGCCCCAGCCAGTACCACGGTGTCGCCGCATCACGAGCACCCGGCGCCTGCGCCAGGCGCTGCTGCGCAGCGGCCAGGTCGTTGTCCTTCATCGCGATCAGCGACTGCTGCTGTTCCCTGAGTTTCTCCAGGTCGGCCACGCGCTGCTTCAGCTCGCCGATCTCGGCATCACGGGTGGCGATGTCCTCACGCGCCTGACGCAGTTGTTCGTTGCCCAGCATGTCGCCCTCGCTGCCGGCAGCTGTGCCGGTGGTTGTGCCCGCGTGCGCGGCGTCTGACGCCAGCGCCGGAGCGATCTCAAGCCGTGGCCCGTTGGCCGCAGCCGGGGAAGAAGCGTTCGTGGCTGCCGCCCTGGCAACCGGTGCGAGCATGCCCGCCGGTTGCGGCACGGTACGCGCCTGACGCCATTGCGCGGCGTGCTCGCGCACCAGCGTCGCCGCTTCGGCGGCGTCGACCGCCGCAAGCGCATCGCTGCCCGGCATGCGCAGCACCGCGCCCTGCTTGAGCAGGTTGACGTTGCCACGGATGAAGGCTTCGGGATTGGCACGCAGCAGGGCGATCATCGCGCGGTCGCGACTGACCTGGTTGCCACGCGCCACCACCCTGGCGATCTGCGACAGGGTCTGACCGCGTTGTACGGTGACGCTGCCATCGGCCGCCGGTGCAGCGACCGGCGCGGAGGCCGCACGCGGGCGTGCTGCTGCAGCCGCCACCGTAGATGGCGGCGCAGCGGGCGCCTCTGCGGCTGGCACCGTTGCCAAAGCCGGTGCAGGTTCGCGCACGATCGTATTGGAGAGCGTGCCTGCCGGCGCGACGATTTCCGGCTCGGCCACGGCCAGCGCACTGGGCGGCGCATCGACCAGCGCCGAGTACTCGCGCACCAGGCGGCCCTGGCCCCAGTCGGCTTCGATCAGGAAGCTCAGCGACGGCGTCTCCACCGGTGCCTGCGAGGTCACCCGCACCACCGCTCTGCCCTGCGTGTCGCGGGTCAGCTCGAACTGCAGTTCGCTGACCAGTCCGGTCGGCCGCTGCAGGCCGACACGCTCGAAAGTGACCGGCGAGGCCAAGGCCACCCGCAGGTTTTCCAGCTCGGACGGATCGGCCGAAACGACCGGGATTTCTGCCAGCAGGGGCTGGCCCGGCCTGGACAGGACGCGGATGTCGCCCAACCCCAGGGCGAGCGCCGAACTGCTGGCCAAGGCGAGCAGCGCTGCGGACAGATAGGTGAGCGGGCGCTTTGCGCCCCTGGCCCGTTTATTCATGGGCGACACTATAAAGCGTGCGGACCAAGGTCCGCACCCACCGGAAAGACCCTTGAGGCAATGCCGGCCAGCGGCCGGCACTACCCGGTGAGGCGACCGCGCCGATCAACGCTGCTCGGCGGCAACCAGCTCGGCCAGCTGTACGGCATTCAGGGCTGCGCCCTTGCGCACGTTGTCCGACACGATCCACAGGTTCAGGCCACGCGGGTGCGAGAGGTCCTCGCGGATGCGGCCGACGTACACCGCGTCGGTGCCTGAGGCGTGGGTGACCGGGGTCGGGTAACCACCGGCCTCGTGGCGATCCACCACTTCGATGCCCGGCGACTGCTCCAGCAGCGCGCGCGCTTCGGCGACCGTGACCTTGTCTCGGGTCTCGATCGCCACCGACTCGGAGTGGCCGTAGAACACCGGCACGCGCACCGCGGTCGGGTTCACCAGGATGCTGTCATCGCCGAGGATCTTGCGGGTCTCCCAGATCAGCTTCATTTCTTCCTTGGTGAAGCCGTTGTCCTGGAAGTCATCGATGTGCGGGATCAGGTTGAAGGCGATCTGCACCGGGAAACGCTGCGGATCGATCTCCTGGAAGCTGAGCAGCTGGCCGGTCTGCTTGCCCAGTTCCTCCATCGCCGAGCGGCCGCCGCCGGACACCGACTGGTAGGTGGAGACGTTGATGCGCTCGATGCCGTACTTGCGGTGCAGCGGTGCCAGCGCCACCAGCATCTGCATGGTCGAGCAGTTCGGGTTGGCGATGATGCCGCGCGGACGGTTGGCGACCTGTTCCGGGTTGACCTCGGACACCACCAGCGGCACGTCATCGTCGTAACGGAAGGCCGAGGAGTTGTCGATCACCACCGCGCCTGCTGCGGCGAACTTCGGTGCGTACTCCTTGGACACGCTGCCACCGGCCGAGAACAGGGCGATCTCGACGCCGGTGGGATCGAAGGTGGCCAGGTCCTGGACCTTGACCTTCTGGCCGTTGAACTCGATCTCGCCGCCGGCCGAACGCTCGGAGGCGAGAACGCTCAGGGTGCCGACCGGGAAATCACGCTCGGCCAGGATCGACAACATGGTCTCGCCGACGGCGCCGGTGGCACCGACGACGGCGACGTGGAAACTGCGCTGTGCATTGCTCATGGGGGAACTCTCACGAAAACGGGAATGGGGAAAAACACGCACGACAGCTGGGTTCGGGGAACCTCCTCAAGCGGGGCGCGCGGAGGTTCCCTATCGTTTCCCGGTTTTTTTGCCCAGCGTCACGCGCGCGGCCATCGCCGCATCAGCGTTGATCGCGCTCGGCATGCGCGACGGGCCGCCGTCCAGGCCGAGCCCAGCAACCAGGTTATCCACGGCCAGCTGTACCATCGCCGTGCGCGTGGCCAGCGAGGCGCTGCCGATATGCGGAGTGAGCACGACGTTGCGCAGCGCCAGCAGTTCCGGGCGCACCGTTGGCTCGCCCTCGTACACATCCAGGCCCGCCGCAGCCAGGCGACCGTTGGCCAGCGCGTCGGCCAGCGCGATCTCATCGACCAGGCCACCGCGGGCGATATTCACCAGCGTCGCCGACGGCTTCATCTTCGCCAGTGCGGCGGCATCGATCAGATGATGCGAGGCCGGCGTGTACGGCAGCACCAGCAGCAGGTGGTCGGACTGTGCCAGCAGCGTATCCAGATCCACATAGGTCGCGCCCAATTCCGCCTCGGTCGCCGCCGGCAGCTGCGAACGGTTGTGGTACAGCACCTTCATGCCGAAACCGTGCGCGCCGCGACGGGCGATGCCCTGGCCGATGCGGCCCATGCCAAGGATGCCCAACGTGCTGCCGTGGATATCGGCACCGAGCATGGTCTGGAACGACCACTGCTGCCACTGCCCTTCGCGCAGCCAGCGCTCGGACTCGGTAATGCGGCGCGCGGTGGCCATCAGCAGGGCGAAACCGAGATCGGCGGTGGTTTCGGTCAGGACGTCCGGCGTGTTGCTGGCCAGGATGCCGGCCGCGCTGAGCGCGTCCACATCCAGGTTGTTGAAGCCCACCCCGACATTGGCGATCACCTGCAGCTGCGGGGCGCCGGCCACCTGGGTCGCGCCGATGCGCTCGTTGAGCGTGATGATCGCGCCGTCGGCGCTGGCCAGTTGTTCGGCGATCTGGTCCGGCGCCCAGGCGGTGACGGTGTCGGTGCTGCGCAGCTGCACGCGATCGCGCAGCGGCGCGATGGCCGCGTCGATCAGCGGCTGGCTCACCCACACGATCGGCCGCGTGTCAGCCATCGATCTGCCCGGGAATGCGCGGGGTGACCGTGCCGACATCGCCGCACTGCGCGCGGTGGCGCAGCGCCTGGTCCATCAGCACCATCGCTACCATCGCCTCGGCGATCGGGGTGGCGCGGATGCCGACGCAGGGGTCGTGGCGGCCGGTGGTGACCACCTCGACCACGTTGCCGGACGTATCCAGCGACGGGCCCGGCAGGCGCAGGCTGGAGGTCGGCTTCAACGCGATCGAGGCGACCACCGGCTGGCCGGTGGAAATGCCACCGAGGATGCCACCCGCGTGATTGCTGGCGAAGCCCTGCGGGGTCAGCAGGTCGCGGTGTTCGGTGCCCTTCTGCGCGGCGCTGGCGAAACCGTCGCCGATCTCCACGCCCTTCACCGCGTTGATGCTCATCAGCGCGGCAGCCAGTTCACCGTCGAGTTTGCCGTAGATCGGCTCACCCCAGCCCGGCGGCACGTTGTCGGCGACCACGTCCACGCGCGCACCGACCGAATCTCCGGACTTGCGCAGCGCGTCCATGTACGCCTCCAGTTCGGGCACCTGTGCAGCGTGCGGCCAGAAGAACGGGTTGTCTTCCACCGCCGACCAGTCGAAACCGGCCGGGGTGATGTCGCCCAGCTGCGACAGGTAGCCGCGCACGGTCACGCCGAAGCGCTCGGCCAGCCACTTCTTGGCGACCACCCCGGCGGCTACGCGCATGGTGGTTTCGCGCGCCGAGGAACGGCCGCCACCGCGCGGGTCACGGATGCCGTACTTGTGCCAGTAGCTGTAGTCGGCATGGCCCGGCCGGAACTGCTGGCCGATGTTGGCGTAGTCCTTGCTGCGCTGGTCGGTGTTGCGGATCAGCAGCGCGATCGGGGTGCCGGTGGTCAGGCCCTCGTACACGCCAGAGAGGATCTCGACCTCGTCGGCCTCGCGCCGCGCGGAAGTGTGCCGGCTCTTGCCGGTGGCACGGCGCTGCAGGTCGTGGGCGAATTCGGCCGCGTCCAGCGCCAGCCCCGGAGGGCAGCCATCGATCACGCAGCCGATGGCCGGCCCGTGCGACTCGCCGAACGTGGTGACGGTGAACAGCTTGCCGAACGAATTGGAGCTCACGGGCGCTGCGCCGCCAGTTCGGTGATGCGTGCGCTGTGGGCGATCAGCTCGCGGCATTCGACCGCGAAGATACCCATCTGGCCGACCTTGAACTCGATCCAGGAAAAATCGACTTCCGGCAGCAGCTTGATCAGGTGCTGCTCGGATTCGCCCACTTCGCAGATCAGCAGGCCGTCCTCGCTCAGGTGCAGCGGCGCGTCACGCAGGATCTTCAGCACCAGGTCCAGGCCGTCGTCGCCGGCACGCAGGCCCATCTCCGGCTCGTAGGAGTATTCCTGCGGCAGGGCGTCGGTCTCGTCGTTGGTGACGTACGGGGGGTTGGTGACGATCAGGTCGTAGTGGCGGCCGGTCAGGCCGTTGAACAGGTCCGACTTGATCAGGGTGACGTTGTGCGCCTGCAGGCGTTCCTTGTTTTCCTCGGCCAGCGACAGTGCTTCGTCACTGAGGTCGACGCCATCCACTTCCCAGTTCGGGTAGTAGTGGCCCATGGCGATGGCGATGCAGCCCGAACCGGTGCACAGGTCCAGCGCACGGCTGACATCGCGGCCGGCCAGCCACGGCTCGAAGCCGCATTCGATCAGTTCGGCGATCGGCGAACGCGGCACCAGCGCGCGCTTGTCGCTCTTGAAGCTCAGGCCGGCGAACCAGGCCTCACCGGTCAGGTAGGCGGCCGGGATGCGTTCATCGATGCGACGCTGGAACAGTTCCAGCACGCGCAGCTTTTCGGCCTGCAGCAGGCGCGCCTGGCCATAGGCCGGGCCCAGATCGTGCGGCAGGTGCAGGCTGTGCAGCACCAGCTGGGTGGCCTCGTCCAGCGCATTGTCGTAGCTGTGACCGAAGGTCAGCCCGGCTTCGTTGAAACGGCTGGTGCCGTAGCGGATCAGATCGATGATCGTGTGGAGTTCGGCGGCCGTTTCAGCGGTCATGGCGGTACTGCGGGCAAAGTGGGCCCCGATTATAGGGGCTGGCGCCCGCGGCAGCATCCGTTGCGGCGGAAACGATCCGGCCTCACCCGGTATGATGGAGCCCACTTCGCGCGGGGGCACCCATGTTCAATCGCAATGCCGGCATCATCCTGCTGATCGCCCTGGCGGCGGGCCTGGGCCTGCTGGCCGCCCAGCAGGTGTTTGCGCCGAAGCCGCCGGCCAATGCCCCGGCCACCGAAGCGATCACGCTGTACCCGCAGCCGCGCGAACTGCCCGACTTCAACCTGGCCCAGTCCGACGGCACCCGCCTGATACCGGGCGAGCTGAAGGGCCACTGGACGCTGGTGTTCCTGGGCTTCACCTTCTGCCCGGACGTCTGCCCGACCACCCTGGCCGAGCTGGCTGGCGCGCAGAACCAGTGGGAGGCCCTGCCCGACAGCCTGCGCCCGCGCGTGCTGTTCATCTCGGTCGACCCGGATCGTGACAGCGCCACCCGGCTCGGCGAATACGCGCACGGCTTCCACAAGGACACCCTGGCCGCCACCGCCGATATCCCGTCGCTGGAGCGCTTCGCCACCTCGCTCGGTTTCGTGTTCCAGAAGGTGCCGGGCAAGCACTTCGACGAGAACCCCGAGGATTACACCGTCGAGCATTCGGCCAGCCTGGCCGTGCTCGACCCGCAGGGCCGCCTTGCCGGCCTGGTACGCCCCCCGTTCAACGCGCCGGCGATCGCCCGCGACCTGCAGAAGCTGACCGAGAAAACCGCCCCATGAGCCTCACCACCGCCCTGACGTACGCCCTGCCCCACCGCCTGCTGTCTTCGATGGCGCGTTCGCTGGCGTACTCGGACGATCCGCGCGTGTCGCGCTGGCTGATCGACACGGTCACCCGCAAGTTCAACGTGAACCTGGACGAAGCGGCCAACCCGGACCCGCGCAGCTATGCGACCTTCAACCAGTTCTTCACCCGCGCGCTGAAGCCGGGCGCGCGCGTGGCCGACGCCGATCCGCGCAGCCTGGTGATGCCGGCCGACGGCCGCATCAGCCAGCTCGGCAGGATCGAGGCCGGCCGCATCTTCCAGGCCAAGGGCCAATCGTTCACCGCCGCCGAACTGCTGGGCAGTGACGAGGACGCCAAACCGTACAACGACGGCCTGTACGCGACCGTGTACCTGTCGCCGCGCGACTACCACCGCGTGCACATGCCGTGGACCGGCACCCTGCGCGAGACCGTGCACGTGCCGGGCCGCCTGTTCAGCGTCGGCCCGGCCGCAGTGAACGGCGTGCCGCGCCTGTTCGCCCGCAACGAGCGCCTGGTCTGCCACTTCGACACCAGCTTCGGCCCGATGGTCAGCGTGATGGTGGGTGCGTTGCTGGTATCGGGCGTCGAAACCGTGTGGAGCGGCGAGGAAATTCCGCATTATGGCGACCGCATCACGCGCAAGGACTACCGCGGCCAGGGCATCAGGCTGGAGCGCTTCGCCGAGATGGCGCGCTTCAACTACGGTTCGACCGTGATCGTGCTGCTGCCGCCGGGCGTGGCTGAGTTCGCCCCGCAGCTGGCCGCTGAAAGCCCGGTGCAGCTGGGCCAGGCGCTGGCGAAGCTGCGCTGAGGTACATGTAGAGCCGAGCCCATGCTCGGCTACTGGCTGCAACCGGCCATGCATTTCTGTGGGCAAAGGAAGCCGAGCATGGGCTCGGCTCTACAGCCAGAAGCGCGTTACTGCAGGACCGGGGCCGGACCGACGTCCATGCCGTCGTAGTCTTCCACGCCATTCTCTGCGGCCAGCGCTGCGAATTCCTGGTTGCGGCGGTCCAGCGAGGCTTCGTCGTGGATCTCCACGCGCTCTACATGCAGCACGTGGAACGGCGCGTCGCCCTCTTCCGGCTCCTGCTCGAACAATTCCACGAAGGTATAGCCCTCCGCCTGCAGGTGCTCTGCCAGCGCCTGCAGCGGCTCAGCGGTGGAGTGCACGAAGAAGTACCCCCACAGCAACGGGCCCTTGATGTCCCAGTCGGTGTTTTCGCGGAGGTTGGCGAACAGGTTGCGGGTGTCTTCGAGGTCCATTGCAGATTCCAGCGGTCGTGGGAATTACTTGTCGCAGCCCTGCAGCTTCAGCGTCTGGCCCTGGCGCAGGCTGTAGGCCGGGGCCTTCAGGCCGTTGGCGCGGGCCAGGGTCGGCACATCGCACTGGAACTTCGCGGCAATGGCGCCCAGGGTTTCACCCCGGCCCACCTTGTGGCTGCGCGGCGGCTTTGGCCGTGCGGCCGGGCGCGGCGCGGCCACCGGAGCGACCGGGGTGGTCGGCACGCTGGTGGAGGCTGCGGCGTCGGCCACCGGCACCACGCCGCCCACGGCCACGCTGCCGGTGTAGCCGGCGGCGGCCGGGCGCTTGATCGCCGCGTTCAGGTCGGCGGTGATCAGGGTACGGGCCAGGTCGGCACGCGGGCCGCTGACGCAGTTGCGCTGGTACAGGCCGGCGATGCGGGTGGTAGCGTTGATCAGCGTGCCGGCCGGAATCCAGCCGTCGGCTTCATAGCGCGGGTTGAGGTTGCGCAGCGCGCGCATGTAGCCATCGCGGGTGCCGTGGCTGCCCAGGCAGATGGTCAGTTCGTAGATGGTGGTGGACTTGGCCAGGCGCAGCGTGGCCGGCTGCGCGCTGATCTTCGGGAATTCCACGCCGTACTGCTGCGGGTGCAGGAAGATCCAGGCCGCCGCGATCACCATCGGCACATAGTCCTTGGTCTCGCCGGGGAACTGGTTGTAGACACTGTCGGTCCAGAAGCTCTGGCCCGCACTCTGCTTGAACACGCGCGCGGCACGGCCTTCACCACCGTTGTAGGCGGCCACCGACATTTCCACGTTGTTGTTCAGTTCGCGCAGGCGCTCGTTGAGATAGCTGGCGCTGGCCTCGGCGGCGCTGCGCGCGTCAAAGCGGGTGTCGAAGCCGGTGCCATCCGGGCCAAGGCCGAAGCGGCGGCCGGTAGCCGGCATGAACTGCATCAGGCCGGCGGCGCCGGCGCGCGAGGAGGCATGCACGCGGCCGTTGGACTCCTTGGCCATGATGCCGAACAGCAGCGCCTCGGGCAGGCCGCGCTTTTCCCACTCCGGCCACATCACCGCACGCAGGTTCTGGTAGTTCTCGTAGCTGGTCAGCAGCGCCGGGCGCATGTCGGTCAGCCAGCGGCGGATGCCCGCCTGCACGGCCGGGTTGTATTCGACCATGCTGTCGAAGGCGTGCCGCTTGTCGTTGAGCAGCGCAGCGGCGCGGGCCGCCTCCGGCACGTCGGCGGTAAGCGGGCCGATATGGTCGGGGTCGGCTTCCAGCCGGTCACCGCCCTCGTCGGCCACCTCATCGCTGCCCGCCGCATCGGCGTCGTGCTTGAGCAGGCGCTTGTAGCTGGCCAGCAGCGTGCCCATCTGGCAGCCCTTCTGCTTCACGCAGTCGTTGAGAACGTCTTCCATGTCCTCCAGCGCGGCGTCGGCCTCGTTGCTGCCCTTGGGGTCGGCATTGGCGACCAGCAGCAGCGCATCGCTGTAGCGCTTCTCGGCGACGGTCATGCGCTGCTGCAGCGCATCCACCTTCGCCTTGTCCCGGGCCGAGACCCGCTGCGCATGGGCGTCGGGCGCCAGGGAAACCAGGCCGGCCAGGGCCAGCAGCGGCCAACCGCGGGAAATCAGGACAGAAACGGGCATTGATGGCACTGTGTGCGAAACAGGCAGGCAGAGTAGCGGCGCCGCCAAGGTCGGGGCAAGCCGACCTTCGGACTGCCACTGCCGGCGGTTAACATTGGGCTATTCACCACAAGGGCTGGACCATGGATCCGATTCTGCTCGGCAAAGGCATCACCGACGATGTGGCCGTCACCCTGCTGCCGAAACTCGGCAACCGCCACGGCCTGGTGGCCGGCGCCACCGGCACCGGCAAGACCGTGACCCTGATGACCCTGGCCGAAGGCTTTTCGCGACTGGGCGTACCCGTATTCCTCGCCGACGTGAAGGGCGACGTGTCCGGCCTGGCCGTGCCGGGCACCGGCGCGGAGAACCTGCTCAAGCGCGCCGCCGAGATCGGCGTGGCCGACTACGCACCGGCCGCCAGCCCGACCATTTTCTGGGACCTGTACGGCAAGCTCGGGCATCCGGTGCGCACCACGGTCAGCGAGATGGGCCCGACCCTGCTGGCGCGCATCCTCGAGTTGAACGACACCCAGTCCGGCGTGCTCGACATCGTGTTCAAGCTGGCCGACGATCGTGGCCTGCTGCTGCTGGACATGGACGACCTGCGCGCCCTGCTTGGCCTGGTGGCCGAGGAGCGCAAGGACATTTCCACCGAATACGGCCTGGTCAGCGCGCAGTCGATCGCCGCGATCCAGCGGTCGGTGCTGCGCCTGGCGCAGGATGGCGGCGAGAACTTCTTCGGTGAGCCGGCCCTGGAACTGGCCGACATCATGCGGGTCAATCACGACGGCCGCGGCATGATCGGCATCCTCGCCGCCGACCAGCTTGTGCTCAAGCCCAAGCTCTATTCCACCTTCCTGCTGTGGCTGCTGTCGGAGCTGTTCGAACAACTGCCGGAGGTGGGCGACCTGGACAAGCCGAAGCTGGTCTTCATCTTCGACGAGGCCCACCTGCTGTTCGACGACGCACCGCCGTCGCTGGTGCAGCGCATTGAGCAGGTGGTGCGCCTGATCCGCTCCAAGGGCGTGGGCGTGTACTTCTGCTCGCAGTTCCCCGACGACGTGCCGGGCAACATCCTCGGCCAGCTCGGCAACCGCGTGCAGCACGCGCTGCGGGCGTTCACCCCGCGCGACCAGAAAGCGGTGAAGACCGCGGCCGAGACGTTCGTGCCGAACCCGAAGCTGGACGTGGCCAAGGTACTGAGCCAGCTCGGCACCGGTGAGGCCTTGGTTTCCACGCTGCAGGACAAGGGCGTGCCGATGCCGGTGCAGCAGACGATGATCGCGCCGCCACGCTGCCGGATGGGGCCGATCACCGAAGCCGAGCGCGCCCAGGTGCGTGCCGGCAGCCCGGTCGGCAGTCGCTACGACACCGCGATCAACCGCGAATCGGCTGCCGAACTGCTGGCCCAGCGCGCACAGAAGAGCGTCGAGCAGGCGCAGGCGCCAGCCGCGCGCAGCCGCGAACAGGACGATGCGCAGGAAGGCGGTTTCGGCCAGGCGATCAAGGATGCGATTTTCGGCACCAAGCGCCGCCAGGGCATGATCGAGACCATGGCCAAGCAGACCACGCGCACGGTCGGCACCAAGCTGGGCAACCAGATCGTGCGCGGCCTGCTGGGCGGCATCTTCGGCGGCAAGCGCTGATCTGATCCGCCGCTGCTGGGGTCAGAGCCCTTCCCGCGGGAGCGGAGTCTGACCCCACCCTCCGTTCGTCCTCCGGAAAAGAAGTCGTATTGCATGTCGCGCTGGCGTCCCCCTGCAGAAAAGAGCACCGCCCTGATCACCGCCTCCGGCCACGCTCGGCTGAAGGCCGAACTGGATGACCTGTGGCGGGTACGGCGGCCCGAAGTGGTGAAAGCACTGGCCGCAGCCGCCGCAGAAGGCGACCGTTCGGAAAATGCCGAGTACACCTACCGCAAGAAGCAGCTGGGCGAGATCGACCGCCGCGTGCGCTACCTGACCAAGCGGCTGGAATCACTGCGCGTGGTCGACACTACGCCAACCGATCCGCTGGCGGTGTTCTTCGGCGCGTGGGTGGAGCTGGAGAACGTGGACAGTGGCGACACCAGCCGCTACCGCATTGTCGGCCCGGACGAGACTGACGCAGGCCTGGGCTGGATCAGCATCGACTCGCCGCTGGCGCGTGCGCTGCTGAAGAAGCGGCTGGATGACGAGTTTTCGGTGGAGCTGCCCGGCGGGCGGTTCACCTTTGCGGTGATCGGCGTGGAATACGAGACGGTGTAGAGTCGCCTGTCAGTCGACTACCGCGCGAAGCGCGGCACAAACCTCCACAGCGGGACGGCAAACGCACCGCGATCTTCATCGCGGTTGATGACTCGCCAAAGCCATCTGTCAGGCGCTCACGGCCTCGGAACGAAGAGCAGTCGACTGACAGTCGACTCTACATGGCCCCGTGCAATGGCGGCGGGTACGCGCGGCCGGCACGCAGCGGGCGGAAGTAGTCGGCATTGCGATAGAAGGCGGCATCCTGTCCCTCGTGCCACCCCGGGATTCCAGCCAACGGCAGCGGACGCAGCTGCAAGGGATCGGTCACCGCCCTGCCCTCGGCGATGGCCACGGCCACCGCGTCAACGCAGGCCGCATCGGCATCGCTGTACACCACCACGCACTTGCCCACCAGCAATCGCCCTGGCAGCAGTGCCTGTTCCATCAGCGCATGCCCGAATACCGCGGTGATGGCGATGTCATCGCTCTGCCAGTTCACCGGGTCAAACAACGCGGGCCAGTCGTGTGCATCCCAGGCAGCCCGCAGTGAGTCATCGCGCACGCGCACGATCACACCGGTTTCGTCGAACTGGGTCAACGCGGCCTGCGCGCGGTTGCGCTGGCCAGGCGGCATGGCCTCGATATGCCCGCACTGCTGCACATTGAGCGCACGCTTCAGCTGTGGGCATGAGGCCCAGACCAGCGCATTGAACAGGTCGTGCCAGTTGTCTGCGCGGGTGGCGATGCGCCCCTGCGCGATGCGGACTTCGTAGTGCAGGCCATCGGCCAGCAGCGCGGCGTCCTGTTCAACCAGGCGCTTCCCGGGCAATGCCAGGCGCGCATCAAGTGCAGCGATGGACGGCCAGCGAGGGCCGAGCAGCAGATCCCGGAAATCCTGCAATCCGGCAAACAACGGATGCGCGAACACCTGCGGATCGACCGCCGCACGCGGCGGCGGCACGAAGCGCCGGACACCGCTGCCGTCACCGGCGGCGGCCGTTGCGATCACAGTACCTTGAGGTCGAACGCCGGGCGGGCATTGGCCGGCAGCGCATCGCCGTACAGGTCGTGCTCGTCGCTCTCGGTGATTTCCACGTCGACGAACTCGCCCACCCGCAGCGGCACCTGATCGGCGTTCTGGATATGCACCAGGCCGTCGATCTCCGGCGCATCGGCCCTGGAGCGGGCCACGGCGATATCGCCTTCGATGGCATCGACCAGGCACTGCTGCACGGTCCCGATCTTGGCTTCCAGGCGCGCGGCGGAAATCTGCGCCTGCTTCTCCATGAAACGGGCCAGGCGTTCCTGCTTTACTTCTTCCGGCACAGCGTCGGGCAGGTCATTGGCGGTGGCGCCCTCTACCGGCGAATAGGCGAACGCGCCCACGCGATCCAGCTGCGCTTCGTCAAGGAACGACAGCAGTTCCTCGAACTCGGCTTCGGTTTCCCCCGGGAAGCCGACGATGAAGGTCGAACGCACAGTGATGTCCGGCGCGATACGGCGCCAGTTCTGCACGCGCTCCAGGGTCTTTTCGACTGCGCCGGGGCGCTTCATCAGGCGCAGGATGCGCGGGCTGGCATGCTGGAACGGGATGTCCAGGTACGGCAGGATGCGGTTCTCGGCCATCAGCGGCACCACTTCGTCCACGTGCGGATACGGGTAGACGTAGTGCATGCGCACCCACGCATCCAGCTCCGACAGGCCTTCGCACAGCGCCTTCAAACGGGTCTGGTAGGCCTTGTCGCGCCACATCTTTTCGGCGTACTTCACGTCCACGCCGTAGGCCGAGGTGTCCTGCGAAACCACCAGCAGCTCGCGCACGCCGCCACGCACCAGGCGCTCGGCTTCACGCAGCACCTCGTCGACCGGGCGCGAAACCAGCTTGCCGCGCATCGACGGAATGATGCAGAAGCTGCATTTGTGGTTGCAGCCCTCGGAAATCTTCAGGTACGCGTAGTGCCGCGGGGTCAGCTTGATACCGTAGTCGGGCACCAGGTCCACGAACGGATCGTGCTTGGGCGGCAGTGCTTCATGCACCGCTTCCATCACGCTCTGGTAGTCCTGCGGGCCGGACACCGCCAGCACGTTCGGGTAGGCCTCGCGGATCTGCTCCGGGCGCTTGCCCAGGCAGCCGGTGACGATGACCTTGCCGTTCTGGTTCATCGCCTCGCCGATCGCGTCCAGCGACTCGGTCACCGCCGAATCGATGAAGCCACAGGTGTTGACCACCACCACGTCGGCCGAATCGTAGGACGGGACGATGTCGTAGCCTTCCGAGCGGAGCTGGGTGAGGATGCGCTCGGAATCGACAAGGGCCTTCGGGCAGCCAAGGCTGACGAAGCCGACTTTGGGGTTCAGCTGGGACATGGAATCGCGGGACTCTGGGGGCCTGGGCCCCTGCCGGCATGGCAGGGGGTCCTGGGGGCCGGGGCCTGAAAGGGCGCCAGTATACCGGGGTTGGCGGCGGCGCTCTGAACGGCCAGCCGCCCCAGTGAGGATACCGGGCTGGCCTGATGGCTCGCCGCTGTCGTCCCGCGCCCTGAGACGCGCCCCGAGGAAGGGGCCGTCGTTCGGCCCCTTGTACCTCAGGAGCTGGACAATCGCTTGGCCATCGCCACAGCAAGCTCCAGCCTGCCTGTCGGAGCCTCGCGCCCGCCCGCGTCCAAGGCAGATGGGATGCCCACTACCGGGATCTCCCATGCGCAGATCTGATCGCATACGAGTTGCTTGTGCTGACAGATCGGGTGATCAGCACCGTTGTTTGCTACACACTCGGCCCAGCCCCTGGAGCACGCGGTGCACCTCGGATAAGGGTCCGCAGCCTTGGCAGGCCCCATCACCGCAAGCAATGAAATGCCCATTACTGCCATCACGATCATGCTCTTCATCAATCACTCCGTTAATTTGACGAAAAAACGCACGTGCGGCGCCAACTACGATCAAGCGCAGTGGTGCCCCGCCATCTAACCACCCTAGGCCATGGTTTCCAACCCTGCCCGCAGATGGCTGGAGACGCCAGGCAGCTGGAGATCACCGATCCGGCCCAACTGCCGACATGACGTGCACTGACGCGCACCGGATAATCGGGTTTCAGTTTCCAAAGCGAGTCAGCCGCGATGAACGAATGGATCACCCTGGATACGCACCACGGCGCGGTACGGGCCTGGCAGGCACTCCCCGAGGGCACCGCGCGAGGCGGGCTGGTGGTGGTGCAGGAGATTTTTGGCGCCAACCCGCACATCCGCGGCGTGGCCGAGCGCTTCGCCGCCGAGGGCTATGCGGTGCTGGCTCCTTCGTTCTTCGACCTGGTCGATGGACCCGATGCCGACCCGGATGCCCTGCCCTACGACGCCGACGGCGTGAAGCAGGGCCTGGAAAGGGTCAGCGCGCTGGGCATGGAGAAGGCGCTGGAAGTGGTCCGCGCGGCGGCCACCCGGCTGGCCCCCTACGGCAAGGTCGGCACCGTCGGCTACTGCTGGGGCGGCACGGTGGCGATGCTGTCGGCGCTGCGGCTCGGGCTGCCGTCGGTCAGCTACTACGGCGCACGCAACGTCCAGTTCCTCGATGAGACACCCAAGGCGCCGGTGATCTTCCACTTCGGCACCCAGGACAGGAGCATCCCGCCGGAGGCCGTCCAGGCCCACCGCGACAAGCTGCCGCAGATGGCCACTTTCGTCTATCCGGCCGACCACGCCTTCAACCGCGAGGTCGGACATGCGTATGATCCAGACAGCGCCGCCCTGGCGCTGCAACGCACCCTGGACTTCTTCTCGGAGCATCTTGGATGAGCGAATTCGAACTCGATTCACGCCTGGCCACCGATAGCGTGCTGGTGGCGGAAGGACCGTTGTCGCAAGTGCGGCTGATGAACGACGAACGATTCCCCTGGCTGGTGCTGGTACCACGCCTGGCCGGGGTGACCGAGTGGATCGAGCTGGACGGCGAGCAGCAGGACAAGCTGCGCACCGAGCTCAACCGCGCCTGCAAGGCCCTGAAGGGCCACGACGGCGTGGAGAAGATCAATATCGGCGCGCTGGGCAACATCGTGCGCCAGCTGCACTTCCATGTGATCGGCCGCCATGACGGCGATCCGGCCTGGCCCGGCCCGGTCTGGGGTAGCGGCCCGGCGCACCGCTACGAGCCTGCGGCGCTGGACCAGCATGTCGCCTACTGGAAGGAACGGCTAGGATATCCAGCCCGTTCCTGAGCCTTGCCCGACCCGATGCGATTCAACCTCGTTGCCGCCATCCTGCTGATCCTGATCGGCCTGTTCATGCTCGCCAGCAACCTCGGCTGGACGCACCTGAACCTGTCCAAGCTGCTGCTGACCTGGTGGCCGGTGGCACTGGTGGGCGTGGGCATTGCGATGCTGTTCGGTCGCGGCAAATGACGTAGCGCCGGGTCGTGCCCGGCGAACGCACCGCGTGGACCATGCGAAAACGCCGGGCACGGCCCGGCGCTTTCGTCATGCAATGACGCGGGCGATCAGGTCCGCGGCAGGGTCACGCCGGTCTGGCCCTGGTACTTGCCGCCACGATCGCGGTACGACGTCTCGCAGATGTCATCGGCCGCGGCCTGGAAGAACAGCATCTGCGCCACGCCTTCGTTGGCATAGATGCGGGCCGGCAGCGGCGTGGTGTTGCTGAATTCCAGGGTGACGTGGCCTTCCCACTCCGGTTCCAACGGGGTCACGTTGACGATGATGCCGCAGCGCGCGTAGGTGCTCTTGCCCAGGCACACCACCAGGGTGTCGCGCGGGATGCGGAAGTACTCCACGGTACGCGCCAGGGCGAAGCTGTTCGGCGGGATGATGCACTCATCGGCCGTGATGTCGACGAAGCTGCCCGAATCGAAATGCTTGGGATCGACAATCGTCGAGTTGATGTTGGTGAACACCTTGAACTCGCGCGAGCAACGGACGTCGTACCCGTAGCTGGAGGTGCCGTAGCTGACGATGCGCTCGCCATTGGCCTGCTTGACCTGCCCGGCCTCGAACGGCTCGATCATGCCGTGCTGCTCGGACATGCGGCGGATCCAACGGTCACTCTTGATGCTCATGCTTTGTCCTGGGTACGAGGGGGCGCGTGGATTCTAGCAGGGGGCCGGGCGTCGCCGGCGGCCCTGCCCTGGCACCTACAGCAGCGAAGAGAGAATCGGAATGGAGGCACGCGGGCGCTTGCCCACTTCCTCGATCAGGCGCTGGGCGGCATGGCGGTAGGCCTGGGCTGGCACCGAATCGGGCTGCGCCACGGTGATCGGAGTGCCAGCATCCCCCTGCTCGCGGATGCCGATCTGCAGCGGCAGCGAACCCAGCAACGGCACACCATACTGCGCGGCCATGCGCTCGCCGCCGCCCTCGCCGAACAGGTGCTCGACATGCCCGCAGCTGCTGCAGGTATGTACCGCCATATTCTCGACGATGCCCAGCACCGGCACCTCCACCTTCTCGAACATCTTCAGCGCCTTCTTCGCATCCAGCGTGGCGATGTCCTGCGGCGTGGTAACGATCACCGCAC
The DNA here is from genome assembly GCF_054083135.1 of Stenotrophomonas maltophilia group sp. LNF247. Lineage (NCBI taxonomy): Bacteria > Pseudomonadati > Pseudomonadota > Gammaproteobacteria > Lysobacterales > Lysobacteraceae > Stenotrophomonas > Stenotrophomonas maltophilia group sp. LNF247. The sequence goes on from NZ_JBSRQL010000003.1 coordinate 309,728, forward strand.
CGGCCAGCGGAATCTTCTGGGTCAGGGTCAGCTGGATGTCACCGGTGCCCGGCGGCAGGTCGATCAGCAGGAAATCCAGGTCATCCCACAGCGTGTCATTGAACAGCTGGGTCATCGCCGAGGTGGCCATCGGCCCACGCCAGATCATCGGCGTATCCTCTTCGATCAGGTAGCCGATCGACATGGTGTCCACGCCGAACGCGCGCAGCGGCTCGATGCTCTTGTTGTCAGGGCTTTCCGGACGACCGGACAGGCCCAGCATGGCCGGTACGCTCGGCCCATAGATGTCCGCGTCAAGCACGCCCACGCGTGCGCCAAGCTGCTGCAGCGCCACGGCCAGATTGACTGCGGTGGTCGACTTGCCGACGCCGCCCTTGCCCGAACCAACCGCGATCACGTTGCGGATGCGGGCATGCGGCGTGAGTCCCTTCTGGACCTGGCTTGCATGGGGACGGCGGGGAGAACTGTTCACAACGAGCACCGGCGGGTCAGGGGGAATAACCCAACATCATACAAGCTGGACACAAGCTGACTGAAATTCAGGATTGCTACAGATTCGTGCACAGGTTGTTAAGTTCATGTTACGTTCGCTAAGCACTGGTTTTGGGCTGCGTCGCTGTTTCATTGCACGCACGATGGCGCATGCGCAGTGCCGTATTTGTATTTGCTCTTTGAACGGAACTACATGAAAGACCTTCGCAATTCCGCACGTCGCAACACCCTCGCCGTCGCCTTGATTTCCGCCCTGGTCGCCGCCTCGCCGGCAATGGCCCAGGACAAGGCCACCAACCTGGACAAGATCACCGTCACCGGTTCGCTGATCCCGCAGACCCAGGTTGAGACCCAGACCCCGGTCATGACCATCAGCGCTGAAGCCATCCAGTCGCGCGGCTTCAACAGCGTCGCCGAAGTGCTGCAGCAGTCTTCGCTGACCACCGGCGGCATCCAGGGTGGCCAGACCTCCGCCTCGTTCACCCAGGGCGCTGAAGCCGCTGGCATGTTCGGCCTGAATCCGGGGTACACCAAGTACCTGATCAACGGCCGCCCGATGATGTCCTACCCGGCGCTGTACAACGGCGGCGACGCGTTCAACAACATCAGCGGCATTCCGATCGACATCGTCGAGCGCATCGAAGTCCTGCCGGGCGGCCAGTCCTCCCTGTACGGTTCGGACGCGATCGCCGGCGTGGTCAACATCATCCTGAAGGACCACATGGAAGGCGGCAGCCTGTCCGTGCGTGGCGGCACCTCCACCGAAGGCGGTGGCAGCAGCTTCCGCATCAGTGGCGCGCACGGCTTCTCGGCGCTGGACGACCGCTTCAATGCGCTGGTCAACGTGCAGATCGAAAGCAGCAACCCGATCTGGGGCTACCAGCGTGACCTGACCAAGCAGAACAACACCCACGGCTATACCGCACAGCTGCCGTCGAACGACTTCGCCGTCATCGACGCCAAGACCAATGCGCTGTACATGATGGACCCGGGCAACTGCGCCAATGTCGCCGGCCAGTTTGGCGGCACCACCGTGCTGGCCAACCGCCCGACCGGCCAGTCCTGCGGCTCGGTGTTCGGCGCCGGTTACAAGACCCTGAAGAACGGCAAGGACAGCGGCCAGTTCTATTCGTCGATGACCTTCGACGTGAACGACAACTTCCAGCTGTTCGCCGACGTGCTGTACAGCAAGGAAAAGACCGAGTACACCTCGGGCTCGAACTACCTGTGGTGGGGCACCAAGAGCACCATGGGCGGCTTCTACGACCAGGCGTCAGGCAAGCTGGTCAACCTGCAGCGCGCCTTTGCTCCGGAAGACATCGGCGGCGAAGGCTACAAGAGCATCCTGAACAACGACAAGAGCCGTGCCTACCAGGTCACCCTGGGCGGCAAGGGCGCAGTGGGCAACTGGGACTACAGCCTGAGCTTCACCCGCGGCGAATATCGCCTGGATGAAAGCAAGTTCCAGCGCTTCGGCAATGCCATCAACAGCTACTTCGCCGACAAGGTGCTCGGCCCGCAGCTGGGCACCAAGGATGGCTTCGGCATCTACAGCACCAACTGGGGCGCGTTCTACTCGCCGATCTCGCCGGAAGATTTCGCTGGCTTCACCGGTTACACCACCAACCACAGCCGCACCTGGCAGAACCTGGCTCGCGCGCAGGTCACCAACGGTTCGCTGTTCTCGCTGCCGGGTGGCGATGCGGGCCTGGCCGTGGTCGTCGAAGGCGGCAGCGAAGGCTGGGACTACAGCCCCGACCAGCGCCTGCTGGACGGCGACGTGTGGGGCTCGTCGGCTGTTGCCGGCAACGGCCATCGCAGCAACTATGCGGTGACCAGCGAACTGCGCATGCCGCTGCTGGAGTCGCTGACGGTGACCGCTTCCGGTCGCTATGACGCCTTCAAGATCGCCGACAACACCGTCGACAAGGCCACCTACAGCGTGGGCGTGGAGTTCCGTCCGATCGAAAGCCTGCTGTTCCGCGGCAAGTACGGCACCGCCTTCCGCGCGCCGACCCTGCCCGACGCCTTCCAGGGTCGCAGCGGCTACTATGCTGCCAACTCGACCGACTACTACCGTTGCGGCGAGCTGGGCTACACCCCGGGCAACACCGACGCCTGCCGCTACGCCGACAGCGTCTCGGTCTATTCCGAGCGTGCCGGCAACCCGGACCTGGAGCCGATCACCGCCGACGTCTGGAACGCGGGTATCGTCTGGGCACCGATGGCAAACCTGTCGATCTCGGCCGACTACTACAACTGGAAGATCGAGAACGAAGTCGATACGGCCAGCACCGACCAGCTGCTGCTGGCCGAGTACTACTGCCGCAACGGCCTGCCGAATGGCTCCTCGGCCACCTGCCAGAACGTGGCCGACTGGGTCGTGCGCGATTCGGCCGGCAACCTGAGCTCGCTGTACACCCCGAAGATGAACGTGGCCCGGCAGAACCTGCAGGCCGTGACCGTCGGCTTCAAGTACCTGCAGGACATCGGCCGCTTCGGTTCGCTGCAGTTCTCGGGCAACTACACCAACATGCTGAAGCGTGAAGTGCAGGCGCAGCCGGGTGAGGACTTCCAGGACCTGCTGGGCAACCCGAAGTCGATGTGGAACTACGACAGCTACGCCAAGGTCCGTTCCGACGCGTCGGTGGCCTGGTCGCTGGACAAGTGGACCACCACGCTGTACGCGAACTACATCGGCCACACCCCGAACTACCTGGCAGGCCTGAACGGCTACGAGTACACCCACGCCGCATCGGGCTACAAGGCAGGCAAGTGGGGTTCGTACACCACCTACAACCTGAGCGTGAACTACCGTGCGCAGGATGACCTGACCCTGTCGCTGATGGTCAACAACGTGTTCAACAAGATGCCCGAACAGCAGGCCCACAGCTACCAGGGCACCTCCGGCACGCCGTTCAACAACTACCTGTACAACGTCTACGGTCGCACCGTGTACGTGCAGGCCAAGTACGACTTCGGCAAGTAATCCCGTCGTTTTCCGGGTTTGATTCCGGACCAGGCCCCGCTTCGGCGGGGCCTTTTTTTTGGATCGATATTCAGCGCGGAACAGCGACTTCCGCCGCCAGCCAGCATTTATTTACTCATCATTCATTCAGCCAGATTCGGCAAAGTCCACTGATTAATGCAACCAATTGTTTTGTAAAAGAAAAATATTATTCAAGGCCAGCCCCAGCTCAACACATTACAAAGTCGCGCAAATCAGGTTAAGCGTGTGTTACGTTCGAAAAACGCCGCCATTCTGGTTTTGAAGGCTGCTGAACCATCCATGAGTTCCCAGGAAAGGGAAAACGCGTTTCTCACGACCACACGGAGTACCGCATGTCTCGTAATGGCTTCCCGCGTCACCCGCTCACCCGCGCCGTCCTCAGCGGCCTGATCCTGGCCGGCAGCAGCGCGATCGCGCTCGCCCAGGAAAACACGCCCACCGATCTCGGACGCGTAACCGTCACCGGCTCACTGATCCCGCAGACACAGATCGAGAACCACACGCCGGTCCTGACTGTTACCGCCGAGGACATCCAGACCCGCGGCTTCACCAGCGTGGCCGAAGTACTGCAGCAGAATTCGCTGACCACTGGCGGGCTGCAGGGCGGCCAGACCTCAGCTTCGTTCACCCAGGGCGCCGAAGCCTCAGGCATGTTCGGCCTCAGCCCGAGCTACACCAAGTACCTGATCAACGGGCGGCCGATGCTGTCCTACCCCGCTCTCTACAACGGCAGCGACACCTTCAACAATCTCAGCGGCATCCCGATCGACATCGTCGAGCGCATCGAGATTCTGCCGGGCGGCCAATCGTCGCTGTACGGCTCGGACGCGATCGCCGGCGTGGTCAACATCATCCTCAAGGACCACATGGACGGCGGCGTACTGAACGTGCGTGGCGGCGCCTACACCGAGGGTGGCGGCAACGATTTCCGAGTCAGTGGCGCGCATGGCTTCAACGCCTTCGATGACCGTTTCCATGCGCTGGTCAACGTGCAGTACGAGAAGAGCAGTCCGATCTGGGGTTACCAGCGCGACCTGACCAAGCAGAACAACACCCGTGGCTACACGCCACAGGTTCCGACCAACGACTTCCTGGTCTACCTGCCGGACCAGCAGAACGCCTACGTGATGATGGATCCAAGCCGCTGTGCCAACGTGGCCAGCCAGTTCGGCGGCACCACCGTACTGGGCACGCGCGCGGTCGGTGAATCTTGCGGCTCGCCCTTCAGCGCTGGCTACAAGACGCTGAAGAACGGCAAGGAAAGCAGCCAGATCTATTCGTCGATGTCCTTTGATGTCAACGACAACTTCCAGCTGTTCGCCGATGCGCTGTACAGCCTGGAGGAGGTCCAGTACAACGCCGGTTCGGGCTACGCGTTCTGGGGCAGTGATGTCGGCTTCGGTGCGTTCGTCGACCAGGCCAGCGGCGAATACATGAACCTGCAGCGCGCGTTCGCGCCGGAGGACATCGGTCCCGCCGGCTACCGTGACACCATGAGCACTGATCGCAACAAGGCCTACCAGGTCACGTTGGGAGGGCGTGGCAACTTCGGCAACTGGGATTACAGCGCCAGCTTCAGCCGAGGTGAGTACAAGCTGACCGAGCGCAGCTTTGCGCGCTGGGCGAACGAGATCGACAGCTACTTCGAAGACCGCGTGCTGGGCCCGGTACTGGGCATCACCGACGACGGCTACAACATCTACAGCCCCAATTGGAGCGCGTTCTATTCGCCGCTGCCGGCCGGTGATTTCCAGACCTTCACCGGCTTCACCTACAACAAGAGCCGCACCTGGCAGAACCTGGGCCGCGCGCAGATCACCAACGGTTCGCTGTTCAAGCTGCCTGGTGGTGATGCCGGACTGGCCGTGGTGGCCGAAGCCGGCAGCGAAGGCTGGTCGTACACCCCTGACCAGCGCCTGCTGGACGGTAGCGTGTGGGGCACAACCTCGGTGGCCGGTGCCGGCCATCGCAGCAACTACGCGGTGACCAGCGAGCTGCGCATGCCGCTGCTGGAGTCGCTGACCGTGACCGCCTCCGGACGTTACGACGCGTTCAGGATCGCCGAAAAGACCGTCGACAAATCGACCTACAGCATCGGTATCGAGTTCCGCCCGATCGAAAGCCTGCTGTTCCGTGGCAAGTACGGCACCGCCTTCCGCGCGCCCAGCCTGTCCGACGCGTTCCAGGGGCGCAGTGGGTACTACGCCAATGGTTCGATCGACTACTTCCGCTGTGGACAGCTCGGCTTCAACCCCAGCGACACGGTGGGTTGTCCCTATGCCAATGAATCGGTGTTCGGCGAGCAGTCAGGCAACCCGGAGCTGGAAGCGATCACCGCCGACGTCTGGAATGCCGGCATCGTGTGGGCGCCGATCAACAACCTGTCGGTGTCGGTGGACTACTACAACTGGAAGATCAAGAACGAGGTCAATACGCTCAGCTCCGACCAGTTGCTGCTGGCCGAGTACTACTGCCGTAATGGCCAGACCAACAACACCTCGGCCAGTTGCCAGAACGTAAACGACTGGATCACCCGCGATGGCGCCGGCAAGCTGGAACAGATCTACACGCCCAAGATGAACATCGCCAGCCAGAACCTGCAGGCGGTAACGGCCAGCTTCAAGTACGTGCAGGACATCGGCCGCTTCGGCGCGCTGCAGTTCTCCAGCAACTACACCAACATGATCAAGCGCGAGCTGCAGCCGCAACCGGGCGATGAGTATCTGGACCTGCTGCGCGACCCGTACGCGATGTGGAACTACGACCAGTACGCCAAGGTGCGTGCCGACGGTGCGGTGGGCTGGGCGAAGGACAAGTGGACTACCACGTTGTACTTCAACTACATCGGCAAGACGCCAAACCGCATGGCGTACCTGGGCAAGGGCTACGACTACGTGCATCCGTCCGGCTACCAGGCCGGCAAGTGGGGCTCATACACCACCTACAACCTGAGCGTGAACTATCAGGCGATGGATAACCTGACGCTGTCGATGATGGTCAACAACGTGTTCAACAAGATGCCCGACGGTCAGGCACACAGTTACGCCGGCAACGTCGGCGCTCCCTATAACAGCAGCATCTACAACCCTTACGGCCGCGCCGTCTACGTGCAGGCCAGGTACGAGTTCGGCGGGAAGTAAGCAGCACACCTCTGTTGGACCAACGGCCCCGCTTCGGCGGGGCCTTTTTTTAACAAATGTTGCACGAATCCACATCCACACCATTTGTTAATATTTCATTAGCATGCCGGTCGTTACGTAAGCTATTGATTTATATATTGAATGTAAAAGTGAACAACACCGTTCCGCAGCGCAACATTTTGAAACATTCCCAAACAAGCAGCCTTAGCTTTTGATTTAAAAGAACTTTTTCAGAGAAAGCCAGCCTGTTGTTGTGACTGGACTATTTTGTCTACGTGAACGCCGTGTTACGGTCCAGCTGAATGGATTGCAACTGAACAAATCATGAAAGCTGTCAGGGAGGACGTCAGCCAGCCGACAACGCTCATACGGGGATCCATCATGTCTTGCCATCGCTCCACGCCGCTGCGCCACCCACTGACCCTCGCCCTGCTTGGCACCCTGCTCGCCTCCGGTACCGCGCTGGCGCAAAGCGGCAACGCACCGACCCAGCTTGACCGCGTCACCGTCACCGGCTCGCTGATTCCACAGACCGAAATCGAGAACCACACGCCGGTCCTGACCGTCACCGCCGAGGACATCCAGACCCGCGGCTTCACCAGTGTGGCCGACGTACTGCAGCAGTCCTCACTGTCCACGGGCGGCCTCCAGGGCGGCCAGACCTCGGCCTCGTTCACCCAGGGCGCCGAAGCGGCCGGCATGTTCGGCCTCAGCCCGGGCTACACCAAGTACCTCATCAATGGCCGCCCGATGCTTTCGTATCCAGCGCTGTACAACGGCGGCGATACGTTCAACAACATCAGCGGCATTCCCATCGACATCGTGGAGCGCATCGAGATCCTGCCGGGTGGCCAGTCCTCCCTGTATGGCTCGGATGCGATTGCCGGCGTGGTCAACATCATCCTCAAGGAACGCATGGACGGCGGCGTTCTCAACGTCCGTGGCGGCGCCTACAGCGAAGGCGGTGGCAACAGTTTCCGCCTGAGCGGCGCACACGGGTTCAATGGCGTCGATGACCGCTTCCACGCGCTGGTCAACGTGCAGTACGAAAAGACCAGCCCGATCTGGGGTTACCAGCGCGACCTGACCAAGGTCAACAATCCAGACGGCTACAGCCCGCAGTACGTTTCCAACGATTTCCTGGTGCTGCTGCCGGCCGCCAACAACCGCTACGCCATGATGGACCCGAACCTCTGCGCCAACGTGGCGGGCCAGTTCGACGGTACCACCGTGCTGGGCACCCGCCCGACCGGCCAGGCATGCGGCTCGGTGTACGGCACCGGCTACAAGACCATCAAGAACGGCAAGGAAAGCGCACAGATCTATAGCTCTGCCACCTTTGACCTCAATGACAACCTGCAGCTGTTTGGCGATGCGCTGTACAGCCTGGAAGAGGTCAAGTATGCGACCGGCTCCAACTACACCTGGTGGGGCACCTCGTCCGGCTGGGGTCGCTTCTACGACCAGGCCAGCGGCCAGTACATGAACCTGCAGCGCGTGTTCGCCCCGGAAGACATCGGCGGCGCCGGCTACCGCGACATCATGAACACCGACCGCAACAAGGCCTACCAGGTGACACTGGGCGGCCGCGGCACGGCCGGCAACTGGGACTACAGCGTCAGCTTCACCCGTGGCGAGTACAAGCTGACCGAGCGCAACTTCGTGCGCTGGAACGATCCGATCAACGACTACTTCGAGCAGCGTGTGCTGGGCCCGGTGCTGGGTACTACCAGCACGGGCTACAACATCTACAGCCCGAACTGGGAAGCGTTCTATGCGCCACTGCCGGCAGGTGATTTCCAGACGTTCACCGGCTACAGCTACAGCCAGAGCCGTACCTGGCAGAATTTGGCCCGGGCCCAGGTCACCAACGGGTCGCTGTTCAAGCTGCCCGGTGGCGACGCCGGCCTGGCGGTGGTGGTCGAGGGTGGCAGCGAAGGTTGGGACTACACTCCCGATCCGGGCCTGATGGATGGCAGCGTCTGGGGCACCACGGCGGTCTCCGGCGCTGGCCACCGCAGCAATTACGCCGTGACAGGCGAACTGCGCCTGCCGCTGCATGACATGCTGACCGTGACCGGATCCGGCCGCTACGACGCCTTCAAGATCGGCAGCAACACCGTCGACAAGTCCACCTACAGCATCGGCATCGAGTTCCGCCCGATCGAGAGCCTGCTGTTCCGTGGCAAGTACGGGACGGCCTTCCGCGCGCCGACCCTGTCCGATGCCTTCCAGGGCCGCAGTGGCTACTATGCCAACGGCTCCACCGACTACTACCGTTGCGGCCAGTTGGGGTATGCCCCGAGCAACACCGCTGGCTGCCCGTATGACAGCGTATCGGTGTTCGGTACGCGTTCGGGCAACCCGGACCTGGAGCCTATCACCGCCGACGTGTGGAACGCGGGCGTGGTGTGGGCTCCGATCAATAACCTCTCGCTGTCGGTTGACTACTACAACTGGAAAATCAAGAACGAGGTCGACACCCTCAGTTCGGACCAGTTGCTGCTGGCCGAGTACTACTGCCGTAACGACCAGGCCAACAACACCTCTGCAAGCTGCCAGAACGTCAACGACTGGATCACCCGTGATGCATCCGGCGTGCTGGACGAGATCTACACCCCGAAGATGAATGTTGCGCGCCAGAACCTGGAAGCTTTGACCGCCAGCTTCAAGTACGTGCACGACATGGGTCGCTTCGGTTCGTTGCAGTTCTCGGGCAACTACACCGACATGCTCAAGCGCGAGCTGCAGCCGCAGCCGGGCGATGAGTTCCTGGACCTGCTGCGTGACCCCTACGCGATGTGGGTGTACGACTCTTACGCAAAGGTGCGCGCGGACGGCTCGATCGGCTGGGCCAAGGACAAGTGGACCACTACCCTGTATGCCAACTACATCGGCAAGACGCCGAACTACATGGCATACCTGGGCAATGGCTACGACTATGTGCACAGCTCCGGCTACAAGGCGGGCAAGTGGGGCTCCTACACCACCTACAACCTGAGCGTGAACTATCGCGCGCTGGACAACCTGACCCTGTCGCTGATGGTCAACAACGTCTTCAACAGGATGCCGGACAACCAGCGCTTCAGCTTCGCCGGCACCAGTGGCCAGCCGTACAACAATTACCTGTACAACGCCTACGGGCGAGCCATCTACGTGCAGGCCAAGTACGAGTTCGGTGGCCGCTGATCCGCTGACGCCACTTGTGCTGCAGAAGGCCCCGCTCCAGCGGGGCCTTCTGCTTTGGAACGCAACCAGGGCCGGCCAGAGTTGTAGATTTCACGCCAAGTTGACGAACCGGGCGCCCTCGTTCATCTTCAGGTCATCTTCCAGTCAAACTGCCAAGGATGCCCTGTACATGAAAGCCACACGCCTCTTCGCCCATGTGGGCGCTGCTGCTACGCTGCTGGGCCTGGCCGTGGGCCAGGCGCTGGCTACACCGCTGCCGGTCGACGACTTCGCCAAGATTCCCGCCATCCAATCGGTCACCATGAGCCCCGATGGCAAACAGCTGGTTGCGATCATCGCTGCCCCGGGAAGCAACAACGGTGACACCGCGCTCGCCAACTGGAACCTGGACAATCTCGGCGCAGGCCCGGTGGCCATCACGCCCTCCGGCGACCGCATGAAGTTCATCGCCGCCAGCGCATTGAAGGCCGGCCGCAGCCTTGTCATCGGCCGCCAGGAACTTACCGCGCAGCTGGCCGGTTGTGGAGAAGGCAACTCGGTGGGAAACACCAAGACTTTCCTATCGAAGGCTTACCTGACCGACACTTCCCAGACCAAGTTCGACGAAGCATTCGCCGACAATTCACGCAAGCTTGGCATCAGCGAACAGACACAACGCTGCCTGGAACTGGCGGGAACTGCATCACTGGTTCACTCGCTCCCAATGGACCCTGACAAGGTCATCATTTCACAGATCAATCAGTCAACGTTCTCGGCAGGCTACTACCTGTTCAATCTCAAGACCGGACAGACCGAGCTGCTCTTCCGTGGCGACGCGCGCTCGACGCCCGGGTTGTTCCATCCCCGCAGCGGCGAACTCCTGACAAGGACCCAGATCGAACCGGCCGGGTCGAGCGAGTACGAACAGCAGATCCTGATCAAGGACAAGGCAAGCGGAAAGTTCGAGAAGCACGATGCGCTGACAACCAAGCTCAGCGAACGCTACACGATGGACGTGGCCGGCATCGATGACCAGACCGGCAAGCTCTACATCCTCACCGACAGATTTTCCGAGCAGGTGCAGGCCCGCCTGTACGACCCAGCAACCCGGACCTTCGACAAGGAGCCGCTGGCCGCCCACCCGCAGTATCCGATCAGCGGCCTCATCCTCGGCAGCAAACCCAGCAACTTCAATCAGGTTCTGGGCTTCTATGTGGATGGGCCGCGGCGCGAAGCGATCTATGTCGACCCGCAGATGAAGGCCCTCTTCGACGGCCTCAAACAGGCCTATCCGGGGAAGTACGTCGCCATCACCGGCTACAACGACGATCTCTCCCGCGTGCTCTTTACCACCAACAGTGCCGACACGCCGACGACCTATCACATACTCAGCGACCGCAAACAGGTGACCACCCTGGGCAGTGAGCGACCCTGGATCGATGGCAGGCAGATCGGCCAGCAACGCTGGGTCACCTATACCGCCCGCGACGGACGAAAGATTCCCGCCATCCTTGATCTGCCCGCGGGCTGGAAGGAAGGGGGAGAACCACTTCCAGCGCTCGTGCACCCGCACGGTGGCCCATGGGCTCGTGACTATGCCGGCTGGGATGCATCTGGCTGGGTGCCTTACTTCACCTCGCGTGGCTACGCTGTCATCCGCCCCCAGTATCGAGGCTCAACCGGCTTTGGACGCGACCACTGGCTCGCGGGTGACAGGCAGTGGGGGCTGACCATGCAGGACGACAATGACGATGCGGCTGCGTGGCTGGTGCAGCAGGGCATCGCCGCAAAGGACCGCCTGGCCATCTTCGGGTACTCCTATGGCGGCTTCGCAGCCGCTGCAGCCACGGTCCGCAGCCCCTCGCCTTTCCAGTGTGCCATTGCCGGAGCGCCCGTCACCGATCTCGGCAGAGTCGGCATGTCATGGAGCGAGAACCGCCTGCAGCGCATCCTGCAGGGGCAGACCGTCAAGGGAATGGACCCGATACAGAACACGGCCAAGGCGACCATCCCGGTACTGCTTTACGTCGGAGATCGTGACGTACGCACTCCGGCGTTCCACGCCCGATCGTTCTACAACGCAGTTCAAGGCAAGGTTCCGGCGAAGTTCGAGTTGATCGCCGACATGCCGCACAGCATGCCGTGGTACCCGAGCCACTACCGGGCCACGCTGCCGCTGATGGCCGACTTCCTGGCCAAGGACTGCGGCCCAGGCGGCCTGTAGGCCGCCCAGGGAGGCACCCTGCCGTCGTCCACGCAGCTGGGGAGCTCTGCAGCTCCCCACCGGTACATGAATACGCCATTAGCAAAAGCGCGTTACATACGGGGAATGTTCATGTTGCATTTACTTTACGCCGTACATACACTCCGTTAACCGAAGCATAACAAGTGGGGATCCGACACAATGCGCAAGACCAACCGCCTTATTACGCCCAGCCGCCTGCCGCTCGCCCTGGCAGTGATTGCCTGCCTGCAGGCAGCCCCGGTGCTGGCCCAGGAATCCACCCGCGAGGAAGCAGCGGCGTCAAGTGCTTCGACGTCTGACAAGAAGGCCACTGATCTTGACAAGGTTACGGTCACCGGCTCCCTGATCCGTCGCGCGGACTATGAAACCACCTCGCCGGTGTTCACCATCGACACCGAGCGCAATGCCGCCCAGGGCCAGACCAGCGTCAGTGAATTCCTGCAGAAGTCGGCGATCGGCGCCGCCGAAACGCAGATCACCAATCAGTTCGGCGGCTTCACCACCAATGGTGGTACCGGCGTACAGACGTTCTCGCTACGCGGCCTGGGTGCCAATCGCACGCTTATCCTGCTTGATGGCCAGCGTCCGGGCCCGGCCGGTACCCGCGGCGCGGTCGGCGCGTTCGACCTGAACGTGCTGCCCACCGCCGTCCTGCAGCGTGCCGAGATCGTGAAGGACGGTTCGTCCTCCATCTATGGCTCCGATGCCGTCGCCGGCGTGGTCAATCTGATCACCAAGAAGAACTTCGACCGTCCCGAGCTGACCGTCAGCGGTCGCGTTCCGACCGAAGGCGGCGGTGAAGTATTCTCGGCGTCGCTGGCCAACGGCTGGAACTTCGACAATGGCAGCATCGTCGCCGCCGTGGAATGGTACCGCCAGAACGAACTGACCCGCGGTGACCGCGATTTCTTCAAGTGCGCCGAAGATATCGTCTGGGACGACAAGGGCAACCGCATCGACCGCGTCGACCGCTCCATCCTGGCCGGCACCAACCTGGCCAACTGCCAGAACATGCTGCACAACGTCATCGACGTCGGTTCCGTCCGTTACGTGCCGAGCACCGATGGCAGCACGGTTGGCCCGTTCCCGGGCTATCGTCCGCGCGCCAACCAGACCTATGCCAACGGCAACCCCGTGGCGACGTATCAGGAGCCGTACAACTTCCAGGCTTACGGCCAAGCCCAGATCATCAACCGCCAAGAGCGCAAGACGGTCTACTTTGCCACTGACTTCGGCTTTGATTCGTTCAACTGGAAGACCCAGTTCCTCTACAACAACCGCACCACGGACAACTTCTCGTGGCGCCAGTTCTTCCCGACAGTGCTGATCCCCGGCACCACCACCCGCGCTCAGCCGGTGCTGCCGTTCAAGTCTGCTTCCGAGACCGAAGTTGATTACTACTACTTCGCCAACAAGTTCGATGGCGGCTTCGGCAGCAGCACCTGGGGCTGGGAAGTCAATGCCAACTACAGCCACTCCAGTGGCAAGTACAGCAACCTTGGCATCCGCAACTCGATCAGCGGCGACATCGGCCGTCCGGGTACCGGCACTGCAGCTGCGAACTACTTCGACCCGGGCTATCTGAATGGCTCGAAGGTCGACGAGCTGGTCTCGATCCTCGGCGTCTGGGCCAAGGGCAAGACCACCTACGATCAGACCACGGTCAACGCCGTGTTCAGCGGTGAGCTGTTCGATCTTCCGGCCGGTGCCGTGGCTTCCGCAGTCGGTGTGGAGTACCGCAACTACAAGATCGACGACCAGCCGGGTGCCGATTTTGCCGACATCTGGGGTTCGACCACCGCCGGTCGCACCAAGGGCGACGAGAAGGTGAAGGAAGCGTTCGTCGAACTGGATGTGCCGGTCTTCAAGGGAGTTCCGGGCATCGAGTCGCTGTCGCTGAACGGCTCGGCCCGCGTCTTCAAGTACGACACGGTGTCCGGTTCGGACAAGGTGTGGAAGTTCGGTGTCAACTGGCAGATCATCCCGTCGCTGCGCCTGCGCGGCACCATCGGTACCTCCTACCGTGCACCGGGCCTGTATGAGCTGTACCTTGGCAATCAGACCGGCTTCCAGGCGCAGACCGCGATCGATCCCTGCATCCGCTGGGCTGAAGGCAACAACAGCAACGCTGCTGCCAACTGCGCCGCTGCCGGTATCCCGGGCGACTACACCGCCGCAGGCAACAGCAGCGCCACCGTCTTCACTCGTGGCGGCGCTGGCGGCGACCTGAAGCCGGAGACCTCGCGTGCACGCAGCATCGGCCTGGTGTTCACCCCGGAATTTGCTGACCTGAGCGTTGCGATCGACTACTTCGACTACGAAGTCAGCGACCAGATCACCGCGCTGAGTGCAGCGTCCATCCTGGAAGGCTGCTACGAGTCGACCACCTATCCGAACCGCTACTGCGACCTGATGCGTCGTAATCCGAATTCGGGTACCAACGCGAACATGATCACCGAGGTGTATGCGCAGTACCTGAACATCAACCGCCAGCGCACCCGCGGCTGGGATCTGACCCTGAACTGGGAACACGAGTTCAGCTTCGGCAAGTTCTCGCTGGACTCGCAGGTCACCTACACGGTTGAAGACACCGCCGAGCTGTTCGACAGCGCAGCGGCCAGCGGCCTGTCCTCGTCGGACCAGCTGGGTGATTTCGGTCGCCCGGACCTGGTCGGCAACCTGGGCCTGAGCCTGGAGCGTGGCGACTGGACCTACAACTGGATGACCCAGTACATCGCGTCGACCAAGGACCCGGACCTGCTGGAGACGTTCACCTATCAGGGCCGTCCGAATTCCTACCGCGACATCACCGCTGGCAGCCGCTGGTATCACACCGCCTCGGTGAGCTACGAGCAGGCCGATTGGCAGATTCTGGTGGGCGTCTCCAACGTGTTCGATGCCAAGCCGCCGCTGATCTCCAGCAGCGTCTACTCTTCGCGCTACGGCAACACCCACCCGTTCGCCACCCAGTACGACTACTACGGTCGCACCCCGTTCGTGCGCCTGAAGTACAAGTTCTGATCCACCGCTGACCGCAACACCCGACAGACCCGGCTTTTGCCGGGTCTGTCTTTTCCGGGCCACCAAGCGGCCCCCTTGCACCCGGCCATGACCTTCGACACCCTTGCAGGTCTGGCCGGCGGCGTATCGTTCGGCCCACGGCCGTCCCACGGCCTTTCCCTGACTCACTCGGCCTGGAGGCCATCAAAGTGACCCGTACTCCCAAGATCGTGCTGCTGACCCTGGCCGTTTCGGCCGCGCTGGTCGGCTGCGGCAAGACTGAAACCCCGGCCAAGGACGCCACCGCCTCCACGCCGGCCGCGGCCGAAGCCACCAACTACACGCTGGACGAAAGCAAGCTGCCGGCCTACAACGCTTTCCAGCCCAGCGATCTGGATACCACCAAGGACGCCTGCGGCGCCTTCGGCGACTATGTGAACAGCAAGTGGCTGGCCGCCAATGAAATTCCGGGCGACCGCACCAGCTGGGGTGCGTTCACCATCCTCGACGAGCGCTCGGTGGCCGTGCAGCACCAGCTGGCCGAACAGGTGGCGCAGGTCAAGAATCCGAACCACATCGAGAAAATCGTCGGCGACCTGTGGGCCACCGGCATGGACGAGGCCAAGATCAATGCCCAGGGCATCGAGCCGCTGAAGGCCGACCTGGCCGCCATCGACGGCCTGCAGGACAAGGCGGCCATCGCCGATTACCTGCGCACCAGCGCGGCCAGGGGCGACAACGTCCTGTTCGGCTTCGGTGCCGAAGCCGACTTCAAGAACTCGGCCGTGAACATGGCCTACGCCAGCCAGGGCGGCCTGGGCCTGCCGGACAGCACCTATTACACCGACGCCAAGAATGCCGACAAGCTGAAGGCCTACCAGGCGCACGTCGCCAAGGTGCTGGAGCTGTCCGGTGTCGCCGCTGCCGACGCCGCCAAGCAGGCCGAGGACGTGGTCAAGTTCGAGACCCGCCTGGCCAAGGCCTCCAAGTCGCGCGTGGAGCTGTCGCGCAACGTCGAGCTGTACTACAACCCGGTCACCCTGGCCGATGCCGACAAGCTGACCCCGAACTTCAGCTGGACCGAGTTCTTCAAATCGCAGGGCGTGGCCGCGCCGGAGAAGTTCTCGCTGGCCATGCCGGCCTTCCATGAGGAAGTAAGCAAGGCGCTGGGCGATACCGACCCGTCGGTGTGGCGCGCCTACCTGCGCTTCCACACCGTGGACAGCGCCTCGCCGTACCTGGCTGATGCCTTCGTGCAGGAAAACTACGAGTTCTACGGCAAGACCCTCAACGGCCAGAAGGAACAGAAGCCGCGCTGGAAGCGCGTGCTGGGCACCATCGAAAACGATGCGGGTGAAGCCTTCGGCCAGCTGTACGTGAAGGTTGCCTTCTCGCCGGAAGCCAAGGCGAAGATGGAAGAACTGGTGAAGAACCTGGCCGCCGCGCTGAAGGAGCGCATCCAGGGCTTGAGCTGGATGAGCGAGGAGACCAAGGCCAAGGCCATCGCCAAGTGGGAAACCTTCACCCCGAAGATCGGCTACCCGGACAAGTGGCGTGACTGGTCGGGCCTGCAGACCCAGCGCGACAGCTTCCTGGGCAACGTGCGCGCGGCCAACGAGTTCAACTACAAGTTCAACCTGTCCAAGATCGGCAAGCCGGTGGACAAGACCGAGTGGGGCATGACCCCGCAGACGGTCAATGCCTACTACAACCCGCTGCAGAACGAGATCGTGTTCCCGGCCGCCATCCTGCAGCCGCCGTTCTTCGACCCGAAGGCCGACGACGCATTGAACTACGGCGGCATCGGCGCGGTGATCGGCCACGAAATGACCCATGGTTACGACGACCAGGGCGCGCGCTTCGGGCCGACCGGCAACATGGAAGACTGGTGGACCGCCGCTGACAAGAAGAACTTCGAAGGCCTGACCGGCAAGCTGGTCAAGCAGTTCGACCAGTACAAGGTCGACGGCCAGGCGGTGAACGGCCACCTGACCCTGGGTGAGAACATCGCCGACCTGGGCGGCCTTGCTACCGCCTACGATGCCCTGCAGAAGGCCAGCGCCGGCAAGGAAGACCCGAAGGTGGACGGCTTCACCCGCGACCAGCGCTTCTTCTTCAACTGGGCCACCGTGTGGCGCACCAAGTACACCCCGGAGAACGCCAAGGTCCGCCTGGCGACCGACCCGCACGCCCCGGCACAGTTCCGCGCCATGGGTGCACCGTCGAACCTGCCGACCTTCGCGGCCGCGTTCCAGTGCAAGGCCGGTTCGCCGATGGCCCGCACCGGCGAGCAGCAGGTGGTGATCTGGTAAGTCCTGGCTGACGCTGTTGCAGACCTGCAAAGGCCCGGGAATTCCCGGGCCTTTGTTTTTCCGGGGTGTCTTTCATCCACGCATGGCGTGGATCTACTGATCCCGGCGCTCCCCGGTAGCTGCCGACCTTGGTCGGCGAATGCACCGCGACGCGTGCATCCCGCGCCCATGCCTGGCTTGCTATAGTGCGCGCGCCCTCAATCCATCACGGATTCGTTCCACATGCCCAACTTCCGTCCGCTTGCCATCGCCCTGGGCATCTGCCTGGCGACCCTGGTCCCGACTCACGATGCGTTCGCCGCCAAGAAGAAGGCCGCACGCGCTCCGGCCGTCAGCGCCCAGTGCAGCGACTTCTACGACGCCACCAATGCAGGCTGGCTGAAGGCCAACCCGGTGCCGCAGACCGGCGCCGTCACCGCGCTGGGACAGCTGGTTGACCGCAGCCGCCAGCAGCAGCGTGAACTGCTCGACGCCGCGATGAAGTCGCCGCAGGGCAATGTGCAGAAGCTGCTGGGCGACTTCTGGGCCAGTGGCCTGGACGAAGCCGCCGTGGAAGCAGACGGCTCCAATCCGATTGCGCCGCTGCTGACCCGCATCAACGCCATCAAGAAGGCCAAGGATGTGCCGGCCTCGATCGCCGCGCTGCACCAGGTCGGCATCCCGGTGGCCTTCAACTTCGGCCCGGACGTCGACCTGAAGGCGCTGGATCGTCACATCGGCTACTTCATGCAGGGCGGCATGGGCCTGCCGGATCCGGCGTTCTATACCCGCACCGACGCCGACACCGTGGCGCTGATGGGCCGCTACCGCAACTACGTCAAGCAGATCCTGGCGCTGACCGGTACCCCGGCCGCCAAGCTGGATGCCGAGTCGCAGGCGGTGATCGCGCTGGAAACCGAACTGGCACGCAATGCGCAGTCGCTGGCCGGCATCAACAACCCGTTCAACAACTACGCGCCCATCTCCACCAAGGAGCTCAACAGCCGCTACCGCAACCTGCAGCTGGATGCCTTCCTGAAGGCACAGGGCGTGGACGATGACCTGGTCTCGCTGGCCGACCCGGGCCTGTTCAAGCAGCTCGATGGCATGGTCACCAAGCTCAAGCCGGAGCAGTGGAAGGCGTACCTGCGCTGGCGCGTGGGCGACTCGATGGCGCCGTACCTGTCCAAGGCCTACCGCGACGCCGAGTTCGAATTCCGTGGCCGTGTGCTGCGTGGCCAGACCCTGCCGCCGCAGCGCTGGGAATCCGTGCTGGATGCAATCAATGTGGCCGCCGGCCCGATGGTCGGTCGCGAGTACGCCGCCCGCTACCTGTCGGCCGAAGATCGTCGCCAGGCCGCATGGATCGTCGACAAGGTGCGCGAAGTACAGATCGAGGCGGTAAAGAACAGCAGCTGGATGAGTGCCGAAGCCAAGACCGAAGCGCAGGCCAAGCTGGCTGCGCTGAAGATCGAGATCGGCACTCCACTGCGCGACCTGGACTACAGCGTGCAGCCGATGGGCCGCGGCTCGTTCGGTGGCAATATGCTGATCGCGTCGACCTGGCGCCATCGCGAGGAAATGAAGCGCATCGGCAAGGGCAACGCCGACCGTCGCTGGGACGTGCTGCCGCAGCAGCCGTCGCTGGCCTATGACCTGGCGCAGAACCGCCTGATCGTCACCGCCGCGATCCTGCAGGGCCCGGTGTTCAACGCCAAGGCCGACGCCGCCGACAAGTTCGGCAGCTTCGGTGGTCTGGTCGGCCATGAACTGACCCGTGCGATCGATGCCAAGGGCGCGCTGGTCGATGCCAAGGGTGAGCTGCGCAGCTGGTGGACTCCGGCCGACAAGACCGCCTGGACCCTGCTCGGCAATCGCGTGGCAGCGCAGTACAGCGCCTACGACTTCCCGGGCGTGAAGGGTGCCAAGGTCAACGGCACGCTCACCCAGGAAGAGAACCTGGCCGACATCGCCGGCCTGGAACTGGCCTGGGCCGCATACACCGCGCAGGAGCCGAAGGCCAAGCCGGCACAGCAGCAGGGCTTCTTCCGCGCCTGGTCGACGTTGTGGGCGCAGCAGCTGTCGCCGAACGAGGCCGCGCGCCGCCTGACCGCCGACATCCGCGCGCCGGGCCTGTGGCGCAGCAACGGCACGCTGGCGAACCTGCCGGCGTTCGGTGCTACCTTCAGTTGCAAGGCCGGGCAGCCGATGCAGCGCAGCGAAGCCGACCAGATCAAGGTCTGGCGCTGAGGTCTGATGGTTTGTTATTGATGAAAGGGCGCCTCCGGCGCCCTTTCTTTTGCGGAAACGGAGGGAAAAAGGCCCTGACGGATCAGGGCCAAACCAACCCTTGCGGCGAGAGAGAACCGCTGTTCGCGCAGGTCAGAAGTCGTATGAGGCGCTCAGGCGCACTGTCCGCGGTGGTGTGAAGTAGCTGCCCATACCGTAGATGTTGGAGACCGTGTCGGGTCCGGTCTGGTACTTGGCAGTGGACTGCAGCTGGCGCCGCTGGTTGAGCACGTTGAAGATGTTCAGTCCCAGGCCAAGCCGGTTGTCAGCAAACCCGGGGCGATACATCACGCCCATGTCCAGCTGCGCCGTCCACGGCTGCCGGCCCGCGTCGCCGGGACGCGAAGGCTTGCCATTGCAGTAGTGGTAGGCCGAGCCGTAGCCATTGAGTGGATCGGTCTGATCACTGCCGTAGTAGCCCAGACAGCTTTTCGGCATGCCCGACATCACCCGAACCGTGGCAGAGGCTGTCCATTCGTCATCGATCTGGTAGGCACCGAACGCCTTGAACTGGTGCCGGCGATCATTGGCGAGGTAGCCGCCGGCGTACTCCATCAACGCCGCCGCATCCCAGTCTTGGGTCTTGGACACATCGCTCTGGCCGATATCCGATCTCACCTGCCCTTCGGTGTTGCCGAAGCTACGCGACCAGGTGTAGTCCAGGCGGCCGGACCAGCCGTCGGACATCGGACGTTCGATGAACAGATCCAGTGCCACGTACTGGCGCTTCGCCTTCTTGCCGTCGTAGCCCCAGTCTGTCGAACTCATGCTGACCGGCGTGTAGCCGGAGCCATCACGGTGCCGTAGCTGGAAAGTGTTGGTGGCACCCGGATTGAAGATCACGCAACCGGGCAGATCGAAAGTGTCGGCATCCAGACCCATGCCTGCAAGTCTGTCGACGAAGCGGTCTGAATCGCAGGTATCGTCAATGGCCGACTGCAGCTTGCGGTAGGTGACCTTGGCACCGCTGTTCCAACGGCTGCCCAGGGTTTTCTCGAAGCCCAGGATCAGCTCGTCCTGGTACTGCGACTTCAGGTCGGTCGGCGCGACGGCCAGCGGATCGGGCGCCTGCCCGTACTCGCCGTTGGCCGACACCGGACCCGGCCCCAGTGGTGTGAGGCCGGTCGGGTTGCCGTTGGCGTCGATGCCGGTATAGGCGAAGTATTCGCGCGTGTAGGTCGATGCGGAGGCGCCGCGGATAGCCACGCTGTTGGGCAGCGCCAGGTAGTAGCGGCCCAGGTTGGCAAACAGCTTCAACGAAGCATCGCCGAATACATCCCAGCTGGCGCCCAGGCGTGGCGCCCACTGGTCGCCGCTCTCCACGTAGGCGCGGCCGTCGCTGTTGAAGTTGGTGAAGCGGTCGTTGCGAAGGCCAAGCGTCAGCAGCCAATCGGGTGTCAGCTGCCAGCGGTCTTCCAGGTAGTAGGCCCGCTGCTTCACCGACATGCTGGTGGTAGTGGAGAAAATGTACTTCTGCACGAAATAGCCCTCGCCCCCCGGCGGGGCGATGCCGAAGCCCGGGCTGGGCGATGCGCCCGGATTGCCACGCGAATAGATCCAGGCATGACCGGGGCCTGTCATGGACTGCCCTTCGTTGTTGGCCCGGTAGGTCATGTTGTCAACGCCGGCAGTCAACTCGTGGTTGCCGATGCGGTATTGCAGGTCCATGCGCAGCCCGTGGGTCGTGCTGCCCGCATCAGGTGCCTTGCTGTAGAGATCGGGCTGATCGTTGCGGATCGGCGTGCCACCGTTCAACGAGGGATCCTGGTTGCCGGCACCACTGATATAGGGGTTGCCCGAGTCCAGCGGATTGAATTCAAGGTTGCTGGTACGCGCGCGCCCCCACACGGCACTGAAAGTCAATGCATCGTTGAGGTAACCGGTGTACTTGAAGATATCGACGTCGGTACTGGACTTGACCAGGTTGGGGAACGTACCGGTGCGATCCCCCTCGGACAGTGTCTTGTAGTCGAACTCCCGGTAGTAGCCAGCGGTACGATCTGTGTCCTGGAAGCGGGTGTACTCCAGCGTATTGCCGTCGTTGATGTTCCAATCGATCTTGCCGTAGAACTTCGGCGTGTCAACGCGGTAGTGGTTGCGCACCTGCTGCGCGGCGGCTTCGTTGGCGGTTGCAACGCCTTCGCGACGGTTCGATTCGGCAGCAAGGTGGATGAACAGCCTGTCTTCGATCAACGGGCCACTGGCATAGCCGCTGTAGGTCGTCGTGGTTGCCTTGTCACCGCGCCGGTAGCGGTACAACGTGCCCGGCTTGGACGGATTCTCGAAGGCATATCCTTCAGGAAGGGTCATGTCCGGGTAGTTCACCGATGCCGGAGACTCGGCCAGCCCGGCCGGCGACCAGGTGACCTGCGCACCGAACCGCCACGCGTTGGTGCCACGCTTGCCTACCTGATTGATGACACCACCGGTGGAACGGCCATACGCCGCGCCGTAGCCGCCGGTGAAAGTTTCCTGCTGGTCGATGGAGCCGTACGGCAGGCTGATGCCGCCCAGATAGTTGAGCGGGTTGGTGACGTTGAAGCCGTTGAGGTAGTACGCATTCTCGGTGACGCTGGCGCCGCCAAACGACAGCACCGAGCGCGAGCCATTGCTGAAGGAGCCACTACCAGCGACCACGCCCGGCGCCAGCAGCGCGATGGATTCAGCGCTTCGCCCCAGCGGCAACACATCCAGCTGCTCGGAGGTGATGACCGACTTAGAGACGGTGTGGGTCACATCGATCTTCGGCATGTGGGCGACCGTGACATTGACCGCATCAAGCGTGGTCGCCGGGCCTTGTGCGGCGAAGCTCACTTCGGTACCGCTGCCCACGCGCAGCTGCACATCATCGCGCTGTTCGATGATGCGCCCGTCGCGCTGCAGGCTGATGCTGTAGCGCCCCACCGGCAACGCACCGAAGCTGTAGCGCCCCTGGGCGTCGATGACTGCCCTGCGCTTGAGGCCACTGTCGCTCTGCGCAACGACGGTCGCGCCTTCGGAGCCGCTAGCATTGCCGTACAGCGTGCCGGTCGTGCTCTGCGCGGCAACGCTGCCAACGATGGAAAACAATATTGCCGAAAGTGCGCTGCGCTTTAGCACGCGATGTATGGATGCAACTGCCATGAATTCCTCTCCGTTGATGGAACTACCGGGGAGTTATAGGCACGGGTCTGCCGCGCAAGGCAGTGCTGCAACCGGCGATGAATCGGGTGGAATACGCCACGATGCAAGCCTCGACGCGGCCCATGGTTCAATCCATGCACTTGAAAAGCCTGGATATTCAGTGGACCAAGCAACGACAGGTACGGATGCACGACGCACGCCACGACAGACAACATACGTCACGCCAGAGTGCTGACGCACAACATGCAGCGTCCAAAGCGACAGCATGTCGTTCCGATTCCGACACACCCACTGCAGACATGCTCGCCTGCGTCACCCGTCACGCAGGCTGCAGCGTGCCCCGGTAAGGCACGATGCACCTGACCAGCGGCGCGCCGATTTTCTACATCGAACACGAACTGCCCGTCCACGTCGTACTCGAAGCTGATGTCGCCAGGCAGCAGTGCGCGTGGCAGCGCGATGCCCAGCAGCGGCCAGCATCGTGGCATCAACTGCAGGCGCCCCCACCCGCCACCAGCGCAAGGCCGACCGAGACCGCGCCGAAACGCTCGACCAGCGGCGCGTCACCACGACCACGGCCCTTGGTCTGCAGGGTCGGGCCGCTCGGCCTGCAGCGCCGGCGCCAGAGTACGCCAGGCCACCAACAGCTCCAGCTCCGGCAGGTCCGTCAGCAGGTGGATCAGCCGCCCACCAAGCACCCCAATCCATCCAGGATCAGGGGCTGCACGCTTCGTCCTTCGTGCTGCCGTTGACGGGAACTGCTTTCCCCTGCGCTGCAGCACGATGCCGCATTAACACCAGGCGTGCTATCGCTGCGCCTTCGTCCGCTGCGGAGCCCGACCATGGCACACAAGAACACGATCTGTATCTGGTACGACAACGGCGCGCTCGAGGCCGCCACCTTCTATGCCAACACCTTTCCCGACAGCGCGGTGACCGCTGTCCACCACGCCCCGGGCGACTACCCGGACGGCAAGGAGGGCAACATACTGACCGTTGAATTCACGGTCTGCGGTATTCCCTGCGTCGGCCTCAACGGCGGCACCGCGTTCAAGCACAGCGAAGCATTTTCTTTCCAGATCCAGACCGAGGACCAAGCCGAGACCGACCGCCTGTGGAACGCGATCGTCGGCAACGGTGGACAGGAGAGCCAGTGCGGTTGGTGCAAGGACCGATGGGGCGTTTCCTGGCAGATCAGCCCACGCATGCTGATCGAAGCGGTGACCAGCCAGGACAAGGCACTGGCCAAGCGCGCCTTCAACGCGATGATGCCGATGAAGAAGATCGACATCGCCACCATCGAAGCGGCAATCAAAAAAGGGGACGGAGGGGATTAAGTCGTTATTCCCCATTGTCTGTGACCCAATGCGAATTGCGACTTAATTCCCTCCGTCCCCTTTTCCCGAGGTGCTGATGTCCTGGGATGCGATCATCATCGGTGGTGGCCACAACGGCCTGGTCTGCGCGGCCTATCTGGCGAAGACCGGGAAGAAAGTGCTGGTCCTTGAACGGCGCGGTGTGCTCGGCGGCGCTGCGGTCACCGAGGAGTTCCATCCCGGCTTCCGCAACTCTGTGGCGTCGTACACGGTATCGCTGTTGCAACCGAAGGTGATCGACGACCTGCAACTGCATGCGCATGGGCTGCGCATTGTCGCGCGCCCGGTCAACAACTTCCTGCCATTGCCCGACGACCGCTACCTGTTGTCGGCACCTGGCCGCGCCCAGGCCGAAGTCGCGAAATTCTCCGAACGCGATGCGCAGGCGCTGCCAGCGTATGAAGCACGCCTGGGGATCTTCGCCGACGTACTGCGCGCATGGGCCCTGCGCGCGCCGCCGGACCTGGGTGTAGCAGGCGGTTGGCGTGCGCTGCCCGCGCTCTGGCAGATGGGCCGCCTCGGCCGCGAACTGGCAACGCTGGATGCTTCGCTACGCCAGGAACTGCTGGACCTGTTCACGCTGTCGGCGGCCGAGTACCTGGACCGCTGGTTCGAGAGCGAGCCGATCAAGGCCCTGTTCGGCTTTGATGGCATTGTCGGCAACTATGCAAGCCCGTATACACCGGGCAGCGCCTACGTACTGCTGCACCATGTGTTCGGCCAGTGCAATGGCGTGAAAGGTGCGTGGGGCCATGCGATCGGCGGGATGGGCGCAATCAGCCAGGCCATCGCCGCCGCTGCACGCGCGGCTGGCGCGGAACTGCACGTGGACGCCGGCGTGCGACGCGTACTGGTTGAACACGGCAGTGCCGTGGGAGTGGAACTGGCCAACGGTGAAATCCTGCGTGCACGCGCGGTGATCGCCAACGTCAACCCGAAGCTGTTGTACGAGCAGATGCTGGCCCCGGCACAGGTACCAGACGCGACCCGCGAACGCATGGCGAACTGGCGCTGCGGTTCCGGCACGTTCCGGATGAACGTGGCGCTGTCGCGGCTGCCGGACTTCCGCGCCCTGCCCGGGCCCGGCGATCACCTCAGCGCCGGCATCATCATGGCGCCCAGCCTGGAGTACATGGACCGCGCCTGGCTTGATGCGCGACGCGACGGCTGGTCGCGCGAACCGATTGTGGAGATGCTGATTCCCAGCACGCTGGACGCTTCGCTGGCGCCGCCCGGCCGGCATGTGGCCAGTCTGTTCTGCCAGCACGTGGCACCGGTGCTGTCCGATGGACGTCACTGGGATGATCACCGTGACACGGTGGCCGATCTGATGATCGCGACCGTCGACCGGTATGCACCGGGCTTCGCCGACAGCGTGCTTGGCCGACAGGTGCTGTCACCGCTGGACCTGGAACGCACCTTTGGCCTGGTCGGCGGTGACATCTTCCACGGCGCACTGAGCGCCAACCAGCTGTTCTCGGCACGGCCGATGGTCGGCCAGGCCGGCTATCGCGGCGCCCTGCCCGGGCTGTACCTGTGCGGTTCGGGCACACACCCCGGCGGTGGCGTCACCGGTGCGCCGGGGCA